>DHRN01000073.1:43610-66180 GCA_002411175.1 Anaerolineaceae bacterium UBA5311 | reverse complement strand
TTCAAAATCCGTTCCCGACCACAAGCTCCCATGTTTTGCCGTAACTGTGAGTCTTTTGCGAGTTTTTGAAGCGCTTTAGCCATCAGTTCGGGTGAGCGGGTGGGCACAACAAAACCTTCCACCCCATCTGTCACCGCCTCCCGTACGCCACCACAATCGCTGGTCACAACGGGCAAGCCACAACTCATCGCCTCAAGAAGCGCGTTGGGCAGCCCCTCGCTCAGACTGGCAAAAACAAAAATATCAGACCGCTGCAACTGATCACACACTTGGTTTGGGGTAAGCTTTCCATGCAGAAAAACACTTGCATGTACTCCGAGGTTCTGGGAGGAAAACAGAATGCGACTGCGTTCGTAGCCCTCGCCGAGAATATGCAATTCGGCATCAACTCCAGCTTCCCTCAAAAGTGAAAAAGCCATGAGCAGATACTCATATCCTTTTCGCCAAATCAGTGACCCCGTCGTAACCAGGCGAAGCACTTCGTTCGGGCGCTTTTGTGTTGATGGGATAAAAATATCGCTATCAACAGCCGGATGGATTACAACCGCTTTGTCGCGGTCTACCCCGTAAAGCGCGCCTTCTTCCAGGATAGTCTGGGAAACACAGTGAACGGCATTTGCGCGCTCTAAAGTCGTTCTGAGCAGCTTCGTAAACTCTTCCTGTCCTCTCAAATGAGGGCGGATATTCACCTGGCTCCCACGACATGAAACCACGATTGGCATCCCTGAGTCAAACAAACCGAGATGGTCAATGGCAGCAGAATTCCAGGGGAAGTAAATCAGATTCCATTTTTCGCCGGTGTAAGGCAGGTAACGAAAATAGATATCAGCCTTTTCGCGCCATCCCAGGGCTTTCCCGACCAGATCAGAAAACCAAACCGGTCTTTTCCAAATTGGATGAGTTATCACAAGCCAGGCTAATGCTGCCAAACGCCCGAAGATATGCTGGTTTTTAGTGGGTATCCATGCCCATTTTAAGGTTTTCGAGCGGTTATTAGGAAAGTTTCTTGTTGAAGAGGCAGCGATGGTCACGGCTACACCCTTTTGGGCTAAGCCTGTGATCAGTCGATCGATGAAAGTAATCTCACCGCTTCCATAACCGACAACCAACACTTCCAATGGTTTCTGCTCAGCCATATTGCTCCAGCCAGGCGGAAAGGGTCAACAACATTGAGACAGCATAGCCATTGTAGGCGGTCGGATTTTGGTAAAAACCACCCAGAATCTGCTGCAAATCAACCGCAGGAAAAAGGTTATGCACCTTCAGCCCGGGTTCCAGGAGAAAGCGTTCCAAGCCAGCCTGACCCTCTTCGTTTAAAAACTGTAGCTCCCAATTTCGCTGAATTACAGGGCGGGGGATGAGCGATCGTCCTAATTTCTGAATAGCTCGTTTGGGAAGCAACCAGGAATTAAATCCCTTGTACTTGTAAAGGTTTACATCAAAAGGCTGCCACTTAACCCTTGCCAGATCTGGCGCGAAACGTTTGAGATAATCAATCTGTAATCTTCGCCCTGCCACAAAATCTCCCGGAACTTGCATAAAAAAGTCCACCAGGCGGTTATCATAAAAAGGCAGCAGTGGGAACAACCCAGCCTGATACATCCTCAGCGAGCTCAAGGTCCAGCGCCAGGACCATTGTGAGGTTTTCCAGGCTTTGATCTTAAAATCAAACTCAGCGACTTCCTTCAGTCCTGCCAGGGTCAATTTCACCTTCGCCTTCATCACTTCCTTCCAATCAGCTGGCAACCTGGGGCTGAAAAGTGACTGCAGAATCCCGCTGCCTCTCCTGGAATACTTTTTTATAATTACTTCAGCCAGTTCCTCATCAGTTGGCATTGCCTGCCCCAAAAAGCCCATATCATCCAGCCAGACATCACCCCAATGAGCCGCGACAACATGGCTTGCCTGCTCAGCCAGCTCGTCCACCACATACGCTTGTCGACATTGAGTGATATCCTGAAAGCCTTCCACACTGGCGCAGACACGTTCCATCTGATCGAACAAATACGGTTGGATTGTCCAGGTTTTTACCGGTATACCGCGCTTTTCTCCGAGCCGCCTGGCGATTCTGGTTTCAGCCGAATCTTCGGTAAATCCGTAGCTGAATGGAAACAAATTCACAGCTCGACCCAAACCAGGACCGCCCAATTCTGCCAGGGTGCTGCGCGAGTCAAGCCCTCCCGAAAGCGGCAACGCGATCCGTTTTTGATTAACCTGCCCGGTCAGAACTTCTCTGAAAACCTGATGAAACTGATCAATCGTTTCATCATAAGGCTTGGATGTATTGGGTGCATAATTCCAGGTCCAATATGACCTTTGGGAGAGGATCCCACCAGCTTCATCTAAAATGGAGTGGGTCGCCGGGGGCAAAATTTCCACACCTTGCCAATAGGTCGAGTTGCCGATAAAAAAGCCGAAGTTGAAAAACTCTGCTATTGCCTGCAGGTTTAAATCCGAACAACCCGCTGCAGATGCCACCGCCGGGGAAAAGGTTCCTATGGCAGCCTTCGAGCCTTTTTGCGAATAATAGCTGTGCACGGTACCCAATCGATTGGTCATTACGTGCACATGCCGTTTCTCTTTTTCGAAGCCGACCATCACAAAATGCCCGTTTAGTTCTTCTGGCTGCTCAAACGCGGCAGTCAGTGGTTGAAACTCTTCATAAAGCTCCCCCAAAAGCCAGATATGCCACTTCTCGTTCTCCGATTCAACCAGCGGGAATCCGTACCACCGCTTGTCAGACTGATTGGTGTATAGACGCGCTTCGCCTATAGCGGCAGCCAACGCCCAAGGCTGCCCGGTTCGGCTCGGGGCACCTTCAAATCCTTTGCCGAATGTAATTAGCACATCACCAATCATGATTTTTGCCTTTTCGTGCCAGGATCTCTTCATATAACTTTTCGTGAGCAGCCACTTCCTTTTCAATTGAAAAATGCTCCTCGATCCGTATTCGGGCAGCTTTGCCCATCCGCTCACGAAATTGTCGGTCGTTGATCAACCTCTGAATTGCTGACGCCAGATCAATCGCGTTTTCAGGTTCAACCAACAGCCCTGAAACCCCATCTTCGATGATGTCTCTTGAACCGGGCACGTCGGTCGCCACACAGGCTTTCCCGCATGCCATCGCCTCCAACAGCGCCACCGGGCATCCTTCGCCCTGGCGAGTTGTAGGCATGGCGACAATATCCAACTGTGCAAGAAACGCCGGTACGTCTTCAACGCCATCCAAAAAATGCACCCGTTCGCTCACTTGCAGTGCCATGGCTTGTTCATGCAGCTTGCCTGTGTACTCCGCATCCATCGGTCTTCCTGCCAGGAATAAATGCACACCTTCCAGCCTGGAAACTGCATCGATCAGTGTCGGATGTCCCTTCACCGGCACCAGGTGCGCCACGCAGCCGATTAAGACAATTTCATCCGCAATCCCAAACCTACTATGGAGGCTTGCATCCGTCTCATTTGATGGTTGAAACTTATCGAGATCCACCCCCCGCGGAATTAAGCGGGCTTTGCCCTTCAACATCGGTGTGTCAAAGAAATCCTTGATCATATCTGAATTTTGGGCTGCAATCCTCTTAGCCAGCATGGAACGTAATAACCAGGCTCTGCTGTGCCAGTTCATATTTTTTTTGGTATAGACCCAACCCCTTGCGCCTGCAAAATGCGCGATTAGCGGCTCAGTGTAATCCTCTCCGTAGTGGAAAGAATGCCACAAGTCAAATTTGTAGGGTTTGAACACCTCAGCAGCTTGCCTGGAACGAAAAAACAAGCTCCCGTATGGCTTGGGTGGAATCGTGAACGGGGTTTCGATCAGCTCCAGACCCATTCTGCGCACTTCATAATCCAGCTTTCCACCAAGCTTCAAAACCGCCACAGCCGGCTCAAAACGATCCCTATCCAGACGCTTGATTATATTCAGCATCGCCCCGCCTGAGCCTGCGGTGATGAAATTTGGTATGGTATATAAAATCCTGATCGGCTCGCTCATCCCATCATCCCAGTCGCGACCTTGCCCACCACTGCAGGCTGAGCAGATTCCATAGCCCCCATTTATGGTCTGCCTTACCGCTTAGGTGTTCCTTCCAGTAGTTGTTCACCTCGTCTTTAACAAAAACACCAGCAGGGAATAGCTCACCTTCCAACAATGTCTCCTCGACCCGCCCCCTCAACGGACCTCGCATCCACTCACCCAACGGAATACCAAAGCCTCTTTTGCTTGTGGGGATGATTTCCGCAGGCACATATCTTTCCAGCAGCCTGCGCAGCGCTTGTTTCCGTTGTCCACTCCTCATCGTCTCCATCGGGTCCATCCGCAGGCTCAGTTCAACCACTTGCCTGTCAAGCAGCGGTGCGCGCACGTCCAGTGACTGCGAAGACGCCGCCATTTCGACCTTCTTCAGACCTCGCTGAAGCTGCCCATAATATTCCACATAGCGTGAATAGTTTGCCAAATCCAGCTCGTTATCGTAATGCCCAAAATGATAAAGCTGAGGGGTGCACTCCAGCCTGGAAAGCTCTGGTGCCATTTTTTTCAGCCATGCCTGGTTCATGCGCGAGTTGACGCCGTAATAATATTCTCCAGGTGTGCGGCTCAGGATCACTTCTGATTTACGCTGAATAATGCCAAATTTGCCCAGTCCGAATAAGCCCGCCCGGACAAAGCGCGGAAACCTAAAGTCTGCTCCGTTGCGCATGAGAGAGAACGGTCGCTCGTATCCGAAAAATAGCTCGTCGCCTCCATCCCCACCCAGTGCCACACCGATTTCTGCCTGGGCATGGCGGAAAAGTATTATGCCTGGGATAATCGAGAAATCCCCAAAGGGTTCATACTGCGCACGGATAACCTCGTCAATAACGCCTGCCGCATCTGCTCCAGAAATCTCGATCACGTGATGATCGAGTCCCAATTGCCGTGCGTATTGGCGCGCGTCTTCACTTTCATCCTGTCTCCAGCCCGGCACACTGATGCTGAAGGCTTTCAGGTTTCCTCCGGCTTGGCGGGATGCGATCGCGGAGATAAGAGGTGAATCAATCCCCCCGGACAAGAAAACCCCCAAAGGCTCATTAGCCTTGCTCTGTCGTCCAACGCTTGCTTCCAGCGCCAGCCCAAGCCTCTCCATAGCTTCGTCATCCGTCAAAAACTCGTTTTCAACCTGGCGGGGAACCTGGTGCCAGTGCCTCAAATCTAGTCTGTTGTCAGCATCCACCCGAACATAACTGCCTGCCTGCAGCTGCCAGGTGTCTTTAATCAGGGTATTTGGGGCATGAAAGTGGCTGAGCCGCAGATAGTGCAGCAGGGCTTGCTGGTTAATTTCCATCGGCAGTTGCCACGGACCGCGCAGCAGACTGTCAAAACGCGTTGAAAAACTCAACCCCCGCCCTGAAGGGTCGGGAGCATAATATAAAGGTTTACAGCCTGCGTGATCACGAGCGAGCGTGAGCGAACGCTCCTTACGGTCATACCAGGCGAAGGCAAAAAAACCGTTCAGCTTCTCCAGCGTGCGCTCCAACCCCCAGCGATCCAAAGCATTAATTAATACTTCATTGTCTGCCTGGTTTTGCGATACACAACCATCGCCCTCGAGTTCATCAATAATTCCAGCAGCGTTAAAAAGCCTGCCTTCCATCAGCAACACCGAGCGCCCGCCAGCAGATTTGACAATCTGACTTCCAGAAACGCCTATCCGCCCAGTGGATTCAAACCAAATATCAGGCTCCAAACCACCATATTCGTCCATCGAACGCAGAGTGGGCTCGTGCTCAAGTGGGTTCAGCTTGTTTTGAAAAGAGATTAAGCCAGTAAAGCCCAAAACCTTATTTACCTTTCCTCTGAATGGAGATTTTATTCTTCAGTTTTTCAAAATACCACCGCAGCTGTTCTTTCACTTTCGGGTTGCGGGACCATAACAAAAAAGACCGTGCAATCATCATCAACCCTTTTATGCCGACGAAATGACGGCTTTCCCTCAGGATCTGGTTAGCCAACGCTGGTTTGTACAAATAATCAAACTCGTGAATTCCTTCCTCTGACAGCCATAAACGTATCATCCTCAACACTTCACGCTGCGATTAAAAGATTGTACTTAGGTCTGAGTTCATCAAACCTTTTCTGTTTTCTCCACGTCGAACCCGCAGCAGTGGAGTGGATATGGCTTTCATTCTTACTCCTTTGGCAGCTAACTGCATAAAAAGAAACCAGTCCTCTCCAATCCTTATTTGCTCCGGATAACTAAACCTCTTCCAAAGGGACCTTTTTGTAGTAATTGTCTGGTTTGGAATTTTGTTGCTCTCCAGGTATAGCAACTTAAAAACCTCTGTTGAATCCGAAGGGAATTCCCCGCTTTCAACGATTCCTGGGAAGACCCCGGTTTGCTCCATTGCTTCATTCACCCATGCGACACTTGAAAAAACAAATTCAAGCCCGGGATTTTCTTCCATCGTAGCAATTTGAATCGCCAATCTTTGAGGCTCTGCCAGGTCATCGTCGTCCATGATCGCAATATATTGACCAATCGAGATCGCAACGCCCATATTTCTCGCTTTGCTGGGTCCGACATTTTTCTCGCTCCTCAAAGCGCGAATCCGCGGGTCGCTCTCAGCCAACCGGGCGATTACAGCAGGGGTATTATCCTGGGAGGCATCATCCACGATGATGATCTCAAAATCCGTACAGGTCTGATGCTGGATCGATTTTACAGCTTCGGGCAGCAAATCCTGGCGGTTATGCGTGGCGATTACTACTGATACTAATGGATCAGGCACTACAATTCTCTCATTCTCTTGAGCCTGGAGGCAAAGTCCCGATAAAAACCATCCACGGTCATGTGTTCGAGCCATAAAGACCTGCAAGTTAACTGCAGAGCTCTGAAGTCTTCATTTGAAAGCTTCGAGTGAAATTCCATCAGCATATCTGCTGCATGGGGCAGGTCTTTCATATCAATCCAAGGGAAAATCGCCTTGTAGTCGATCTCATCCTGGAAGGGCAGCAGGCAGTCGGTGTCAATAAACACCGGAATGCGCCCAAGATTCAACGTCTCGTAAAAACGCACCGAATAATTCCCTCCACCTCGCATGCACAGCGTGTAATCTGAATTTAATACGTTGTTGACAAAGTCCAGTTTCTCCTGGCTTTGCGCGCTCATCCCGCCCGCCTTGCCTGCCTGGTATTGCTTGCGGGGGATATAATTTGTCTGGATGCCCGGTTTTTCAAAAGCTCTTAATACCCGCTTCCTGAAGGATGTGGTCTCGAAGGGAGGCGGTTCCAATTTAGAGAAACCGAGCCTATATTGAAGGTCTCTTTGGAGTCGTCTTAGCGAACGCCAGGCATCCTGCGATATTGATGTGCTCGCCTGACCGCAAAACCCGACTACTGGCTGAGCTTGTTTTTCGCGCAGCTGCAGCTGCCCGCCGCAATATTCCTCCAAGTAATCACTCAGAAACGTTGGGATGGCAGAATGATAGCGGTAACCCAGGTCGGAAAAGTAACCCGCCGATTCAAACAAGATCACACCCTCGAAAGGCATTCGCGCCGGGTAATCGCCGCCGCTGAAGACCACCATCGGCTTGCCCGCTTTTCTTGCCGCCCTGACCTCCTCTTCGGCTTCAGGGACGCGATCATGTTGAACATAATAAGACCATTGAAAAGTCAGCAGGCACATATCGGTCTTATTGATTTCCGCTTCGTACTCAAACAGGTCCACCCAATTGCCATACACTTCGCGCCGCTCTTGCTGGCTGCGCTCGTTCCAGAACGCCTTCGCAGGCGTGTTCAGATGGTAACGTTGTTCTGTTAAATAATTGCCTTTGTTGGAATAGAATTTAAGTTTCATTTAACGAACCCTTGTGTACATCTTCCCAAATCGCGAGGCTCAGAAATATCCACAACCCCCAGGAGCGATCCAGCCTACTGCTTAAATGATCATCAAAGTGTTTTCGCATCATCCCGCGGTTGATCTCAAGCCCCATCAATGCGTCTCTGTTCAACACAGTTTCTTCAAACATCCCACGCAAGGGACCCCGCAGCCAACTGCCCATGGGAACGTTAAAACCTAATTTTCCTTCCGAAGGGATGGCAACATACTTACCCAAAAGCTCCCGCAGTGGTTTTTTTCCAATCTCACTTTCAATATCCAGACAAGTGTGCCAATCCAAACCTGAAGCAAATTCGATCATTCTTTGATCCAGGAAGGGTGCTTCCACGCTGATTCCTGCCCCCGCGGAAGCCATGCGCGTTTTTGTCAGGCTTGCCTGCATGTGCCCGTAAAATTCATTCCAGCGCGTCCAGTAAGCGGTTTCGTCCTGATCGGTGCCGGCATATTCGTAATGCCTTAGTTCTTCCACTATGGATGGGATGGTCGGGAAAATTTCTTTCAACCAGCTTTCATAATTATGTTCGTGCCCCGAGCGGTACCATTCTCCAACTGTGTCGAAATAGCGCGCGTTCCATTCAAAAGGTCGCCTTAGCAGCCACCAACGTATTTTTCGCTGCCATTTGGGAAGGCGAAAAAGTGGGGCAAGGCGAATCACCCGTGACATCCGGCTGGCATAACCCCAAAAAAGTTCATCCGCCCCATCACCCGTCAGGATCACATCAGCGTGATTTTTTGCCTGCTTGCAAACCAGATAAGTCGGGATAATTGAATAGAATCCCGGCGGTTCATCACAATGCGGCATCAGTTCAAGGATAATCTCAGGCAGATCGTTGGGGTCAGAAGTGACGATATGATGTTCCAGTCCGATCTCATCGGCGTACCTGGAAGCCTGACATGCTTCATCTGTTGGTTCATCTTGCGTGGAAAATGTAAACGCCTTCAAGGGCTTGGAAGAAAGCGACTGTGCAACCGCCGCGATCAACGGTGAATCAATCCCACCGGAGAGAAATAAGGCAGGGGAATGTTGATTGTCCAGGCTGCTGCTCACAGTTTGAATGAGCAATTGTTTGATTTCATCAGCCAAATAAAGGGGCTTCTCACCTATTTGCTTTGACATATCGCCAGTCTTAGGCAACTGTGTTCGGGCTTGACCGCCCAGAGTTTTATCATAGATATAACCATAACGAAGGAAGTGAGCAATATCAAACCGGTTAATCATTATGTGGATAAAACTAAGATTCCTGTGAAACCAATAACTGAAAGAACCGCTGACGAAGTGTCAGCCAATCAAATTTTCGAGCCTGTTTTACTGCATTTATAGAATACTCGTTTCGAAGGGCGTTATCTTCTAACAGTATGATGCACTGTCTTGCCAATGCCTCAAAATCTCCAACTGAATAGTTGAGACAACAGGAACTATCAAAATAGTCACAGATATTTCCAAGCGATGTGACAACAGCCGGCAGACCACAAGCAAAATATTCTAACAAACTATTGCTGCTGCCGCCATCTTCAAGTGAGAGAATGCCAAAATTTGATGTTTGAAGTATTGTACGGTATTCCTCATCACCAAGCTCTCCGCAGCGGGTCAGATAATCACGCTCAGGAATTTCTCCATACCTGCTGCTGGCTCCAACCAAAACCAACTCCAAATTAGGGATAGCTTTGCATAAAATGTCCATTGCAGCGATTAGTGTTTTAAAATCCCGACGATTACTTCCCACATGCACGATCCTTGTTGGGTTATATTTCTTACCAGGGACGAAAAACTCAGTATCTACACCAATCGGAAAGAAAACTGCATTAGCATTCGGAGCATTTTGGACAAACCATTTCAACTGTGACTTGCCAGCGACGAGCACCAAATCAGCTTTTTCAAAATGAGTGAGGTCTTCAAATCTTTCCTGCAATTCTTTTTCCGAGAAAAACGACCACAACACCAATTTGATCTTGAGTAACCTTTTGAAGTACCTCCAATAATAAAAATCATAATCGGCATAAGGGAAAAACACCCACTCTGGTTTCTTTTTCAAAGCCCTCAGCAGCCCCCAAATCTCCAATTCAAAACTATACGAGGTGTAAGGTGCCGAAAATTTTTCCGATCTAACCGAATTTGTACGGTTCTTGAAAAAACGTGCGATGAACGGCGGTACAGAGATACGCTGACCGTGATTAGTAGGAAATTCAGAATCTAGCAGTTCGCAAAAGCGTTCAACCGATGTGTATTTCCCTCTACCCTGACTCCACTTTTTGGAAACTATCAATAAACCACCCTTCATATCAGGAAGCAAGCCAATCCTTCAGTCTACTTTTAATCGTCCGCAAAAGCTTCCTGCCGCCTTCTTTGGGTCGGTAAGCACATTCCACTGATTTGAATTCATCCAAACCGTTTTGTTTCAATAGCCTATGGTATTCGGGGTAAATATCACGGATCACTTGTGCAGTTTCCGATTCGAACTTTTCAGCCAGGTTTCCAACGTAAGTCGAAGAGCTCTTATCATAAGCGCTGAAGTGGTAAAACCGTAGCAGACTCTCACCTGCAAAAATTCCGTCCCCGCGACGATGCAGACTTCGTTCGTACAAATTCCAATAAGCTACATCGTAGCCTTGGTCTTTCAGAATTTTGACATTCTCAAAGTAAACTGGTGCCAAATCCATCCACTTCTGGTCCACAAACAATCCCTTTTCAGGCAGATTGAGACATTCACACTGGAGCTTATCTTGCCACCATTCCAACAAAAAAGAGGTCTCCTGTGACCATTTCAAACCCAGGAAGCCCAGGTTGTACAGACCTCGCTGTAGAATACGCCTTTCGGGTGTGATAATACCAGATTGCCCTGTATGAGCCGTGCTGAAATGTGGAACCAGCAGGATGGACTTTTTTTCGAATTCTTCCGCCAATTCTTCCAGTTCCGAAAACACCTGAATGTCCGGATCAAAGTAAAGGATCTGTATATCATCAGGATAAGTCTCAAAAAGGTGACTGAAAAAATATGGCTTGACTGCAGTGTTCAGCTCCACTAAATTGTAAGCAGAAACCATCCGGGAAAAGTTTGGCACCTCGATATCTTCAACTGGAATAACTGTGTCAAAACCCCAGCCCTGATACCATTCAGTTTGACCCGGTTTATCCACCAACCCCAGTACGAATTTCCATCCCGGATGAAATTGCTTTATGCTTTTACACAAGACCCTGGCATAGGGCAGATAGTTATTGGAACAGATTGTGAATGTAATCATTTATGGTTTGCTGAAAATCCTCTGTAGATGTCTCTTGATACGAGTGAGCAGATCCCGGTTGCGCAGGTGTCGCACCTCGCGTTCAAGCATCTTAACCTGATAGGTCAGGTTGATCGGGTCCTCAAAGTATTGATTGTAGATTTCTTTATGTTTCAAGAATATATAACGACGCAGCTCTATCGCTTGTTCAGCCTCAATTGATTGTTCTCGCGAACCGGGTTTTTGCCGGTAGTACAAAAAGTCATCAATTTTCTGAACCTGATCCTGAGGTGAAAGCAAGGATAGATAAAACTCCCAGTCCTCCCAGCCTACGCGCATTTTTTCATCGTAACCACTTGTCTTTTGAAAATCAGATCGTCTATACAATGATGTTATGGTGATAATGTTACCGTGCATCAAATCAATATAGGAGTAATCTCTAAGTTCCATTTCACCTACCTTACTACCAAACATCCAGCAGCGGGGATAAACCAACTTGATCTGGGGGGAATTACGCAAAATCCCGACTGCGTTTTCTAGAAACGTGGGGGAAATGTAATCATCTGCGTCCAAGGGCATGATGAATTCACCTTTGGTCAGAGCGATGGCATGGTTTCTTGCTGCACTAGGTCCTTGATTGGATTGACTAGCCCATTGGATACGAGCATCCTTACTCGCATATTGTTGAGCAATTTGTAACGAATCATCCTTTGAGCCATCATCCATGACGATACATTCCCAGTTTTGATAAGACTGACCTATCAGAGATTCCAGACATTCAGGTAGATAGGATCCTTGATTGAAGCAAGGAGTAATAACCGAAACTAAAAAGTGGTTAGGCAAAATTGCTTTATCCTTAAAATTTATTCATTTTGAATAAAAACTTTATTTCATTCTTCATCAATTTCCAAAGCATTTTCCTCTTCTCAGAGGTGGCAAGCTTTCGATATCCCAGCTTTTGAAATTCCCGATCAGGCAGTGGATTCCTATAAAAAGGGAGGTTTGTGTCAACGGAAAAAACTTCAACATATTCTTCCCAATTCTTCGTATGAGTAGCATCCTGACCGGCACCAATATGTGCGGTTAAATTCTTAGATGGCATGATACACAATCCGTCATTTTTTAGGCAAGTGTACAGCCATTGATAACCCCACGCATCTTCTCTCGGATTAAAAAACAAACCATTAAAAAGAAAATAAGAGATTAATCCATCGTTCAATGATTTATACGTAGTAAATGTTGAACGCCTATTCTTCAATGTTCCCCAATCCCGAATAGAAAATTGGAATTCCTGCCATGCCCTTCTCCATGTAGCCCATCCCAATTGTGAAAGGTTATGGGTAAAAAAGTAAGGTTTTTCTTCAGGTTTCCAAATATTATGAGGGTTTCGCCCAGTAATGCAGTATACCTGTTCATAATCTTTGTAGTATTCCAGCAACACCTGGCAAAAATTGAAAAATGTCGGATCTGGCTTAATATCGTCTTCCAAGATAATTGCCTGCTCCACTATCGAAAAAACACTGTCCAATCCATTGGCGATAGATTTTCCACAACCGAGATTTTCCTCTCGGTATATTCGAAACACTTCACATTTCCAATCAATAGCCTCATCAATATACGTCCGGCAAGCCTGGACATTGGACCGATCCTCTGGTAGCGAGTCGCGTGGCCCGTCAGAAATAACAAACAATTGCTTTGGCTGCACTGTACGTATAATAGGAAAGGTTTTCTTCACACACTCCAGCCTGTTGAACATAATGTAAACAACCGGAGAACTAAGCATGATCCTCGATCTCTTTCTTATCAAAACATTCCCATTCCTGGTCTATCAGCAGCTTGCCAAATCTTGGTGTTGGCAGCTGATTCGTTCCAAAAAAATCTCCAAATTCAACGGTGATTTTTCCGGCGTCCACAACATGGTCCAAGGTATTTACCTTGGATCCACAAAAAACATTATAGAAATACGTGCCTTCATTTAGATTGCATCTGGGTATCTTGCAAGTAATCCTGCCTTTGCTGGGAAGTTCTTGCCAATGATAACCAGCCCCCTGGTTCCATAAATCGCTGATATAACCTCCAGTCGAATCCCGCAGGGCAAACGAGATGTATGGATCTTTAATCTTAAACGAATCCTCAATTTCATATTCAACAATGATTGTAAAGGGTTTACCCGATTTTACAGCTCCGCCTTTTTCACCGCCTTCGTTTTCCACCCAGGTTTTGGTAAACCTAAAACCACCCGACCCTCGTCTGTCAACTTCCATTAAAAAGTTAATCGGGACTTTTTGATTTGATGTAGATAGGTAGTTTTGAATCACATCCTCTGATTTACCGGTGTGGATTATTTTTCCATCAGAAAGCAACACGGAGGTTTCACAGAGATTTTGGATCGCCCCCATATTATGGCTGACGAACAGAACCGTCCTCCCCTCTCCGGCGACATCGCCCATTTTTCCCAAACACTTCTTTTGAAACTCAGCATCGCCCACTGCCAGAACCTCATCCACAATCAGGATTTCGGGGTCCAGGTGGGCAGCTACGGCGAATGCCAGGCGCACATACATGCCGCTGGAATAGCGCTTGACCGGCGTGTCGATGAATTTTTCCACCCCGGCAAACTCGACGATCTCGTCAAACTTGCGGCTAACTTCCTCTTTGCGCATTCCCAGGATGGCACCATTAAGGTAAACGTTTTCCCTGCCGGTCAGCTCGGGGTGAAAGCCGGTGCCAACTTCCAGCAGGCTGCCGATGCGTCCCTTCACCTTCACCACCCCACTGGTCGGAGCGGTTACTCGTGAGAGAATTTTGAGCAGTGTGCTCTTGCCGGCGCCATTGCGCCCGATGATACCGAGCGCCTCGCCTTGCTGCACCTGGAAGGAGACATCATCCAGCGCGAGGATGGTTTCGCCGATGCGCTCGAAGGCATCGCGCTGCCCGATGCGGGTGTAAGGGTCGGGTTGTTTGCGCACACGCGCCCACCAGCGGTTGAGGTCGCGGCTGATTGTGCCCGTACCAATCACCCCAAGGTCGTATTGTTTGGTTAAGTTTTCAACAGAGATTACAGGTTTTGACATTCTACTAAACTAATGTCCTTCAAATAATTCCAACAAGTCACAAAAGAATTGTGGTTATGGTTCAAGCAGCTCAATTTTCCAAAGTCCCAGTGGAGCATCTCTTTCTCTAAAGAAAGTGCCGGGGCGTAATAGACCTGGTGTTGGTGAGATCAATTCAGTAACAATTAAATTTTCTTCAGGCACATCAAGGTTCCTAATGATCAGCTTATAATCGTCGGGGTTAATATAGAGAAAAATGTCGTCTCCGGAAAAATCCATACCCTTTTGAGCCACAGTTCTGTAAAACCTGAAGAAAATCCTGGCTTTTGGTCTATCCATGATCGGCATGACAACTCGAGCATTAACATAAACAAGGTCGGTATCGGCTTTGTCTCTATATTTTTCGACTTCGGAGATGATATGGTGAAGAGTTTGAGAATACTTCGGATTCTCAATAAGCTGAAATGTCGGTAGGTAGTGCGTAAGTATTGGGCTAACGATTAATACAACCAATAATGCCAACGCTGGGATAGTAAAATTTGGGAGACGAAGCAATCGCCAGGCTATAAAAACAATCAAGTAGGGAAAGTAATATGATCTTCCAAAAAGGCTCAGTAATCCAATCATCAAGACCCAATAAATTGTTTCTTTGATCCACCAGGATGATTTCAATCCAGACCTCCGCCACTTTTCCACTATCGCAATTAGAGGAGGTACAAAAACTATTGGCGCATATTTTACATATTTAATGCACGATGACCAGGAAAAGGAATGCTCATCTTGCTCCATACCTATTACAAAAAATGTATACCGCCATTTGTCAAAATCTATCAAAACTACAGGCAAATAAAGGAGTAACAAGGCAAGAAATGTTGTGGCTCCTATTGTCAAAATGTCTATGAGCGAGGCTTTATAGTCGTGCAGCATCATTAGTAATAAACCGACAGTGATAACACCTGCGACCGGATGCATTAAGCCTATTATAGCTGTGACAACTCCAATTATTACTAATCTGAAAAAATTCAACCTCGGTGTTGGGTTCCATAATATTATCTTGAGTAATACCAACATTACAACGGTGGTCGGCAATTCATTCCTCAATCCATATGTATACATATTGCATAAAAACCCAAGGATGAGAACAAAAGCCACGGATAATGATAAGTGATTTTGCCGATCAACCAGTGATAAGACTAAAGCGCATCCGGCAAGGGCAAGGATAAGATTCCAAACAAATATATTGTATGCTCCAAAGGGAAGAAGTAAAAAAGCTGGCGCAGACACAATCGCATAAAAATATGGATACAAATACGGGTCTATGTGACTATTTCCCAATGGGGCTGAGAATAAATTACCTCTCAAAAGCGAGAAGGTTTGACCGAGTGAATGAGGTCCGTCCTGATTGGCGTACGGTAAATAATAGAAAATTACGCATTTCCAAATTAAGAGAATTCCGATACAAACCCAGACCCATACCCAGCGTTTACTAAATAGTAATTCAGTAAGTCTGGAGTTTATCTTTGAAATCGCTGTTGAATTTTTGCTCACCAAGCCCCTTGTATGTTGGGTCTTTATAATATTGGAAAATTCTTACTGACTTTTTCTTTGTCGCCAAATTAAATTAATGAGGTTGATCAAGAAACACTTGAGGTATAGATCTCCTTTTCATTCAGTAGAAATCCAGCGCGAGGATGGTTTCGCCGATGCGCTCGAAGGCATCGCGCTGCCCGATGCGGGTGTAGGGGTCGGGTTGTTTGCGCACACGCGCCCACCAGCGGTTGAGGTCGCGGCTGATTGTGCCCGTACCGATCACCCCCAGGTCGTATTGTTTGGTTAAGTTTTCAACAGAGATTACAGGTTTTGACATATATCCTAATTTTTTATCCATTATTGATAGCGTTGGTAATTGTTTTTTTGCGCGCCTTCATGAAAACCGGACTCTTAACTGAGACCACCCCCAGAAAAACCCCTGCCAAAATAGCAGCGAGCAGGCTGAGATAAATATTCACACGCACAAGGGCGAGGGCGATCAGCGACAGCATCAACCATAGCGCCAAACCAAACAAAATTTGCCCCAACAGGTCTCCCACGGGCGGGCTGGCTTTTTCATCTTGCTGCTGCGGAAAAGACCGAATCATCCGACCGCGGTGGATATACAAGGCAGTAATCACGGCGAAATATATCCACATGATGATGCCCAGGTTTTTACCGAGGGGGTAAGCGTCCATCAGTCCAAAAACCTGGTGGGCGAGCATCCCACAAACCAAACCCATAATCAAAACTTTGTTGATCCTGCGAGCGCCTCTGAAGGCACGCTTCGCCATAGCCGCAAAGGTTGTGAGCATGGCGACATACAAGATCAGCGCCGGAATACCCATCTCTATTGTCACAGAAAGCAGCGTGTTGTGCGCATGGTAGAGTCTGGCGGGAGGCTCGTCAAACAAAAATGGGTTGAAAAAGGACTGGTAAACAGGGTTTAGCGCATCCAGCCCTACACCCGTGACCGGGAAATCGCGAGTGAGACTGATGATTCTCTGCCAGATATCCAGGCGACCCTGCAAACTGGCGTCTTGCCCGCGATCCAGCAATGCGAAAAATTCTGCCAGGCTGCTGATCCCGGTTTTTTGCGAAATAACCATTAAAAAGAGGATGCCTGTCGGGATCGCCCACAAAAAGCGTTTGTCCTTCCAGACTAAGAAGACATACAAGCCAACCGCTGCGCCAAGCCATGCGCCGCGCGATTGTGTCAGAATAATTACCGCCAGGACCAAAGCCAGGCATAGTAAGACCAACAGCTTATAGAACCAGATCGGAAGTTTATTATATCCTGGGTATTTTCGCGCCAACTTTTTGAAGGCAGAGCCATCCCAAAATAAGCTCAACAGCAGAGGTGGGAAGAAAGTTAACGCACCTCCCATGGTGTTTTTATTAATGCTTGCCCCTGGAACGATCGAAGCCAATCTGGGCAGTTTTACATAAACAGGGGAGAGAAAACCAAGCACCCCGCCCGACCAATCAGTGGCGAATAAGCCCAAAATTCCTGCTCCAAGTGAGAGGAGCAACAGGCAAACAATCGTAATCGGAAGATCCTTCCGGAATTGAACCAGGCGGACAATGGCAAAAAAGAGTGAAAAGCTCAATGCAAGGTGATAAGCCCGGACCAGTGTTGACTGACGATCGACCGAAAAGGTCAGATTTACAGCCAGCGAGACCAACAAAGCAAGCATCGGCGCGTCCAGAGGTGTGGGCAGAATTCTTATGCGGTCTGTGTAGATGTGCAATGCCCACAACAAAGCGAGCAAAATCAGGAGAACCACTGGTAAACCGTCCCGCAAGATCAACAGTCCGTAGAAGCCCGAAGTAAAGATGAGAATAAGCAGAAGCGAAACCAACGCCAAATTGTCGTTTGGCGTTTTCATTCGCGGTTTTATACCGGTTTGTACGGACAATAACGCTTCCTGGTCTTCCAATTTGTGCTTCATTATTGGTTGGTGATTCGGTCGATTGCCTCAGCAGCGTCGATGTGATCTGGTCTGATTTCCAGGGCGAGCTGATATGCGCTGAAAGCGTCTGAATAAAGCCCACACTGCTCATAAATACTGCCCGCCTGCATGTAAAACTGAAAATCAGATGCCTGAAGGGACATTCCTTGATCAATGTTCTCAAGTGCCAGCTCAGTTTCATCGGTTTGAAAATAAGCTGAAGCCAATTCTGCGTAAGCTCTTGTATCTTCAGGGAAGTTAGTGATCAGTTCCTGGTACAAAGAGATAGCCTTAACAATTTCTCCGGAATCTCTGAGTTGATTTGCCCTGAAGAGTAAACTATTGGTCAGCGATCTCCGATAAATATCAGGGTTAAGCTCAAAAGCCTTTTCCCAGGCGAGGATCTCGTAATCGGGCATCTCCATATCGCTAAACACCCTGGCGGCATGTTCGATTTTGTTATACATGCCGAGGTCGTGCCAGATGTCAAGCGCTTCACGATAACGTTCATGTGAGAATAGCAGTTCAGCGTAAGTTTGTAGCACAGCCGGGTCGGTAGAAGGTACAAGCGTATCGATCATCTGGAGAGCCAGGTCAAAATCCTGGTCCATCATTGCCACCCGAGCTTGCAGTACCCTGGCATGGGGGTGGCTCAAGGGTGAATCTGAAAATTGTCCTGGCGAACGTGATCCTTTCTGAAAATCTCTGAAAAAGTCTGCAGACCAGAGGTTATTTTTGATAGTTGGAAAGGCAAGCATTCCAAACACGATTATAAGCAGCAAAAGAACGAAGCATTTTCTTTTCATTATCAGAGATTTCTGTTGTTTACACAGTATCGATGAAGGTTTTTTCAACGCGGTTGAAAATTACAATGCCAATAAACAGCACCACAAGCATGAACGCTGCGCTATACCCCAACCTTGCCCATGAAACATCGCCAGCTCCAAGGAAGCCCATTCTGAAGGTCTCGATGATCGGGGTAACCGGGTTGACGTTCGCCACCCAGCGCCATTGTTCCGGGATGCTGGAGACTGGGTAGATAACCGGCGTGGCGTACATCCACAAGCCAACACCAAAGCTGACCAGGTATTGCAGGTCGCGGTACTTGGTGGTCATCGACGAAATAATGATGCCAAAGCCAAGCCCCAGCCCAGCCATCAGTACCAACAGCAGTGGCAGGGCAAATGCCCAATTGGTAAGAGCAACCTCAGAACCACGCAGGTAAAAATAGAGGGTATATACCAGGAAAAAGGCGAACTGGATGCCGAAAGTGATCAGATTCGAAATCACGACCGATATCGGCATGACCAACCGCGGGAAGTAGACCTTGCCAAACAAGTGGGCGTTGGCAGTAAAAGTGGTGGAGGTGCTGGTCAGGCAGGTGGAAAAGTAGCCCCAGAGGATATTCCCGGACATATAGAAGAGCATCTGGGGCAGCCCGTCAGTTGGAAGCTGGGCAATGTTACCAAAAATCACTGTAAAAACCAGCGAGGTGAGCAGCGGCTGAATGATAAACCATAACGGTCCGAGGATGGTTTGCTTGTAGCGGGAGACAAAATCACGCCGAACGAAGAGGGAGATCAGATCGCGATAATTCCAGACATCCCGCAGCTGCAAATCCCACCACTTTTTACGGGGCGTGATAATCAGGTCCCAATCATCGTTTTTGCCTGGTTTGTTGATTGTTTGGGTGTCTGTGCTCATATTACTCTTGCGTGAGCAAATTCTGGTGGATCCAATCGACCGTGCGTTGGTCCCAGCGGTAGGTATAGGAAGTGCCGTCCAGTGATGGGATATATACATACTCAACGCTTAGTAACTCATCGGGAATCTGTGCAGCGTTGAGGTTTTCTATCTCAAAATTCCGCAAGAAACACACCCCAAGGCTGGCAATTTGCTCCACAGACAGGTCTGTCAGAAAGGCATCTTTGAACTGCTCCAAAAGCGCAGGCACCCGCACCAGAGTTGCCGGCTGCATCAGTTTATTCAAAATCGCTTTCATCACCAGGGTCTGATTCGCCACCCTGAAACTGTCAGAGTAAAGCGCACGGATGCGCATCAAATCGAGGGCGCGATCACCATTCAGAGTCTGCGGTCCAGCCGGGAAATAACCAAGCCCCTCATCGTACACTTCCTGGGGCAGGTTGACTTCGACACCACCAATAGCATCGATAAAATTGATCACAGCATCAAAGTTGACCACGGCATAATGATGGGGGGTAACGCCAAAGTTATAGCGAATTACCTCTGCCAGTGAGTTCGCTCCGATCCCCTCGCCCAGGTATCCGCCCCAGCCTGGCGTTCCGAACAGATATGCCTGGTTAATCTTCATCGGGTTTTCTTCAGTAAAGCGTTCTTCTGGCGCTTCAACCAGCAGGTCACGCGGCAGAGCGACCATGTTGACTTCCATGTCAACAAAATCCACCCGGGCAACCCTGATTACATCGGCAAGACCATAGGTATATGCCGGGTCTCTGTAATCAATACCGACCAGCAGCACGTTCCAGCTGGCTTCGTTTCCACAAACGATGTCTGCTCCAGGGGCAAGCGTAGGTTCGGTGAAGGCAGGCAAGAAGCCAAGATTCGTGGGCGGCACGGTCGTTGCCTCGCCTTCAGGACCAACTGCCATGGTTGGCAGAGCCAGTGGGGCAGAAATTGGTTCTGAAATGGCGGGACGAATCCATAACAGATAAAGCATGGCAAGGATGAGTATTACAGCCAATACAATATAGCCAAAAATCTTCCATCCGCTGATGTGTTTTCGTTTTTTGGGCGGAGGGGGTTGCCCCTCTCCTGTATAAATTGGTTGTGTATCGTTCATAATTATCTCTCAAATTCCGTTAAGGCAGGTTGCTGTTGTTTTGCATTATATTCTCTCTGCCAGCAAAGGCAGACATTCAGCAGTTTATGGTATTCAGGGTTTGACATCGATTTTAAGTGATTCCTGCAAAAATTGTGGGACCTCTTCGTGGGGTAACAATGTCCATCCCCCGCTGGGAGTAATAAAAACGTGATACATGCCCGATGGTATCTCGTGAGTGTGGAAATTTTCCATATCAACGTTCGTCGAAAAGCAGTAGAGGTCATACATATCTTTCAGGCTCAGGCTGGATTGACTGTTATCTGCAGACAGCAGCAAGCCAATTAAATACGTGATTTGGTCAAAGCTCAAGCCATTTCTAACTTTTTCGAGCAACGCCTCCAAAACGAGGGTCTGGCGTCGGATGCGCTCAAAATCATTGTCATGCAGCCTCATGCGCATGAAGGTTACCGCGGTCTCCCCATCCATTACATTGAGCCCGGCGGGAAAGAAAGAAAAATCGTCTGAAGCCGATTTTTCCAGGTATACGCTGATTCCGCCAATCGCATTAATGTAATCTTCAATTTGTTCAAAGTAGACCACATACTGTTCATTTATTGGCACGCCAAAGTTGTGAGCGATATTATCTGCCATGGCTTGTGCGCCTTTGCCTCTGCCCAGATACAACTGACCATAACCAAAAGTGGCGTTGATGCGGCTGTATTCTATGCCCTGCTCTTCAAATTCAACTGTTTGAATGTAAAAATCACGCGGGATCGCGACCATATTGACTTCCTGCCTGCCAAAATCGATCCTGACCAGCCGAATTGCATCTGCCTGGTTGTTTTCGTCAATCCCCAGCAAAAGCAAAGTGATTGCGTCCTTCTTGTCACAGACACCCGGGAGCCATTCCGTTTCCTCTGTTGATAGGGGATTTGGCGTGCGGGTGGTCAGTCCAACTGGTGTCAGCCTGGGGGTCGCCTGGCTAAGGTCTTCTGTAGGCGCAGGGGTTGCTGTCGGGGTTGTAGCCTCAGGAACAGGTATTCTTTGCATGATTCCACAACCATTTAAAAGCATCAGCGCCGCACCGAGCAAAGTGATGATCAGAAAAATTGAGTGTCTGGAAATCCGGTATGTTTTCATATCTGCCCGACGTAAGGTTGAACCGCGCAAACTTCGTTATCGCGGGAGCAACACAACCTGGTCTATGCTAAGGCTTCGTCATTATACAATTCTACTGGAAATTGGCGCGCCTCCGCCCTTCCGACAAGGTTTCCTTTTCGGAGGGGTTGGAAGCTAAGGTGAAGACCCAAAATAAGTTTTTCAGTTGTCCTGTCAATGTTTCCGGCGGACTTTCTCTGCCGGAACCTCAACGCGCATCATGTTACCCTGCATCAATTTTAACAGGACCGAGACCCGCTCCTGCCCGTTGATGCACTTTTCAAAAATCCCTTCAAGCTGACCGAGCGCGCTGTCTTGCACAAAAACCTCATCGCCTGGCGTAAAGCCAGAGCGGGCAAGTTGGAGTTCCAGGTCGAGCTTGTGGGTCTGCCGACGAACAGACTCAATGATACCGGGTTGAATTGGAGCAGGAATACCATCAAAACTTACTAATCCGATCACACCCCGCAGCAAAAACACCCGTTGGGCAAAAAAATCATCCGTTTTGCCCTGCAGAAAGAGGTAACCAGGGAAATATGGTCTTGTTCTGCGGGAACGCGAATTAACCGGAGTAACAGGGTAAGTTGGTAAATACCTGGTAATATTCCTGACGCTCAGCTGATGGTCCACGATAAATTCCATGTTCGATTTACAGCGCAAAGCATACCATTCTCCACGGTTTTCCAAGATATCCGCTTTTACGACGTTCTGGTTTTCCATTTCCCTTCACCTCCCGCAATTATAATGGATTTGATAAAAGTAGAATTTTTTTGGGGACGAAGCGTGCTGAGGGAGTTTTCCTGCAATCCTCAATATGTATGTGTTTAGGTCTACAACGCAAAATTCAGGGGGATTCGCACTTCGAAACGGTAGCGGTGGGTTCAGGACGTGAGCAGGGAACAGGGAGCAGGGAATAGGAAACAGGGAACAGCGAACAGGAACTGGGTTTTGTCATCCTGAGCGTCTTTTGCGAAGGATCTTGTC
>DHRN01000073.1:14881-43505 GCA_002411175.1 Anaerolineaceae bacterium UBA5311 | reverse complement strand
GAAGGATCTTGTCGATTGGAAGGGTAAGATCCTTGTGAATTACATTTACGAAGTGCTTGTCCAGTTCCGGTGGAGTGATGTTGTTGTAGGGAACGTGGCTCGTCCCGTTCCGGCGAAGCCATTTTTTCGTAGGGCGAGACGTTTGTACCGGCGAAGGCGTGTATTGAGGAAGTTGTGGCATTGGTATAACGGTGGTATTGTCCCTCCTCAATCCGCCGATATCAACGATTACACACAAAACGGCGGATTGGAGGTGCGATACACTCTTGTCAATGTAAATCTCCGGCATCTCCAATACCTACCTCGTTGGTACAGACGTCACCCCATACGGCTGCTCACGGGCAGGCATGGCAACCAGCCCCTACGTGTATCCGTAGGGGAGGCCTGCCACGGTCTCCCGCACTTTGGACCGTGACCCGGTTTCGTGTTTCCATTATTGCTTGCGGGACGGCGTGGCAGCCGCGAAAAGGGACCAGGGAACAGGGAACAGGGAACAGGAACTGGGTTTTGTCATTCTGAACGAAGTGATGCGAAGTATACAAAGTAAGAATCTGAACTTTTGCCAACAAGAACCTTACCGACTTCGTTGGTACAGACATCACGCCCTACCGCTGTTCGCGGGACGGCATGGCAACCGCCCCCTACGCTGCGCTTTGATTCAAACAAAATATACATATATGTGCCTATTGAGAATTGCTGGGAGGCTTCCTTGATTCTACTACCGATTTCGGATACCATATACATGGTATATTTTCTTTAAGAACCAATGGAGATATATGTCAGATAAGATCGTACTTGCGTTAGGCGGTGGCGGCGTAAAAGGGATTGCCCATCTTGGAGCGGTCGAATGCCTGCTCGAAAATAATTACGAGATTGATGGCATCGCCGGCACAAGCGCAGGCGGGATGTTTGGTGCTCCTTTGGCTGCCAAAGTGCCCCCCAGAGAAATTCTGGATGTGGTTGCAGATTTCATGAAAAGCCCCAGTTTCAAGCGGGCTTCCTCGGATGCCGCTTCCCTGATAGGGACGACCGGAATAGAGACTGCCCTGGCAAAATTTATCGAAGGCAAAATTATCAACGAACTGCCAATAAAGTTTTGTGTAACTGCGGTTAGTTTGAAAACCGGTCAGGAAGTGATTATCAGGGAAGGCAACGTGATGGAAGCCGTGCTGGCAACCATCGCCATCCCCGGCGTTTTCCCAACCCGGGGAGAGCATTTGTTGGTGGATGGCGGAGTTTTGGACCCCGTTCCGGTTGAACCTGCACGAGCCTTGAACCCATCTGTTCCGATCATCGCGGTGGCACTGCACACCAAACCAGACGATTTTTCGCCAGAACAATTTGGTTATCCTGCTCCAGACCAATTTTCAGGGGCAATTTTTGACCGCCTAACCAGAAACCGAATCGGAACATCCTTGATGAACATGAACATAGGCGTCGAGTTGGGATCTTACAGGCTCACTGAGCTTAATCTGGAAGTCAGCAAGCCTGATGTCATCATCAGACCGATCGTTGGTCACTACTCAGCGCTGCAAAAAGTGGATCCGATAGAATTATTTAATGAAGGTTACCGTGCGATGCAAGACCAGCTGCCTGCGCTGGTCAATTCTCTTTCGTTTTTGAGGAGTGTTATTCGAATCGCGAAATATTCCACAGCCAAACCAGAATAGCGCTTTAACCCCGCCGCAAAATGGCGATAAGCGTAAGAAACAAGCCCAAACCCGCGAGAGTAACGATCACATAGCCGATCGGCAGACCTCCCGTGGTGGTGCCGCCTGTCTCGCTTGGGTAAGTGGGGATCTGCAGCATCGGAGGTTCGGTGAAGGTTGGCAGCCGGCTGGGAATCGCGGTGATGATGAACTGAGCAGCGAGCGTGGGGTCGATTGTCATCGTAATCGACGGTGTTTCCGTTGGCGGGGGCTGTAGCATCGGCAGTGAACCACCAAAAACTTCCACGCGATTCGTCACGATCCAGCCGCGGTTATCCGGCGCGCCGGCATAATCGATCATCACATAATCGCCATAATAACCATAGGCTTTCGCCTCCTGACCAACCAGAAAAACACCAACCCTGGTTGAAGTTGAGGTCGGATAGGCACGCACATTAAGAGGGTTTTCAGGGTCTCCAATCGCCCGGACGTACAAACCCCTCGGCGAACTGGTTACCGTAGGAATGGAAACAGTGGGGAATTGCGCCCAGACCGCACGATTCCAGGCAGGCATGGTGCTCAGAACCAGCAAGCCGCACAGGACGGCTGATACAAGCAGAAACCGGACGAATTTCTTTTTATTCAGATTCATCAGTAGACCTCATAAACATTGCGATTATAATCTAAACTACCAAGCCTATTAGAGCAGGAATTATGAGCACACGAATCTATCACGGAAACCTCGAACCCCGAATAATCGCCAACCGGTTAGTCGCTGCGTTTCATCGCGGAAACTACACAGTCCAGCAGATTGGCAGCGCTGATAACCTGGCAGTGCAAATAGCCACAAGGACAGACCGTAGATCGGGAGGACAAACGTCCCTGACTGCGAATATCTCCAGGGTTGCTGATGGCATCAGCATCACGCTGGGCAAGCAGAATTGGTTTGGTCTGGCAGCCAGCCTGGGGATGACCGCGCTCACCGCAGTGCGTAACCCGTTTTCGCTGATTAGCCGGCTTGACGATATTTCCCAGGATGTGGATTCGATCACGCTTGAAGATCAGATCTGGGAGGTTATCGAACAGGCGGCGAGGCAGCTCGGGGCTGGTCAGGCATTATCCAGGCGCATGAGCCGCACCGTTTGCCCTTACTGCCTGACCGGGAACGAATTCGGCGCCGGTCGCTGCATCGCCTGTGGGGCTCCTTTGGGCGAAGTTCATCCAACTACTTGTTCCAATTGTGGATTTATTATATATAAAAAAGAAGCAACCTGTCCTAATTGCAAATTTCCACTTCAACAACTTAATTAATCATTGAATTGGAAAAATAATTTATTGGAGATATTATGATCAAAATCGTTGCTGATACCTCATGTTGTCTGCCTGTTAAGCTGATGCAGTATCTTAAAATAGATTTTGTACCCCAAATTATCACTTTTCAGAACAAATCGTACCGGGATGATTTCGAATTGAGCACTGAGGAATTTTTGGAAAAATTGCGTTCCTCAAGTCAACTCCCGGGAACAGCCGCCCCACCACCAGCGCTTTACAACCCGATTTACGAACGAATTTTGGCTGATGGAGATACTGTGGTTGTGCTGGCGCCTTCGAGCAAGGTAAGCGGAACTGTGCGTTCTGCCACCGTAGCGGCAGAAGGGCACGACAAGTCGCGTATCCATGTGATCGACACAGAGTTGGTCGCGGGTAACCTCGGAACGCTTGTGCTCCATGCCATCAAATGGGCAGAAGATGGAATGGATGTCGGGCAGCTTACCGAGAAGGTAAAAGAGATGTCATCGAGAAACGAGACCTATTTCCTCGTCCCCACCCTTGATTACCTGCACAAAGGCGGACGCATCGGCGGGGCTTCGAAACTGATGGGAACCATGCTGCAGATTGTCCCAATCCTGACTTTGAAAAACGGACAGGTGGAAGCGCACGAAAAAGTTCGCTCTCTTAGGTATGCGCTGAGATACATGGTTGAGCTGAATGTTTCCATTTGTGAAGGTAATCCTGATGCCCACCTGACCATTGGCAGCTGCAACTCAACAAGTTCCGTAAACCTGGTGACTGAGCAGCTGAAACAAAAACTTGGTTTATCAGAGATCCCGGAATACACCCCTCCGCCGGCTATCGTTGTACACGCCGGACCCGGATTGATCGTGACCAGCTGTTTTTCAAAGCCAAATTAATCAGTAAACCGGCTAAGCCCAAAGCTCAGGGTGGTTTCTCCGTATCGAGGTGTGCAGATTGGCGGCAATGATCACGTGATCGATCAAACGGATGTCCAGAATCGCCCCTGCCTGGATTACCGCTCTTGTCATGTTTACATCTTCAGGGCTTTCGCCGGGATTGCCAGAAGGGTGATTATGGACCAGTGCGATCGCGTAGACATTTCTGCGCACAGCCTCTTTATAAATTTCACCTACGCGCACCGTGGTGGCATCCTGGGAACCGCGATAAAGCCGCTCTTTCCCCAGGAATTTATTCCGTGAGTTGAGCAATAAGACCCAAAGTTCTTCCTGCTGCAATCCGCTCAGTTCATGCCCGACCAGCGAAACGATATCTTCGGGGGTCTTAATTACAAAGCCTGTCTCAATGCGCTCGTTTGCCAGGCGCTGTCCAACTTCAACGGCTGCCTTGATGCGGGTGGCTTTTGCCAGTCCAACGCCCTTGATTTCAAGCAGACGAGAAAGATCCTCCCGATGGATGCCCGAAAAACCGCCCATTTCGCTTAGAATCAGGTTTCCAAGGTCAATCGCGCTCATTTCTTTTGTGCCAGTGTTAAGCAACAGTGCCAGCAATTCGCCGTTAGTCAGAGCCTGTACGCCCTCACTCAACATCCGTTCCCGGGGTCGGTCGGTTACTGGCAGGTCGTTGACTCTCAAAGTTTTCCGTGTAGCATCCATTACTCAATTCTACCTGATAGCCGTGATATAATGCCGCCATCATTTCGGAGGAAGTTCCTATGTTTTCAGCCACATTTCCCGCAGATTATTCAAGCCTGGGTCCGATCTCGATCCTGATAAGAGATTTTGCGGAACGGATTGGTTTCAATGAAAAACACGTTTATGAGATCGAATTAGCAGTTGATGAAGCTTGCTCCAACATTATCGACCATGCTTATCTCCCGGGAGAAGAGGGTGAGATAACTCTCTCGATGGCAACTGATCAATACGGGATGACAGTCGTCCTGAGGGATAGCGGTCAGCCGTTTAATCCGCACGACGTACCTGCTCCAGATTTGGCAAGCGATATTACCGTCAGGCGGGAACGCGGTTTGGGAGTTTTTTTGGTTCATCAATTAATGGATTATGTCCACTACGAAGCCTTACCGGGCGACATCAACCAATTGACTCTCAGAAAACTCATCCGTTCGGGGGTTCTCTCCGACCAGGGCAATGTGAGATGCAGGGATGACGTCCTCCCTGTCGAAGCCCTCAAACTAACCGCCGAGATTAACCGCTCTATCAGCAGCATAGTGGATTTGGAAGAACTGCTGGATGAAGTGACAAACCTGATCCAAAAAACCCTGGCTTATCCTTCAGTGCATCTCTTCCTATATGACTACGTGCCTGAAAAACTTGTTTTTGTTTCCGGGAGTGGTCAGCGCGCGGCATATTATGAGGAGAATCAGGTCAGTTATGACCTCAACGCCAACCGCGGGCTTATCCCGCTGGCTGCAAAATCAGGTCGTTATCAGCTCACAAACGACTTGTCCAATAACCCCTGGCATCAGCCTGATGCCCAGACCGGCACATCAACCGGATCTGAATTGTCTTTACCGCTCTTATTCCGTGGTGAGCTTTTAGGCGTGCTGGATATACAGAGTGACCAGGTCAACGCTTTTGAAGAAGAGGACATCAACCTGCTTGAGTCTCTTTCCCTGACGATCGCTGTGGCAATCCGTAACGCGCAATTGTTCAAAGCGCAGGATTGGCGTCGGAAACTTGCTGAAAGTTACCGTGAAACCGCTGAAATGCTCACAAGAGACATACCATTAGACGAGTTACTGGCAGCGATCCCGAGCCAGATTACCAACTTACTGCCCGCTGATTTCGTTGGTATCTGGATCCGTGATGCAGACACCGGTCAGCTGAAGCTGGAAACAAACTGGCGATCTGAAGCAATGCCAGCGGTTCCACAACCGATGATCGCAGATGAAAGTAACTGGTTCCATCCTTCCAGGCTGACCAGTGAGTCAATCTACGATTTGGATGCCACCGGACCGGATATCATCACCCAGGGACTGGGCTTTGGGGATAATTATTCTGCTGTAGCAGCACCGATCATTAGTGAGGACAGCATGTATGGCGTCCTGACGATTCACGTAAATTCGCCTGGGCGTTTTGGAATTGAATCACGAAGCATTTGTTCAACATTTGCGGATTATGTAGCCACCGCGCTGGACAAGGGACTGCTCAAACAAACCGAGCAGGCGCACCTGCAAACCGAACAGGAATTGCAGCTTGCCCGGCAAATTCAAAAAACCTTTCTTCCAGACGAGCTCCCCGAAATCCCGGGGTTCGACCTGGCTGTGGTCTGGCATACAGCCCGGCAGGTAGGAGGGGACTTCTATGACGTATTCGCTCTAAGCTCCGGGAAAGTCGCTTTACTTGTTGCGGATGTTTCGGACAAAGGGCTCCCTGCCGCTTTGTATATGACCGTCGCGCGCACCCTGATCAGGGCTATCGCCTGCGATTTCAGCACCCCTGCGGAGACCCTCAAGCGTGTTAATGAGCTCTTGCAGCTGGATTCAACCCAATCGTTCTTTGTCACCCTGGTGTACATGATCCTTGATATTAACACCGGTTACCTGTCCTACAGTGTCGCTGGTCATCCACCACCTGTGTATACGAATTCGGGTGGTGAAACCTGCACGCTCAACCGGGGTGGCATCGCCTTGGGAATAACTCACCCGATAGAAGTGAAGGACGAGGAGATACTGCTTGCTCCTGGTGATTCTATTATCCTGTTTACCGACGGGATTACGGAAATGCGTGATCTGAACGAAATCGAATACGGAAGTGTGCGCTTGCGCCGGACCATGCAGGAGACGTCAGATTTGTCAGCCCAGGGAATCATTGATCATGTTACCAAGGACATGGACGATTACCGCGCTTCAGAAGCCCTGGATGACGATTATACAATCCTTGTACTAAAGCGGAAATGAGCTATTGACAAATCAAAACCGGGATATTGACTGTTTCCAGTACACGGTCAACGTGAGAGGCAAAAAGCCGTCCGATTAACCCGGACGATTCGTAACCTCTCATCATCACAGTTGAGATATCATGCTCCTGGATCCATTCCGGGAGCTTTTCGATCACATCATCCTCGCTGACATTTTCAATTGTTGCCTCGACGTTAACCGCGGCGAGGTAATCCCGGGCAAACTGCAGACTTTCCTGGCTTTTGCGCGCTGATTTTTCGATGTTGATTAACATGAGGCTGGTTCGATATCTGGCGGCATAGTATGTGGCAATGAAGAACGCCTCTCTGCTCTTTTCTTGCTCATCATAAAGCAGGAGGATACGGCTGACACTCCTGGCATTATCCTTGACAAACACCACAGGGCGGCGACCCTGCTGCAGGATGCGGATGATACCGGATGACACCCGCTCAAAAACCGAATCTCCAGGCAAAAAACGTAATCGCAGCACCATTAAGTCACTGAGAAGGCTAAACTCACGCAATTTGCGGTTTGTTTCACCGGTCACGGAGAGAAACTTTCCATGCATTTGTTGCTTGTTCAACTGCTCATAAAAGCTGGATTCCATTGCCTCCACATATTCTGTCGCGGTGTGCTTTTCAGGGATGACATGAATTCCAAGGATGCTGCCTCTATGAGAGCGGTTCATCAACATTGCTTGTTGTAAGGCGATGTTGGCTACATCCTGGTCACTGATTGCGACCAAAATGTCACGAAACAGGCTGTCGTCGATTTGATTCTCTTCTCCTGTTGCGAATTTTGTGAGTTCTGCGTCTGCCCCGGAGTCTGTCGTTTTTGTGTGCCTTCCTTCCTGTTCGGCGACAAAGTCGATCACATTTTCCGTTTTGAAAGTCATCCCCATGGCTTCCTTCATGTTGTGCTGCTTGTCGAGTACCAACAGGTACAGATCGGTCAATGTCAGCTGGGGGTATTCGTCATAGAGACCTGATTTCTCAATCTCTTTGATCACTGGGGTATAGATATGATCATACCAATCCTGAGCGGCTTCTGCGTATCCCACTTCCCGGTTTTGATCGATTCCCATGTAATATTGATGGACGTTGATATGCTCACTCAAAAGCGGGTAATTGTCTATTTGTTTTAAGCTAAAGTCAATCCCCGGAAGGATTTGATCCAGGTGAGTGTCTTCCAGGAAATCAGCCAGGGCTGCCTTTTCAACAAGCTCTTCGAGAGTGAAAGAGCTTGAGAGTCCCACCTTGCTTTTGACTTCCGTAACATAAGCTTCGATGGTTTCCATCCCCATTTCTTTTGCGATTGAAACACGGTGGTTCCCATCCAAAACGAAATAAGCATCGCCAATTTTATACAAGGAGACCGGAGGGACACCATGCGCGAACGGGCTTGTCATTGCGGTTTTGACGTTCGCCCAGCGCCTGCTGTCATCGTCACTGAGCGGGCGGAAGTTGCGATCAAAATCATCGGTGCGGTTAACGCTGCCGATGATGTTTTTCAGAGGAACCTCCTGCAAACCGAGGTTGGTTTGGCTGACGGCCCTTAATTTTGACGAAACCTCGCTGAATGGCAGCAGGTCAAGCGATTCGCCGCGAATGCCAGCCCAAAAGCGTTCCATGGCAGCCTTCGACCTGAACCTGCGGAAATCATCAAGCGCTTTGCGATAAGTAACTCTATCCTCGTGCATAAAACCTCAGTTTCTTAATCGTAACTGAAATTCTACTACCACTGGAATAGTGCCTTCATTTCGTATAAGCGACCCTGTCACACTAATGCACACCCTGAAGGAGGCTAAAATGACCCGGTTCCATGCTATAATTTTTGCTCTTGGAAGGTACAATTAACCTATTATGAGCGATTCTGCCCCCTTAAATCAAATCGATTACCTGATGATCGGTCATATTACCTCCGACCTACAGCCGGATGGTTCAAACAAGCTGGGCGGAACTGTCAGTTTTTCCGGTTTAACCGCGCAGCGCCTCGGGCACGAGGTCGGGGTGGTTACCAGCCACGCCGGTGATCTTGACTTGTCCGCTTTATCCAGGCTCAGCCTGGTTAATAAGCGCTCTGACACTACGACCACATTTCGCAATATTCCCGCACCGGACGGAAGGGTGCAATACTGTTTTCAACGCGCCAGACCGTTGACAATTGAAGATGTGCCCGCACAGTGGCGAAACCCGGCAATTGTGCACCTCGGTCCGGTTATCAGCGAAATTGAATCCGACTTGTTCACAGGCTTCCCCGACAGCTTGCTTTGCCTGACTCCACAGGGATTCCTGCGGGGCTGCGATCAGAAGAGCCTGGTCAACTTCCGGGACTGGTCTGAAAAGGCTGATCTGCTGCCAAAAGCAGACGCGGTTGTGCTTTCCCTGGAAGACTTGCGAAACGACGAAGCGCTTGTCGAAGAATTTGCCAGTCTCTGTAAACTATTGGTTATCACCGAAAATCGAAACGGCTCGAGGGTATACTGGAATCAGGAAATGCGCAGGTTCCCGGCACCCAGTCGGAACCTGGTTGAAGATACCGGTGCTGGCGACATTTTCGCGGCTTGTTTTTTTCACAGGCTGGACGCCACCAGGGACCCCTGGGAGGCAGCCCGGTTTGCGGTTGAACTTTCGGCAAACTCGGTAACCCGTTATTACCTTGACAGCATTCCGACCGGCGCAGAGATTGAACACGCCAGGTTGCAGGTTAATTAATATATTTATGGGAAAAATATACACGATCGTCAATCAAAAAGGTGGAGTCGGAAAGACCACAACAGCCATCAACCTGGGAGCATACCTCGGTTTTTTTGGTCAGAAGCTCCTCCTGGTCGACCTTGACCCGCAGGCAAATGCAACTTCCTGCCTGGGTGTGGAACACAACAAAATTAATTCCGGCACCTACGAAGTTTTAATCGGCCACAAAAAAGCCAGCGAAGTAATTTTGCACAACCAGGCTTTTAAGATGAGCTTGATTCCTTCCTCGCCAAACCTGGCTGGTGCAGAGATTGAACTGATCGACCTGGAAGAAAGAGAACGACGGCTGCGCATCGGTCTGCAAGGGCTTGCCGCAGATTATGACTATATCTTGATCGATTGTCCGCCGTCCCTGGGGCTTCTAACCTTGAACGGTCTGATTGCCGCCATGGACGGTATTATCATCCCTGTACAGTCGGAATATCTCGCTTTGGAAGGTCTCGGACAGCTCACCAAAACGCTCAACCGCATCCAGGGCAACCTTTTCCCTGATTTGTCCATCCGTGGTGTTTTGTTGACGATGTATGACAATCGCACCAACCTCTCTGCGGATGTAATGGCGGAAGTGCGCAAGTTTTTCCCTCACAAGGTTTTCGGGACCTTTATCCCCCGAAGTATTCGCCTGGCTGAAGCGCCCTCGTTCGGCATGCCGATTTCGCTGTATGCGCCTGCCTCCACGGGAGCTGAAGCCTACAAACAGTTAGCCCATGAATTATTGATCAACGATGGGGTCAAACTCGACCCGGTGCAGGAGTGAAGATGGCAAAGAAAAGTGGTTTAGGACGCGGACTGGACGCCTTGATCCCGGGTTGGCAGGAAGCGGCAGCTCCCCATGCCAGCGACAGGGTGGTCTCCATCGCGGTTGAAAAAATTGACCCCAATCCCCGGCAGCCTCGCAAGACTTTTGATCCCGACCAGCTTGAAGAATTGGCTGCCTCCATCCAGCAACATGGCATCATCCAACCACTCATCCTGATTCCAGGTGATGACAATGACCGCTATTTCCTGGTTGCCGGTGAACGCCGCCTGCGGGCTGCAAAGCTGAGCGGGCTGGCTGAGGTTCCGGCAATTGTGCGCACTGCCAGTGAACAGGAACAGCTCGAGTTTGCGATCATTGAGAACATGCAGCGGGAAGACTTGAATCCCCTTGAGCGCGCGCAAGCATATCAAAGCCTTTTGGACAGCTTTTCACTCACTCACGAAGATATCGCCCGTCGCGTTGGCAAAAGCCGGGTGTCCGTGACCAACAGCCTGCGCCTGCTTAACCTGCCCGAGCCTGCCCAGGAAGCCCTGTCGAAAGGCGAGATCAGTGAAGGTCATGCCAGGGCGCTGCTTGGCTTGCCCGGCAATCGTGCGATCGAAGCTGCCCTGGACAGCGTTGTATCACTAAATCTAAATGTCCGGCAGACCGAAGCGTTGGTCAGCAAGCTTTCTGGCAAAACCTCGCGCGTGGCACCAAAACAACCTCGCTCAGCAGAAATTGAGGATCTCGAAAACCGATTGAGACAATTTTTTCACACCAAGGTAAACCTCACTAAAACCGCAAGAGGAGGGACGATCAGCATCGCTTTCTATTCTGATGAAGAACTCAACTCAATCCTCGACTCGCTTGGTTTCAATGACTAAAGACATCCTGTTTTATAACGCCTCCATCCCCGGAACCCCGCAAGGAACAGACGCACTGTTTATATCGGGGGGAAAGATAAACTTTGTCGGTAAGGCAGCCAATTATCACGACCAGCTGCCGGTTAATTATGAGAGCATCGACCTGGAAGGCAAAGCAATTTTGCCCGGTTTTTGTGACCACCACCTGCACCTGCAATATCTTGCCGATCGCCTCGATGCGGTCGACTGTGAAACCAACAGCCTGGAAGAATGCCTGCTTCGGGTGGAGCAAAGAGCCGCCCTCACCCCGGCTGGAGAATGGATCATCGGTTACGGCTGGAACCAGAACGACTGGCAGCCGGCACAATATGGAACTGCCGCCCAGCTGGATGCAATCAGCCAGCAACACCCCATACTCCTGCATGCCAAATCGCTGCACGCTGCCTGGGCAAACAGTCTGGCAATGAAAATCGCTGGAATTGATGCAACCAGCACCGACCCTCAGGGAAGCGCGCTCCTCCGGGATTTGAATGGCAATCCGACCGGAATTTTGCTTGAAAACGCTATATTTCTGGTCGCAAAACAGGTGCCCGCGCCAGGAACGGATGCAGTTGCCCAACATATTCTTCGCGCCCAGTCGTATTTACACAGCCTGGGTATCACCGCTGTACACGATTTCGACCGGTTCGAATCCGCTCAAGCCCTGCTATCACTGGTCGAAAAAGACCTGCTCCGCCTCAGGGTCAAAAAGAACCTGCCTTCCGAAGATCTGCCTGAAATTTTGGCAGGAGGTTGGCGTGATCGCCTCGGGAAAAGCTCTTTCCTGCAGCCCGGTTGGGTAAAACTGTTCGCTGACGGTGCCCTTGGTCCTCAAAGCGCGGCGATGCTCGCTCCGTATGAAGGCACTCAAAACCGCGGCATGTTGCTGCTCTCAGCTGATCAAATTGCTAAAACCGGCATTGAGGCTTCGAAGGACGGTTGGGCACTTTCGGTTCATGCCATCGGTGATCGCGCCGTGCGGGAAACCCTGGAGGGCATCGCGCTGGTGCGCGATTTCGAAACAAATCAAAACCTGCCGCATCTGCCGCACCGAATCGAGCATATCCAGCTGATCCAGGCGGACGACCTGAAAAAAATGAAAGCGCTGAATGTAATCGCCTCCGTGCAGCCTGTCCACGCTACAGCAGATATGTACACAGCCGAACGACTTTGGGGTGAACGCTGTCAGTTCGCTTACGCCTACAACGACATGTTCAGGCACGAACTGACCGTATGGTTTGGCTCCGACGCGCCTGTAGAAAGCCCGGAGCCATCTGCCGGTCTTTTTGCTGCTGTAACCCGGCAGCGTCCCGATGGATTACCTGGTAAGGAAGGGTGGTACCCCCAACAACGCGTGAGCCTGTCCGATGCCCTGCGCGCGTACCGGCAGGTTGATGCCAGCCTTGTCCCGGGAGCAGCGGCTGATCTGATTGTGCTTGAAACTGACCCTGCCATTCTACAGCCCCATGAGATACATCAGTTAAAACCTTTACTCACCATGGTCGCTGGTGATATTGTTTTCACAGCGGAGTAGATTTTGAAAATCCTGCACACATCCGAGGTTGATGCCGATGAGGTTCGGCGCTTGGCAAACCCGCCTCACCTCAGTTTTGAACATCTCGACTGGGTCCCCTCCCGGGAACGCCTGTTCGCGAATGCCACCTTTGCCTTTCAGCAGGATGGGGAGCTTACTGCCTTGATTTGCGTCAGCCCTGAAACGGAGAATTTCGCCTGGCTGCGGTTTTTCTACAGCCTTCGTGACGGTCAGCATTCACGATATTTTCATGATTTACTTGCCCATTCAACCTCCTGGCTGCGGCAGGAAGGTATCCGCAACCTATATAGTCTCGGCGGCACGCCCTGGTTGGAGACGCTGCTTAACAACAACAGCTTCGTGCCCGAATCGCAATTGGTAAATTTCAGCCGGGATGCAGAGCAATTACCTGCAATCAAAACCTCGGACGACTGGTATATTCGCGAAATGACCCATGCCGACCTGAACGAGGTGCTTAAAATCGACCAACTTTGCTTCGATGAACCCTGGCAGCTGAACCGGGAAAGCCTTTATCGCTGCTATTATGCTTCTGCAAGGTCGAGCCTGCTGGTCAGGTCTGGCGAAGTTGCCGCTTACCAGGTGAGCACACGCATGTTCGACCAGGTCCATCTCGCCCGTATCGCCGTTTTGCCCGAATATCGTGGAATGGGTTTCGCGCGTGCGCTGATTTCCGATGTGTTTAATCATTTCAAGGACACAAGCGAGATTACTTTTAGCGTGAACACGCAGATCGAGAATAAGAGTTCAATCATGCTTTACCAACAAAACGGTTTTAAGCTTGATGAGCTTAAAATTCCGGTTTATGTGCTTCCAATACCAATGTCGTCTTGAGCGAAGCCAAAACTCCAAATTCCGCTATAATAAACAAATCTGTTTTATAGGAGCAAACATGAGCAGCTATCGATCCCAACGTGAACAAATCCAACAACAAAAAGCGAATAAGAAAAAGAAACAGCTCACAACCGCAGCCGTTGTTGCTGTAATAATTATCGTCGCTTTGCTTGTCATATACTTCTTTCCCCGTCGGGCAGTCGCCGGACCTTCTGTTGGTGACCCGGAAGCACCTGTAAAAGTTGATATGTTTTCAAATTACAAGTGTTCTTACTGTGTCAGCTTTACGCGTGAGAATGAAGATGATTTCATCAAAAACTACGTTGATACCGGCAAGGTATATCTGACTTATCATATTTTCCCCTTCACTGATGACGATGGTCAGGTAGCTGCCGAAGCGACCTACTGTGCCGCCGATCAAAACAAATTTTGGGAGTATAAGAAGCAAGTCTTCGAGAACGTCGGGTTTTCCGGTGCCTTGGCTGATAGCAGCCTGGATACCTATGCCCAGAATGTAGGTCTCGATATGGCTCAGTTCCAGCAATGTCGCAGCAGCGATGAACACACCTCAACGATCAACGAGGTCAGACAATATGCCCAGATGAACGGCGTCTCAGGCACACCCACCTTTATTGTTAATGGCACCTTAGTTTACGCCGGTGAGCTTGAAGCCACTGTCGAAAACGCACTTGCAGAAGCCGGAAATTAAATATAATTAAAACGAATAAAACGGAGGTTTCCCTCCGTTTTATTTATTAATAACTGACCCCAAAGGAATTCAGGAGAATTACGATCAATATCGCCACGAAAAAGGAGGGTAGGAAGCTGCCAATGCGGATCTTCTTCAATTCCAGCAGCGAGCTGATCGCAATTCCGACCAAAATCACCCCGCCGGTCGCGGTCATCTCGGCAACCACCCCCTCACCAACCCCCTGACCGATCCAACCCGCCAACAGGCTGATGCCGCCCTGGTAGACAAGCACCATGAACGCAGAAAATATCACCCCAACCCCCAGGGTTGATGCTAATGCCATTGAACTGATCATGTCCATCAGCGATTTGATTGCCAGCATTTCGTAATTGCCGGTAATGCCGTCCTGCAGGGCACCCAATAGCGCCATCGGTCCGATACAAAACAAGATCGACGCGGTCACAAAACCGGTCACAAATTTTTGGGGCTCTCCGCTCAAATTACCGCTGAAGCGGGCAACTTTTTGCTGGACACTCTCCCCAAGCAGGTTCAATCTTTCTTCGATATTCAGGAGTTCACCGATGATCGTTCCCAATACCATTGAAACCAAGGGGATGAGCATATTTTGAGTCTGCCCGAAAATGAGAATGCCATAGGCGATGAGGAACAATCCAACAGCTGTTAAAAGGGTTTGCCTGGTTTTCTCGTGGATCTTTTTTCCAGCCAATAAACCTGTCAGGCTGCCAATAATAACTGCCGCAAAATTGATCAGCGTACCAGTCAAAGAATCCTGCTTCTATGATCTATTTTTGAGAATTAAGAAATAGCACAAGGTGGATAAACGATTCAGGTATTGCCTGCCGTTTTCAAACCTTACGCCGAGCTCATCGAGGATGATGTTGGCTTCCCGTTCCGCTCGGCGGACGATCGTGCGCGCCATGTCTAACGTTCCGGTTTGGGTGTTGTCTCCAAAGAAGACAAATTTCTCGGGAAAGCTGACAATCTCTCGCAGACCATCAAGTTCTGTCTCAAGCCATGCAAGCTCTGATGCGAAAAAACTCTGATCACCTTCCTGCTCCAACGTAGTGCCAATTCGAGCCACAAAGCTCATCAGTTTGGACAGCTGGCTTTGACAGGTCTCGAGCAGCAGCTTGTCGCCTTCATCTTCAAGAAAAGCCTTAGCCAGGCTCAAAGAAGCACTGGCTTCATCCACAGCGCCCAGAAGCTGAATGCGTCGGTCTGTTTTACTCACCCCAGACAGCCCCAGTAAGTCGGTGAAACCTACCTGTTTTGCATTATTTTCATTATTCATTTCTTGTTTCTACTCCACTCTCGTTAGAATATACCAATCCTCTACATAATTGAACCTGTCCGCCGGGTTGTAAATCGGACCAAAAACCAGATTACTAACCGAATCCTTTACGGCGTAGTTGTAAACCGGCGAAAACAGGGGCAGGGAGGGCAGTTCCTCATCAAAGAGTACCTGGAAATTGCGATAAAGTCTTTTTCTGATATCGTATGTTGGCGTTTGACGAGCCTGTTCAAGGTAGGTGCTGGCGGTAGCGTTTGTCCATTGGGAATAATTTTGCCCGGTTTCTGTTTGTGACTCCGCCCAAAACTGGTATGGATCCGGGTCTGGGGTGTCTGAAAGGTCGATATCAACCAGTGCCATCTCGTAATTACGCCCCTCCAGGGCTGCCACCAACTGATCGTAGGGCAGGCTTTCCAGGTTGACCGTGATGCCAATATTTTCCCAGTTTTGCTGCAGCATTTGACCTATTCCAACATGTTGGCTGTCATCCTGAACCAGCAGGCTCAATTCCACCAAAGCGCCTTCAGAAAGGAAACGACCGTTGGCATCCTGGCTTAGCCCCAGGGCTGCCAGGGTCTGCCTTGCGCCGTCCGGGTCAAAGCGATAAGCGCTTTGGTCTTCATAATAAGCCCAGTTTCCGGGCATAATCGGACCCTGCGCAAGGACTGCCTGACCGCTCAAAACGTTATCGATGATCGCCTGTCGGTTCACCCCTGCCATCAATGCTTTTCGAAAATCAACCTGCTGCAAGATCGACGCGTCCGCACTGCGCAGGTTCAAAAACACAATGCTCAAAACAGGCTGTCGGCTGGAATAGAGATTAAGACCGGTCTGATTCAGCACTGTCGGCAATATTTCAGCGCTGACTTGCGATAACCCATCCACTTCACCTGCCTGGTAGGCTTGCAAGGCTGCCAGCTCATCAGGATAATAGCGAAAATGGATCTCATCGATAAATGGTCTGCCCTCAAAATAGAATTCACTTGCCACCAGATTCACACCGGTGATGCTTCCATTTTCTGTTTGAAGGGAATCAAAACGATAAGGACCACTGCCGACCGGGCTCAGATTAAAGGCGTGATCGACTAGCTCATCCATACCCAGGTTGCCTAAAATGTGCGCCGGCAGGATTTGGAAACTAAGATAATCCAAAAATGGCGCGTAGGCGACCGGCAGGGCAAATTCGAGCGTTGAATCTGAAATTGCATGAACAGTTATCTGCGACCAGAAATCGCGCAAATCTTCGGGAATCAGATTACTGCCCCCTTGCAGGAGTGACACCGTATAGATCACATCCTGGGAGGTAAGCGGCGTGCCATCATGCCAGACGGCATCCAGGCGCAAGTTTATCGTGAAAACTGTTCCGTCTGCTGAGACGTTCCAATTCTCAGCCAGGTCGCCAACCGGTAAACCAAAAGAATCGAAGCGGATCAGGCTGCTAAAGAGCAAACGGTCGATATCACGGTCAACCTGGTTGAAATGGTCAAGCATGGGGTTGAGACGTAAAAAATCGCCTGTCAGTGCCTCGGTGTAGGTCCCTCCGCTAATCGGGTTGGGCGTGTCTTCTGTTTCCGGTCGTGGTTGAGCTTGTTGAAAAAAAAGGATCGCCCCAACCAGGAGCGCGGTGACGAAAACGATCAGAAACTGCCAGCGAAACTTGTACATAATCTAACAAAGACAACTCCCCGGAAATGGCGAGTCGTCTTTATTCCTCCATAATTGGCTTGATGAGATTCAGCTGTTAGGGTAAATTATCCCGAAACAACCACTTTAACCAAAGCCAGGATAAGGAAAACAGCGCTGAGAGCGATGGTGATGTAAAACATCACTTTTTCAATACCGCGGCGCTTTGAATAAACCCCACCGGAATCGCCGCCGGTAAGCCCGCCCAAACCAATCCCTTTGCTTTGGAGCAGAATGCTGACGATCAATGCGATAGAGATAATAATAATGGCAATATTTAAGATCATGTAAAACTCATCCTCCAAGTGAAAACAGGTAGATTATACCCTTTCCCTCGTATACGTCAAATTTTCAAGACTATTATTATACCGCGTGAATTGATCAGACGGGGAAAATAAGATGCGCAATCCAACAATTCCCAATATGGAAAAATATGTTTTTTGTGGTGTGGGGACGGTTCCCACGCCATCCCACGAACAGCCGTGGAACCCGTTGACAAATGAAAGTGATCCCCTCTACAAGACCAGCCTTCTTCGGATAACTGTTTACTCAATGAAGCGTTATAATTTCTCCCAGGAACAGAAGAATGGAAGAACTGATTGTCGCGCTGCACATGCACACCAGCTACTCTGACGGCAGGGGGCTGCACAAGGATCTGGCTCAAGCCGGACTGGAAGCTGGCGTGGATGTCTTGTTGGTCTCTGACCATAATGTGCTCGTCCAGGGGCTGGATGGCTATCATCAAAAAGGAAAACAACGCCTGCTTATGCTGGTCGGCGAAGAGCTTCACGACCCCACCCTTCCCGAAGAAGGTTCTCACTTACTCGTTTTTGGTCACAACCAGGAACTTTCCCGCTTTTCGAGCGAACCGCAAAAACTGATTGACCGTGCCAATGCCTCTGGCGCGGTTAGTTTCATCGCACACCCGATCGAAGACGCCTTGCCCATGTTTGGCGAAGGTGAATTTGGCTGGCGTGATTGGACGGTTAAAGGTTATACCGGAATTGAGCTTTGGAACCAGATGAGCGAATTTAAAACCCGCTCCCAATCTTTTCCGAAAGCTGCTTTTCATGCCCTGGCTCCAAAATTCATGAACCAGGGTCCAACCAAAGAAACTCTTCAGCTCTGGGATGAGCTTTTAGCCAGCTCAAGGCAGCCTGTTGTCGCGGTCGCCGGGGTGGACGCCCACGAACTGGTCAAGCAATACGGTCCGGTCAAAGTGATGCTATATCCATACGCTTTTCAATTTCGCTCCCTGAATACCCACATTTTGACCTCATCCAAACTAACCGGAGAATTCAACACCGATCGAAATATGGTCATCAACGCGCTCAGGAGCGGGCATGCTTTTTGTGCCTACGATCTTCCTCACCCAACCAGGGGGTTCCGCTTCACCTGCAATACCAATGACGGCACTTTTATCATGGGAGACCAGGTGCGCGCGGATGCCGGGCTGACCCTTCAGGCGAGGCTGCCCCTGCGCACTCATGTGCGTTTGCTTAAGGACGGCGCGGTGGTAAAAGAACATTCAGACCGCGAAGTGCTCACCTATCTGACGAAAGATCCTGGTGTTTACCGTGTGGAGGTCTACATCGATCATCTCAACCGTCACCGCGGGTGGATCTTCAGCAATCCCATCTACGCGGTTTGATTTCTTACCCCCAGCACTTGGTATAATTCAGGTGAGGTCTCATGCCGGCTAACATTCTGAAGTCTATTGAAGACAAATTGCGCTATCTTTTTGAAGAAAAGCTCGATCGCCTGATTTTCCCCGGTGTCTCGAGTTCACTTTCTTATACGCTGATTAACCTCATCCAAAAAAAGATCGACGAGCAGATTGAAGCAGAAACCATCCAAATGCCAGACCTGATTTTGCTCAAAGTATCCCCCGATCGCTGGGACGCCTGGCAGGAATCACAGCCTTTGTTCGAAGAGGTCAGCCAAACCCTGGCAGAATCATGGAAAGAAGCTGGTTACAGTTTTAAATCCAGCCCGGTAATCCAGCTGCTGCAAAACCCGGAGCTTCTCGGAAACCAGCTTGAGGTTGAATTGGCTTACACCGTTGACGAGATTACCTCGAAGCAAACGATTCTGCAAAAAATTACCCGCAAAACCACCCAGATAACGATACCAAAAGAAGCCTGCCTGATTGTGAACGACCAGGAACTCCCGCTCAACAAACCGATCATCAAAATCGGAAGGCGGTCGAGCGGTGACATCGTTTTGGATGATCCCATGGTCTCTCGTGATCATATTCAGCTTCGCGCGGACAGCGGTCGATATATCCTCTTCGACCTGGATTCAAAAGGCGGCACGCAGGTGAACAACTACCCTGCTCACAACGTGGCTCTCAAACCCGGGGATGTGATCAAAATCGGCAACACTACGCTGATCTACACCCATCAGGTCGATCATTCAACCTCTAATCCAACCCGAACAATTTCAGGGGAGCAGCCATGAACGCAATCGTTGGGCTGGCGCTTCGAATTTTGATGTTTGTCTGCCTTTACGCCTTTCTTGGCATGGCGGTGTGGCTGTTGTGGAAGAGCATCTCCGGGTCTATGCTTCGCCGGGGAATTATCGCAATCCCGACGCTGACACTTGCCACAACCATCGACGATGAGCAAGTAATCCGTACATTCACCAGCTCTGAAGTAACAATCGGTCGCAACCTGGACAGCGACTTGATTCTCAAAGACGAAACTGTCTCCGGACGACATGGACGCATGACATACCGCCTCAACCAATGGTGGTATGAAGATTTGAAATCGACCAACGGGTCCTGGCTGGACGATTTGAAAATCGAAGAGCCCATTGTCATCAAGGACAACGATACGATCTATTGTGGGGACGCCTTCTTTAAAATTTACATCAAACCAATCGATTAAGCAGAAAGCGAGGAGTATATGGCTGGAGAATTTGCATTTGGAATCATTGGAGGTTCCGGACTATACAGTATTGATGGGCTAGAAGAGATTGAAACTCTGGAGCTTGATACCCCTTTCGGGAAACCGTCATCCCCAATCGTCACAGGGACAATCCATGGGAAGAAGCTGGCTTTTCTCGCCCGCCATGGCATCGGTCATATTTACACGCCCAGTGAAGTTAATTACCGTGCCAACATTCATGCGATGAAGCAACTGGGAGTAGACAAGATCATCAGTGTCAGCGCGGTCGGTTCCCTGCGGGAAGATTATGCACCTGGCGATATCATCGTGCCAGACCAGCTTTTTGACTTCACCAAGGATCGCGAACTCAGTTTTTTTGGCGGTGGTATCGTCGCTCATGTCAGTACAGCTAATCCATTCTGCGTTGAATTGAGCCAGCTGTTGCTGCAAGCCCTGCGCAGAACCGACGCGGCTGTCCATGAAGGCGGGATCTTCGTCACAATTGAAGGTCCCCGGTTTTCCACACGTGGAGAATCACACACTTTCCGGAAGTTGGGCTTTTCCCTGGTTGGAATGACTGCCTCGCCCGAGGCTTACCTGGCACGTGAAGCCGAGATTTGCTACGCGACCATGGCTCATGTAACCGATTATGACAGCTGGCATGAATCTGAAGAGCCTGTCACTATGGAAATGGTGAGCAACACGTTGAAGAAAAACCTGGATTTCGCCCGGCAAAGCCTCGTTCACCTGGTGGATGTTCTGGCAGAAAAAGACCAGGTCGTGGAAGCTTGCGAATGCGAAAGCGCGCTCAAGTATGCCTTCGCTTCAAATATTGCCGATGCAGACCCGCAGGTGAAAGACAAACTTTCGCTTCTGATAGGCAAGTACCTGGAGTAAATTGAGATTTTTCAGGATTCGACCGCTGACTAAAACGCATCCCCCGATGCTGTTGTTGGTCTGCGTGGTGGTTGGTTTATTCACCGCTTCTCTTTGTGTCGCTGAAGGCACCAGGACACACAGCGAAGACTTTGTGTATACCTGGCACTACCTGATACCTTATTTTTTCTGGCTGATAAGCACGTTTTTAATCCAGAGGAATATCGAGCGCAAGCTTCCCAACCGCGATCCATGGATTTTTCCGTTTACCGCCGCCCTGACCGGGATCGGCATGCTGATGATCTGGCGGCTCTCTCCGGATCTCGGTCTGCGACAATCATTTTGGTATTTGCTTGGCAGCTTGCTCTTCATTGCCCTGTTAAGTGTGCCCGACCTGATCAAAATCCTCAAAAATTACAAATATGTCTGGCTGTTCATTGGTCTCATTCTGATCGCGCTTACCTTTGTCGTGGGGGTCAATCCGACCGGCAGCGGTCAGAGGTTGTGGCTGCAGGTCTTTGATTTTTATATCCAGCCTTCCGAACCGCTCAAGTTATTGCTGATCATCTACCTGGCTGCTTTCTTCGCAGAACAGGTCCGCCCAAACATCAGTTGGATCAGTTCCATCTTCCCAACGCTGGTGGTGGTTGGTTTTGCCGGTCTGTTACTCATCGCCCAGCGCGACCTGGGCACCGCCAGCATCTTCGTGAGCATTTATATCCTGATGCTTGTCGTGACGACACAACGACGGCGATTGCTTTGGGTCATCCCTGCTCTCGCGATTGTCGCCGGGACAATCGGTTATTTTGCCTTTGACGTTGTTCAGACACGTGTAGATATCTGGCTAAATCCCTGGCTCGACCCCAGCGGAAGCGCCTGGCAAATCGCCCAGGCGCAAATCGCCATCGCCACTGGCGGGATAACAGGCACAGGTCCTGGGTTGGGCAGCCCACAATTTGTGCCCGTCGCGGTTTCGGATTTCATCTTTACCGCCATCGGTGAAGAGTTGGGTCTGCTCGGTACCGGAGCTGTGCTGCTGTCTCTTCTCTTTATCATCCTGCGTGGGATCAACATCGCCCTCTCGAGTAAAACCACATTTGGTCGCTACCTCGCTTTTGGAATTTCGGCTTATCTTGCGTTGCAAACGGTGATGATCGTCAGTGGAAACCTCGGTTTGTTTCCCCTGACCGGCATCACCCTGCCATTCCTTTCTTATGGCGGTTCCTCGTTGGTAACGAACCTGGTAGCTATCATGCTGTTGTTGAAAATGAGCACGCAAACCAGCGCGCAGGAAGTGCCGGAAACCGTGCGAAGCCCTTATAAGTGGGTAGCCGGGATTACCTCGGCAATTTTTGTGTTGATAATTGGCTGGAATGGTTACCTGGCATTTCCAAATCAGCAGGAATTGATCGCCAAAGCTGAAAACCCACGCTGGGCGGTTTACGATCGCTACTCCCCCCGCGGTGATATCCTGGCACTGGCAGGCGAAAAACTGGCTGAGAATGTTGGTGAATCCGGTTCCTATCAACGCCGTGTGACGGCTCCTGAGCTGTCAAATACCATCGGCTACGCGCATGCAGGCTTCGGTCAATCCGGTATCGAGAGCAGCCAATACCAAATTCTTCGGGGTTATGTTGGTGTTCCCTGGCAGGATGGCTGGCTTCACGATATGCTCTACAACCAACCGCCCCCCGGTCTACACATCAAAACCAACCTCAATCTTGCATTACAACAGCAGGTGGATGAATTGCTTGGAGATCACGCAGGCGCGGTTGTGATTATGAACGCCCGCACCGGTGAGATTTACACCATGGCATCACACCCTTCCTTTGATGCCAATCGATTATCCGAAACCTGGGAAAGTTTATTATCCCGCTCTGACGCACCCTTGTTGAACCGGGCAACCCAGGGCTCGTATCCGCTCGGCACGCTGGCAACAACACTCGTACTCGAGTCTGCCTGGGAGAGCAACTCCGTCATGCAGCAGCCTTTGGATTCCGATCTGATCCGCCTCGACCCTTACTGCCGCCAGGCGATGCAAATTGAAGCTGAAGGTCAAAATGGTTTACGATACGGCTGCGAGAGCAGCAGTGAAGAACTGCTCAATTCTGTCGATCCAACCCTGCTGCTGGATAACCTGATTGAATTTGGAATTTTTTCCTCACCTGACCTGGCGATCCAAACCTCCCAACCTGAAAATCCACCTTCGGTGGAAGAGCTCGACCATGACCCTCTGCAAGTTATGAACTTCAAAGTGAGTCCGCTGCAGATGGCGATAGCAGCTGCCACAATCACAAACGATGGCCTTCGCCCGGCACCCCGGCTAGTCAACTCCTATCAGACCCAGGATGGCAACTGGCAGGCGATTGGGGAAGAGAGAGCTGAAACCGTCGTGATGGCAGCATCCACCGCACGGCGGCTTCGCGAAGAGCTTGCTTCCTCCACTCAGTCACTCTGGTACCAGACCGGTCATGCTTTTATCAATGACGACCAGCCTCTAACCTGGTATATCGGCGGAACCATGCCCGGATGGACCGGCACACCCCTGGCAATCGCGATCGCGATAGAAGCGAATGCCCCCGAACTGGTTCAAACCATCGGAGGCATGTTGCTAAGCTTTTCCTCGACTAATTGATTCTTATTTCCGCAACCTCAGAAAGCGGCGCTTGCCAACTTGCAGGATATTTCCGTCCTGAAGGGTCACATTCATATCTTCCACTGGGGTTCCGTCAATTTTGACGCCCTGTTGGTCGATCAGCCGGCGGGCTTCGCTGCGGGAGCCGACCATCTCCTGACTAACCATAATGTCGATCAAATTGTCGTCATCAGAAAAATTGTATTCAGGTATTTGTTCAGGGATATTACCCTGCTGGAAGGTTGTCACAAATTGTTTTTGTGCGTTTTCAGCCTCTTTCTCGCCATAAAAAACAGAAGTGATGCCAAAAGCCAACCGCATCTTGGCATCCCTGGGATGCAAACTGTTTGCTTTCAGCCCGTTTTCGAATTCCCGCACGTTTTCGGGTGTCCATTCGGTTGCCAGGCGGGCATAAACCGGCATGGCTTTATCCGGAATACTCATGACCTTGCCATACATATCCACGGCATCTGTGTTAAGGGGAATATGGTTGCCGAGCGATTTGCTCATCCTCACTTCGCCATCGGTACCGGGTAAAATCCCCAGCGTGATCCCGATGTTTGGCTTTTGCCCAAAATATGTCATCAGTTTCCGCGCTCCGGTCATAATATTAAAAAGCTGATCAGACCCGCCGATCTGCACATCTGCGTTAAGATGGTGGGCGTCAAAACCTTGCATAATCGCATAGAAGAATTCGTGCAAATAAATTGGTTCGTTTTTATCGATTCGTTTATGGAAGTTTTCCCGGGCAAGGAATTGCTGCACGGTAAAATTGGAAGCCAGTTCCACCAGCTCGGTCAGGTTGATTTTCTCCAACCACTCATGGTTGTAGACCACTTCGGTCTTTTCCCGGTCGAGAATCCGGAATGCCTGGTCGGCATACGTTTGCCCATTTTCGAGCACTTTTTCGAGTGTGAGCTGTGGGCGCAATTTGTCCTTGTCAGATGGATCACCGATCATGGATGTAAAGGAGCCTATCACAAAGATAACATGGTGACCAAGTTCCTGGAATTGTCGCAATTTTCGCATCGTCACGGTGTGCCCCAGGTGCAAATCAGTCGAGGTTGGATCGTATCCACAATAGACGCGCAGTGGACGCCCGGTCTTTTCGGATTCGATCAGACGTTCTTCCAATTCTTTCGCCATGGCATCGGCGATTGTGGGGTCGCCATAATCAGCTCCTTGCATCAACAGGTCAACTTGTTCTTCAATTTTCATCCTCTTCACCTCGAAAATGGCTCAATTTCAGGGGGTTAGCCCTGATTCTGGTCTTCCTCTTCGTCAATAATTTCATCATCCGGATGTCCACCATCCAGAGTCGGCAAGTCTTCTTCATCGAAATCCGGCAGCTCTTCTGCATCCAGTTCCTCGAAGGCTGCTTCAATTTCTTCATCAATTATTTCAATGCTGGGTTCGATTTCATCATCTGTTTCTGTAATTTCAGCGTCGATATCCAGAAGCGTACCACCACCCTCTGCAACGACTACCGCATCTTCAGGATGCACGTCATCCTCAGGTGCTTCCACCAAAAGCGCGGCAGTCCGCTCTTTTTCAGCCAGCTTTTCAGCCCAAACCGTATGGCGCAAAACCAGGAGAACAGCTGTGAGCAGACCGACAACCAGCATGGAGGTTTGGTTTACATTGATCCCATTCACAGGAGAAGGGTCGAGCCGTAAAAACTCCAGACCAAACCGTACCGCGGAATACCAGATCAGGTAACCGAAAAAGAGATCTCCCCTGAACAGCTTTTTTTGGAACTTTTTGTCAACCCATAGCAAAACACCAGCGCCAATTAAGTTCAGGAGCGACTCATACAAAAATAACGGGTGATATCTCTCCACATGTTCAAAACCGGGGATGCGATGTTGTAGGTCGATCTTAATCGCCCAGGGCAAATTGCTGGGCATTCCGTAGACTTCCTGGTTGATAAAATTTCCCCAGCGACCAATCGCCTGCCCGATCAACAGACCTGGAGCAATAAAATCTGCCCACTGCAGGAAGCTAAGCTTCTTCACCTTTGCGTAAATCAGCAAAGCCAGCGCGCCGCCAATGACCCCACCGGGGATGCCGAGACCGCCATTCCACATTTTGAGAATCTCGATTGGGTTGCGCAGATAATTTTCTGTGGTAATTCCCATCGCCTGGTTTGACGCTGAGGGAGTGAACACGTGCCACAAGCGTGCGCCAATGATTCCACCAATCAGCAGCCAGGGTAAAAGATCAAGCACAATTTCAGGGTCATGACCCTGTTTTTTAGCCCGCCAAGCGGCAAGCCAGGCTCCCACGATTGCTCCTAAAATAATTAAAAGGGAATAAAAACGAATCGTGACAGGACCAATATTAAAACCTGTAGGCATAATAATTCCTTTCTCAGACCTTGAGGCGGTCTACTCAACTTTCGATTGTTGCCAGACTGAGGCAATTCGTTGAATGGCGGTAACGTTTGCCAGGATGACAATTATACCAACGGATACGAGAGGTTGACCAATAAGTAGTCCAACAATAAGGACAATTGATCGCTCAATTCGGGTCATTATGCCCACTTTCGCTTCCAAACCGAGCGCTTCTGCCTTTGCCCTGGTGTATGAAACCAAAACAGAGCCGCCTGCTGCAGCAAATGTAAGCATTACTCCCCAGGTTGAAGCCTGGTTAATGAAATAGAAGCTCAAGCCCCCAAGCAGGGCAAGCTCATCATATCGATCGATAACAGAATCAATAAAAGAACCGAATTTACCGGGATTACCTCTGAGCCGCGCCATGGCACCATCGACCGCATCCAGGGGAGCCATTAATCCAGCCAACAAACCCGCCCAGCGTAAATGCCCCATTGCGATCAAAATGCCTGCTGCGATATTTCCAAGCAATCCGAGCAGGGTGATATGGTTGGGTACTAACCCGATCCTAAGCAAAACCGCTGCTATGCCGTCAAGCGGCTTTTTAAAGCCGTTTCGCAATATATTTTCAAAACTACCCTTTGACCCATCTCTTTCAGGCATCGGAACCTGCTGCCTCATCGTCTACAATTTGGTCCGGTGGATCAATCAGAATTTCCCGCTCTTTGGCGCCAGACTGCCCGGGACCGAGCACCCCTCTGTCCACCAGCTGATCGATCAACCACGCTGCCCGCGGGTAGCCGAGGCGCAGATGGCGCTGTAAATAGGATGCGCTTGCCCGTCGTTTCACTCTAACCAGCTCAGTTGCCTGGCTAATCAATATCTCATCCGGGTCACCAGCCTGCTGATTCTGCAGCTCTTCTTCCCAAGGGGCTTCTTGCTCAACTTCGCTGTCCTCAGTTTGGATTATCTCTGCTGCTGTTTTGCCCTCAGGGATTTCAAGTTTGAGCGCACCGGGTTGTTCTGACTGATACTGTTTTTGCCACCAGGCAATCACTTTTCTAATTTCGGAATCACTGACCATCACCCCTTGCGCGCGTTGCGGGAAGCTCCTTTCGGGGTGGAGGTAAAGCATGTCACCTTTGCCCAGCAGGGTTTCAGCGCCGTTGGTATCCAGGATCACACGGGAATCAACAGAGGAAGCAACGGTAAAAGCGATTCTCGTCGGGAAATTGGCTTTTATTACACCTGTAACCACGTCGGTGCTGGGACGCTGTGTTGCCACAATCAGGTGAATGCCAACCGCCCGGGCTTTTTGTGCCAGCCTTACAACAGCGCTTTCTGTTTCATCCGGCGCGGTCATCATCAGGTCAGCCAATTCGTCGATCAGGATGACCACCCACGGCAGCCTGGGTTTCCCGGCTTTATCCATTTTATGATTGTACGTCTCCAGGTTCCGCGATTTTGCCACTTCCAGTAGCCGGTAGCGGTTGTCCATTTCTGTTGTCGCCCAGCGCAATACTCCTTTGATCCGCTCAATATTTGTTTCCACCTGCCCCAAAAGGTGTGGCAGACCGTTGAAACGTTTCAATTCGACCAACTTCGGGTCAACCATGACGAGTCTCAGATCATCAGGATGGTTATTCATCACCAACGCCATGGTAATAGCAGCGATACATACTGACTTGCCAGAGTTTGTCGTTCCGGCGATCAGCAGGTGGGGCATGCTCGACAGGTCGCCAATAACCGGCTGACCGGAAACACCGCGTCCGAGAGGAATCGCCAGGGATGACTTCGCGCTGTTGAATTCCGGGGAGGCAAGCAGTGGTTTCAACCTCACGATCATATGTTCCGTGTTTGGTATTTCAATACCCACATATGATTCGCCCGGTACTGGCGCTTCGATTCTAAGCCGTTCAGCCTTCAATGCCAGGGCGAGGTCCTTTGCCAGACCGGAAATCTGCGATATGCGTACTTTTTGTTTCTCTTCTGTGTTGCCTTTGTCGAAGTAACCAGGTTCAACGGCGTATTGTGTCACCGTGGGACCCACGCGGTAACCAATAACCTTGGCTGGCACTCCAAAATCAGCCAGTGTCTTTTCGAGCATGCCAGCGTTCATGTTGATGGTACCCTGGTTGGCGACAACAGTTTTTTCAGGTTCAAGTAAAGCCAGCGGAGGTAATTCGTCCGAACGGGGTCTTAAGGGTTTTTGTGCTTTACTCTTATTGTTATCGACCAATTCACCTCGTTTGAAACCGAGGGGAAGCTCCATTTGTGTGGTTGGTTTGGAGCTCACTTTTAACGATGTTCTCGCGGTAGCTTCACTAACAACCTGTGGTTGCAATGTAAGTGTTGAAGGTTCTTCATAAATCGCCTCCAGCGGAACTAACGGTGTTCCAATAGTCTCACCTCGCGCCCAACCTTCAATTCGGTATGCCAGCCGAAAGCCAATAATCAGCAGGATCAAAGCAAGAATCAGGAAGATAAGCCCTGTCAACAGGCTGCCGACCCAGGCACGCAGGGGATATGCCAATCCAAAACCGACAATCCCGCCCGCGCTGTTGCCAGCGTTGATTTGAGGAACTGAGTCGTTGAAAA
>DHRN01000073.1:8410-14598 GCA_002411175.1 Anaerolineaceae bacterium UBA5311 | reverse complement strand
CAAAAAGAGCCAGAAGCAGCACAGCGCCAACCATCAGCATAGACAAACCTGCCAGGTCCCAGGCAAAACGAATTGCCTTTCCTTTTTGGGTTTTTCTTTTCGCTTCTTCAGCCTCTTGAGCCTTTTGAAGCTCCAATGCTTTTGCTTTAGTCAGTTTGTCAGTGTTTTGCTTAGTTTCAGCCACGATCTCACTCCGGGTAATTACACCATTGTCCAGTATTTACCTTGCATTATTCATGCCAGAAAAGGGATGTTTTCTTTACCATGCGTTCCATTCGTAGGGACGCGGTCATGATGCTGGGAGGAAGCGGGCAGTACCTGATCCATTCCTGCCATGCGGCGCGCACGCTGTTATTCAGACGGGATTTGATCTTCTTCAGACCCAGCTTCTGTGCCGTTGGCAGCCGCTTCCATGTCGGCAATGTTAATTGCCACATTTTCGATGGCGATTTTTTGCTTTCGATACAGGTCTGCCTCAGACACAGCCAGTTTGCGGGCAACCTCGCGCACTTTCTTACCCTGCAGAAATTTTAGTTCCAGGATGTTATAAAGCAGCCATTCGCTGGTAAATTTCCTTTCGCCAGATGGCTTCATCTTCTCAATTGCATCCGAAAGCACTTTTCGCAGGGCATTGGTACGATTTCCCTCCGCGGTTTCACTAACTGTCTCAACAATCTTGAAGTTGATCAGCGGATTGTTGGTCAGCTTGGGACCACCCCAATAATGAGTAAGCGCGTCTTTAACCCAAACTGACATTTCACCAGGCAGTTTTGGTTTTTCTATTTTAGTTAATTGCGCCTGATCAAAGTTTTGAGCGGCACGGATATTCTGCAGGTAATCCACTTCGGTTTGCAGGGCAGAAAGGGCGGCGATAACCTGTTTTTGGAGGGCATGATCCTTGATTGCCAGCGTCGCCCGCTCAGCTATCTGCTCGATCATCTCGGGATCATCTTCTTCAATTTCTACCGACTCGTCCTTAATAAATCCAGCCAACCCGAGCAGTCGGGGCTGTTCGTCCTCAGGAGTAAATTCCAGTGGGATCAAATACATATCCTGCCACTCGATTAATCCAATTCCGCTTTCTGGGGTTTCCCGTACTTGTTGGAGCAGCTTCCCGTCGATCTCTATCGCTTCAATGGCTTTCTTGTCCCCTGTGGTCACCACCTGGCTGACATTCCCATCTTCCAGCACGGCAATAAACCCGCCCGAAACTGGCAAACGATCACTGATAAGTGCCGCGGAAGTTTCCAGGAATTGCATCAGGTCACGGTTGGTGAGCATACGATCCTGCAGAGACTGGATCACCTCAAGATCTTCGCGGTCGTCCCCCCAGAAAAGTGCTTTTTCAATGGATGGAGAGAATAACGTGATCGCATATTCAAGCAAAAGAATCGTTCCGACCATGACAATTGGCACGTAAAAGATATAAGGATCGCCCAGCGTTTCCCCATAACGTCTGGCTGCTGTGGTCAGACCCAAAACGATGGCGGCGACAAAAGGACCGCGCATCAACCAGCGAAAAAGGCGGCTCTTTACCTGCCGGTCTGTCCACGTCACGCCAAAAAATGAGACTGAATAAGTCATCACAACCAGGAAGAAAATTGTGATCATGGAGGCGAGAATACTCAGAATCCAGAAATAATGCGGACGAGCGGCAAACCAGCTGTTGCCGTGATACAAAAAGATAATGCTGGTCAGGGCGATTGCCGCTGCTCCGACCATCAGGTAGATCATCCTGCGCAAACCCGTGGTGGTCACCGTGCGGATCATTGCCCTGATCATGTTGTAGCTGACCAAAACCATGACCAGGATATAAAAAATTCCGTAGAAAAAGGTGACCTGATCCCGCTCCAGGTAAAACATCGGTGCGGTTTCCATGGAAAGGCTTCCGACCGTAATTTCGGCAAATATCAGCACAGCCGCAATCCCCGTGATGAAATAGACCATCCACACCACCAGGCGTCTGCGCCCACGGGAAGGTCTGCCAGAAAGAGTCAACAGTGCATCTGAAAAGTGCAGATAAATCGCCGGAAGCATTACCAAGCCGACCCACTTGATCTGCAGCCATAGCTGGATATAATCGGGCCGGTTTGAAACGTTCGCCAGAGTTTCACCGGTGTAAATAAACACCACACAAACCAGAATCAAAGCAAAGGTCTGAACAATCCGGTTCTTGAAGCTAAAGCCTGTGGCATACATCAGCAGGGCGATTGCCGTGATGGCAACCCCCGCATAGAGAATTTGGTTAAACGTATACAAAACCAGGGAAAGGTTGATCATCAGCTGCATCCCGTCTGCCTATGCCAACCTCTTCTGAAAGAATAGCACCGGGTCCCCGTTGGGGAAATATTGCTCCAAAAAACCGCACATTTCGTAACCGCTATTTTTACCGAGCTCAATCATCGGATAGTTTCGCATGGCAATCGGCAGCACAACCCGATCGATTTCGCTGTTAACCGCCCAGCTTTCAACCGCGGCAAGCATTGTGCGACCAATTCCCCGGTGTCTTACCTCCGGCATGACTACAAGGTCGCTCAGTGTTGCTGTATCAGGCAGGGTTTTCGCATCGATAGCGGCATAGGCAACCAAAAAATCCTCGAGCATGCCGGTGTAGATAAGGCTGGCATCATTCCACGATTTCAGCAGACTATCTTTGTCCCGCATATAACTCAGGTGGGCTTCACGTGGGAGTTTTACACGCTGAAAGCTAAAACTCGTCACAGTTTTATCTGTGGATGTTTGCATCCGATAGGCATAACTGCTATCAATGCTGTGGTCGAGATTGATCATTTCATCATACTGACCACGGTTTGCTATCATTACCTTTAACTTAGCCATAGTACCTGCCTTGAATCAATTATCACCCACCTGGACAATAATAACGCAAGCCGATTGCTCTGCTCCGTCATTATCCAGTGCTACCAACCGCAGCATGTACGGACCGGGAGCCAGGTCGCTGGTAAACCAGTTTCCAAGGTTTTCATCAATTCGTGTGCCGCTTCCAGCCGCGATGGTTTGCCAGTCTGGTTCCCCCACGGTTGAATACTCATACCGGTACGAACCGAAGTTTTCAGTGTTCACACTGCCTGTTATTTCAACGACACCGCTGATATCCTCATTGTGTTCAGGGCTTTCGATTTCGAGAATATCGTCGATACAATTACTTTCTATTCCTTCAATCTCGGCTTGTGGATAGCGCGTCGGAATCGGGGTCGCATCGGTTGGCACAAGACCCGGCAGGGTCGTCGTCGGTGTGGAAAGCACTTCGATCGTCCCGGTCGCAAAAGTCGGTTCCTGTGCCAGTTCTCCTGCCAGGAAAGTAGCGACAACAAACTCGCCTATGGTCAACAACCCAACCAGGATCAGGACCGAGGCAGCCGCGGTTACCTTGCGTTGGGCAGCTTCCCGTTCCAAACCAAAAATCGCCGTCCGTTTGTCTTCAAGCGCGATCAATATGCGGCGTAAATACACCAGGGCAACGATGCCCAGCATGAGATAGATCGGAACTTCAAATTCCGCCAAAAAGCGAATAACGTAATCCATCAATTATCCGTTATTATGGGAGTTGCCGTAGAACTCCCCGAATTACCTTCATTAACTTAGGTGCAAGTTGGTCGCCAACTTCCAATACTTCCTGGTGAGATGCCTGGTTGGTCCCGTCCGGGTCGATTTTATTCGTGATTGTTGCGATGCCCAGGACAGCCATGCCGCCATGCCTGGCAACGATGGCTTCAGGAACCGTAGACATACCGACTGCGTCCGCGCCGACCATCTTCAAAAAGCGGCAATCTGCCGGTGTCTCGAACGACGGACCGGACAAACCGACATAGACGCCTTTATGCATTTTGATGCCCAGCTCAGCAGCAACTTTCTCGGTCAATTCAACCAACCCGGGAGTATAGATCGCGCTCATATCCGGGAAACGGGGTCCAAATTCGTCAAGGTTCGGTCCTCGCAGTGGGTTTTCGCCTGCCATCGGCAGCAGCCCAAGGTGATCCTTGATAATCATGAGGTCACCGGGGTAAAAATCGTCATGCAATCCGCCCGATGCGTTGGTCAGGATCAGGGTTTTAATTCTAAGCCGCTGCATTACCCGAATTGGCAGCCCAATTTTGGAAATGTGGTGCCCCTCATAATAATGCGTTCGCCCCTGCAAGACTAAAACTTTCTTGCCCTCCAATTCCCCAATCACCAGGCGTCCTTTATGACCGGGAACGGTCGAAACAGGCCAGAAAGGGATCTGGTTGGTAGGGATAATGGTCGGTTTTTCCACCGACTCCGCCAATTCACCTAAACCAGAACCGAGGATCAGGGCAATTTCCGGGATATTCGTTATTCGCGCCTTAACTGCATCGGTCGCGGCATCGATTTCGTGGTAGGTTAGATATTCTGTCATGTCAACCTCGGGTGTTTTTTCAGATTATATCATTGCCAGGGCACTGTAACCCTAAATATGCCATCCGGAAGAAGGAAACCTCTCATCTTTATGAGTATTGCCCCGTTTTCCAATTAGTTTTCAGCCATCAGCTTTGAATTTTCTCTACGACGATTCTAAGAATCGCAGTATCATTAATAATATGCGGAGAAAGAAGTCATCCATAATACTTATCAGCATCCTGACCCTGTTGGGCACAACTGCCTTTATTGGCTGGAAACTGGTAAACCGTTCTAATGGCAGGTTGACCTCTTCTGGTGAGCAGCGTGAATATCTGCTGTATGTCCCATCCACGTACAACCCATCCGAACCTGTTCCATTAGTTATATCCATCCATGGATTTACGCAGTCGCCCACAATCCAGGAATATGTCAGCCAATGGAACTCACTTGCAGACCAATACGGCTTCATCGTGGTCTATCCCTCGGGTTTGAATTTCCCCAAACTCTGGCGGGTTGCAGAAACCGATCTCGACCCGACGGCTGTCGAAAAGGAAGTCCGGTTTTTCAGCGATCTGATCGATAAGTTAAGCCTGGATTACACGATCGACGCGGAAAGGATTTACGTCAACGGTCTCTCTAATGGGGGTGGGATGGCATTAAGGCTGGCATGCGATATGCCAGACCGCGTGGCGGCAATTGGCAGTGTGGCTGGTGCGTATACAATCGATTTGACAGCATGTGACGGAGGAGTGCCTGGAATCTTCTTTCATGGGAAAGCAGACCTGATAGTTCCGATCGAAGGTGGTCCCATGAGGAATTTGCCAATAAACCTCCCAAATGTTTTTGAATTTATCAACGATTACGCAATTTTGAACGGATGCAACCTGGTGGAAACGCCCATTTCGACCAGTGATAACGTTTCTTTGTTTGGATATGCTGGCTGTGATCGTGGCTCGGAGGTGGATTTTTACATGATTACCGATGGCGGTCACACCTGGCCCGGGGGCAACCCTCTGCCAGAATTCATTACCGGCAACAATACCTATGAAATCAACGCCACGCAATTGATGTGGGATTTTTTCGTGGAGCAAAGCAAACAACCCTGATTTCCAAAATTAGCAAGGCGGATCTCCGTGCGAACGGTAGATTTTCGTATGGCAATTCGTTTGGGAAAGGAAAGTATTATCGCCAGATGACGCTTTGATTCGTGGTGTTGTAGGGAACGTGCACTGCGCGTTCCGGCATAGCCATCTTTCGTAGGGCGTGATTGAGGGGGTTGTGACATTGGTGTGACGAGAATTTTGCTCCACCTCAATCCGCCATACACTTACCCCGCCCCGTTCCGACAAAGCCATCTTTCGTAGGGCGTGATTGAGGGGGTTGTGACATTGGTGTGACGAGAATTTTGCTCCCCCTCAATCCGCCATACACTTACCCCGTCCCATTCCGGCGAAGCCATCTTTCGTAGGGCGTGACGTTTGTACCGGCGAAGCCGTGTATTGAGGGGGTTGTGACATTGGTGTGACGAGAATTTCGCTCCCCCTCAATCCGCCGTTGTGTATGGTCATTGTGTAGGTTTTCTCAGGATGACAAACCTTATGTCATCCTGAACGAAGTGAAGGATCTTGCCCCTGGACAGCAAAGATCCTTCGCAAAAGAGGCTCAGGATGACAAACACGTAGTGTGTGGTCATTGCGTACGGCGGATTGAGCGGGCAACATCGCAGGTATTAACGCCACGCCCAATTAATGATGGCTTCGCCGGAACGTGGTCATGGCGCCATGAATTAAACGGAGGGGAATCCCGGAACC
>DHRN01000073.1:0-8139 GCA_002411175.1 Anaerolineaceae bacterium UBA5311 | reverse complement strand
CGGAATGGCGAGGCTGGGATTTGAACCCAGAACCAATGGCTTATGAGTCCACTGCTCCACCGTTGAGCTACCTCGCCCTAACGAACACTGATGTTACCCGAAACAACCTGAAAAGTCAAACAAAATTGCGCAAAATATGTGTCAGTGAAAGCCGATAATACACACCGTTATAAATCGAGTCAACCATCCTCGATATCGTGGTCGCCATCTGTCTCAATCACTTTTAATTCAACTGTCCGACCAAAAACAATCAGATCACCGTGCTCCAATTTCCTCGGTGACCGAACAGGTTCACCGTTCACAGTCGTACCCAGAGTAGAACCCATGTCATCCAGCATCCAAACGCCATCAACCAGGTCTATCCTGGCGTGGTGGCGAGATAGTTGAGGGACGGGGATGGTGAGATGGTTGGTCGGTTCACGCCCAATAAAGATTTCTTCCCCTTGCAACACAAATTCAGCTTCATCATGGAAGACAAGTTTCATGCCGTTCATGCCATCTCCTTGAGTGCTACGTTAAACCGTTTGCTTTGCCTACCTTTTCAAAAATCTCAAGCACTTTCACCAATTGATCTTCGGTGTGTGTAGCCATATAACTGGTGCGCAGCAACTGCCTCCCGGGAGTTGTGGCAGGAGCGATGACAGGATTCACGAAGACTCCGGCTTCAAACAGGTCCCGCCAGATCTTAAAAGTCAAGGCGTCATCACCGATGATGATCGGGATAATCGGTGACTCAGAGTGCCCGGTGTCAAAGCCCAGCTGCTTCAACCCCTTGCGCATAAAATCCCCGTTTTGGGTCAGAGTTTCAACCAATTCAGGCTCAGCTTCCATTACTTCAAGAGCAGCCAGAACCGTCGCCGTGTTGGCTGGGGGAATGCTCGCGCTAAAGATCAGGCTGCGAGCGTGGTGTTTGACAAAATCGATCACTTCAAAATCTCCAGCAACAAACCCGCCGATTGAGGCGAAAGATTTGCTAAATGTGGACATGATCAGGTCAACCTGGTTGGTCATACCAAAATGAGCAGCTGTGCCCCTGCCGCCTCCGAGCACGCCCATCGCGTGGGCGTCATCCACCATCACCCTCGCGCCGAACTTCTGGGCAAGCGGAAGGATCTCCGGCAAGGGAGCGATATCGCCTTCCATGCTAAACAAACCATCCATCACCAGCAGTTTGCCAGGTTCTTCCGGCAGACTTCTGAGTACCCGTTCGAGATGCTCCACGTCGTTGTGGCGGTAGCGTTCAATTTTGCCACCGCTCAAGATCGCCCCGTCGACGATACTGGCGTGATCCTCCTTATCCAAAATCACAATGTCCCTGCGTCCAACCAGCGAACTGATCGTCCCCAGGTTCACCTGCATGCCGGTCGAGAAAACCAAGGCTGCTTCCTTGCCAACCCAGTCAGCCAGTTTTTCTTCCAACTCTTCGATGATGGTCATGTTGCCGTTCAGGAACCGTGATCCGGTGCAGCTGGTGCCGTATTTTCTGATCGCGTTAATCGCAGCTTCCCGAACCTTGGGATGAGTAGTCAGCCCAAGGTAGTTGTTCGAACCGCACATGATAATCCGCTTCCCCTGGTATACGACCTCAGTACCTTCGTTTCTATCAAGGGGGATAAAATAGGGATACGTCCCGTCTGCCCGCGCCTGCCGCGCTGTTTCGAAATCTATTGTTTTTTGAAATAAGTCCATTTGTATTCACCTGCGCTTGTATATAATAAAATTAACCATCTCATTCAAAAAAAGATACTGTTTGAGTTTACACCATTTTTGGAACCAGTAGTTGTGCACGTGAAAGCATAAGAATTGGCGCTGAAATTGCAACCATGACCCATAAATGAAAAGGATCCGACTATGAAGAAATTTACCCTCACTACAATTTTCATCCTGTTTTTGGCTGCCTGCAACTACCCCCAGCAGATCGATCCTTCGCAAGACCCCGTGGTGCAGACCAGGGTCGCGGTATTGCTGACGCAGGGAGCCGAAACCGCAGTGGAGGAGACCGAAACGGTGGAAGCTCCTGTCGAACAAGAGCCAATCACCCCCTACCCTGATGAAGAAACCGCCATCCAGCAACCTGCCACACCGCAACAACCAACACAGCCTGCAGCTGTTCCTCCGACGACAACTCCAGAGCTATCTGAAGAACCCTGGTCAGGAACTCCTGATTTCCAGGAAGATTTTGACCAGACCCGCTGGGACTTCGAGAACGATTACCTGCTTTCCAAAGTGGTCAATGATCAGCTCGAATACACATCCAAAGGCACACCTTGGTGGAGCAGTTGGTATACAGTCCGTCCTGAGCAGGAAAACGGCTATTTTGAGACCACTTTCACCATGCCCAATTGCAGCGGACCAGACAGGTTTGGGCTCGTAATCCGTTTGAGCAGCAATCACGATTTTTACTATGTCGGTGTGACCTGTGACAGCACCTGGGGTTTCACTTACTACACAAGCAACAATCAATCAGTTGACCTGGTCTCTTATTCCAACACGACGGCTTTGAACCCGCCCCACGAAAGCAACCGCATCGGCATCCTTGCAGAGGATAATTCTTTTGAATTTTACATCAACGGTCAATTGGTCGGATCAATTACGCACGATGCCGTCGATGGCGAAGGCACCTTTGGTTTTGTCACGAGATCTTCCGGTACGACAGACTTCAAAACTGTGATTTCGGAATTGAAGTATTGGAGTCTGGACTGACCTTAGCCAGGAACAACCATCGGAAATCCCGATAACTGGAGGGAAATGAATAATCAATATATTGTCAAACCAAACCTCGACGGTTCGAGCTTTCTGCTCCCGGGTAACAAAACCGGTTTCGTGCTCGTGCACGGCTTCACTGCCACCACGACCGAGGTGAGAGCCCTGGCTGAGAAGCTGCACCAGCAGGGCTACACCGTTTCCGCCCCCTTGCTGCCTGGTCATGACAGCCACCCCGACGATCTCAATGCCGTTAAATGGCAGGACTGGTACCAGGAAGTTTGCAACGCAGCCCATGTCCTTCGCGAGACTTGCGACCAGGTCTGGCTGGGTGGTGAATCCATGGGTGCGCTGCTCTGCCTTCAAGTGGCAGCGGAGTTTCCGGACGTTGCCGGTTTGATGCTCTTCTCACCGGCGTTGGTCGTGCGCAACATACGTTGGGCATACTTGTTACAGTTCTTTAAAAAATATCTTGACAAAAGTCACAAAAAAGATGATACAGACTGGAAAGGCTACAACGTCTATCCCCTGCGTGGAGCCATCCAGCTGCGAAAACTGCAAAAAGAAGTCACCCGCAGCATGCCAAAAGTGACCCAACCAACACTGATTGTAATCAGCAAGGCGGACAAAACTGTCAGCCTGGAAACCGGAGAAAAGATCTTCGGGTCAATCTCATCACAGCAAAAAGAATTGATCGTCATGGAAAATTCGCCACACGTGATGCTCCTGGGCAACGAGAGCGAGCAGGTTTTTGCTTACGCAGAACGTTTTTTCAACCACAATTCAGTCAGCCTCTCTTAGCATAAAAAAACCTTAAAATTCACCACATATCTGGTGCCGACATCACTCTGAAAATAGTGAGAAATTGTAATTTTTTATTGACCCGCGTTTTACCCGGGTGTATACTTCATCTTCGTGTTTGCCGAAGGAAACAGCACAAAACGAGAGATGAAAAGTACAACGAAGGCTTATAGAGAAATTAATATTTCCACGGTTGCCAGCGACAATAAACTAGCAGCCCTCTGGCATTTAATGACGGGTTATCACTTTAACTTCCTGATCGCCAACCTATTCACCACCCTCGCAGCCCTTGCCCGAACGGGGATGTACCTATACCTGGGCGACTTCGTCGACCGCATTTTAACCGAAGGCGTGGCTGGTCAAAACCTGGTGCTCTCCGCCCTGAGTTTCGGTTCGCTGATCGTCCTGCAGGCTCTCTCAAGCTTCATGGCAAGCTGGATGGCAAATTTTACAGCCGAAAATTCAACCCGGCGTTTGCGCGATTACCTTTTCGACCATATTCAACGCCTGCCCTACAGCTATCACTCTGAAGCGAAAACCGGCGATCTGCTCGAACGCGCCACGTCGGATGTCGATACAATCAGGAGGTTCTTCTCAGACCAGGCGATCGGCATTGGGCGTATCCTGATGATTTTCATCATCACATTCATCGCGATCGCACGCATTGATCTGCGCCTTGCCCTGATCTCAATCATCATCATCCCAATCGTTTTAGTTGTCTCAATGTTCTTCTTCAAAGCGCTCTCAAAGGCATACGAAGCCTACCAGGAACAAGGGGCGCTGCTCTCAACCGACCTCCAGGAAAACCTCAGCGGTGTGCGCGTCGTCAAGGCATTTGCCCGGCAGGATTATGAAATCGAGAAATTCGACAAAGACAACCGTGAGAAATTCCGACTGGGCAAGAAATTCATCTGGATGCACAGCCTGTTTTGGCCCCTCACCGATATCATCTGTTCAGCTCAGACTATCGGCAGCAGCTACACCGCTGCCATGATGGTGATCAACAACGCCATGAGCATGGGTCAGTTTATGACTTTTATCGGCTTGCTCGGCTGGTTAATCTGGCCAATCCGCAACCTCGGTCGTCTGATAATCGACACATCCCGCACCTTTGTATCGCTGGGTCGCGTTACCACCATCCTCAAAGCCAACGAAGAAGACATGACCTCCTGCACCTTCCATCCGGAAGATGGCATCAAGGGGAAGATCGCCTTCGAAAATGTTTGCTTCCAGTACGAAGAAAACCAACCCGTGCTTGAGGATGTCAGCTTCAGCTGTGAAGCCGGCGAGGTCATCGCCCTGCTCGGATCCACCGGCTCGGGAAAAACCTCCCTGGTTAATTTGTTACCTCGATTTTATGAGGTGACTTCAGGGCAAATTTTGCTCGATGGCGTCAATTTGAATGAGTATTCACTCGAATTTTTACGCTCGCAAATAGGCATCGTAGAACAAGAGCCTTTCCTTTTCTCCACTTCGATCCGTGAGAATATTACCTATGGCGTCCACCGCGAAGTCAGCGAAGAAGAAATTTTAGAGGCTGCCAGGGAAGCTGCCATTCACGATGTGATTCTTGAATTCAAGGATGGCTACGACACCAAGGTCGGCGAACGCGGCGTGACCCTTTCCGGAGGTCAAAAACAACGGCTTGCGATCGCCCGTACACTGCTGATCAACCCACGCATCCTGATTATGGATGACTCTACGTCCTCTGTGGATATGGAAACCGAGGTTCAGATCAGGTCTGCCTTGGAAGGTTTGATGGCAAACCGCACCACTTTCATCATAGCCCACCGCATCCAGAGCATCATGAACGCTGACCAGGTCCTGGTTTTCGATGAGGGCAGGATCGTGCAGAAGGGCAATCATGACGAATTGGTGAACCAACCTGGTATGTATCAGGACATCTATGAGATCCAGGCTCGGATCGATAGTGCCCTGCAAGAGGAAATTGAACGTGTCGACCTTTTATGATGAAAACGAGTTAGACGACGAAGTCAACCTGCAAAGCGGCGTTCTTGGTCGTCTGTTAAAGCTGCTCAAGCCTTACAAGATGACCATGATTCTGGGCATCCTGTCAATTGCAGTTGTGTCCTGGCTTGATGCTTATTTTGCGATCCTGAATAAACGCATCATCGATGAAGGCATCATAGCCAACGATGTCAGTGCTTTGATCCGCCTGTTCTACAACTACGGTTTCGTGGTTTTGGGGCAGATGGTCGCATTTTTCGTAATGATGTTCAGTGTTGGTGTGCAGGGCGAACGTCTGCGCTATGATTTGCGCAAAAATCTGTTCAACCATCTTCAGAAACTCTCGCTCTCGTACTTCTCCAAGACCCCCATTGGCTGGATTATGTCCCGGGTGACATCTGACACTGAGAAGATGGGTGAATTACTGACCTGGGGGATTGTCGATACACTCTGGGCAGTGACCAATATTGGTTTCGCGATCTTTTACATGCTCCAGCTGAACACCCAACTGGCATTGATTGTGACCCTTTCGCTGCCGTTAATGGTCTTTATCTCTTTTAAGTTCCGGGTGAAGATCTATTACCACTATCGCCAGTCGCGCAAGGCAAATTCGAAGATGACCGCTGCTCTGAACGAGAATATCACCGGCGTCCGTGTGGTCAAAGCCCTCTTGCGGGAAGACAAAAACTTGAAGGAATTCAAAGTCCTCTCGACGGATATGTTCAGAGAGAGTTATCGGGCTGGCTTCTTGTCCGCGCTTTACCTGCCAACCATTCAGACCATCAGCGCGATTTCACTTGTTCTGATCCTCTGGCGCGGCGGAGTAATGGTAGGCAACACTACCCTCACTGTTGGAACGCTCCAGGCTTTCATTTCCTATATTATGCACATTTTGTGGCCTATCCAGGACCTGGCACGGGTTTATGCCGAAATGCAAAACGCTGTTGCTTCATCTGAAAGGGTTTTCTCTCTGCTGGAAACCGAGCCCGAAATTCACAACCTCGAGAACCTGGTTCCGGTGGAATCTCTGGTGGGTGATGTTGAGTTTGAAAACGTCTCTTTCCACTACGAAGACGGCGAACCGGTGATTCAAAATCTGAGCTTCAAGATTCCACAAGGGGAAAGGATCGCCCTGGTCGGTACAACCGGCGGCGGCAAAACGACCATCGTGAATCTGCTTGGGCGCTTCTATGAGCCCACTTCAGGGACTATCCGCATTGCCGGGCACGATTACCTGGAATATGCGCTGGAAGATATCCAGTCGCGCATCGGTGTTGTGTTGCAGATTCCTCATCTTTTTTCTGGCAGCATTCGTGAAAACTTGCGCTACGGTCGTCTGGACGCAACCGATGAAGAAATCGAACAAGCCGCTAAACTGGCGGGCGCGCATGAGTTCATCGTCAGGTTTGAAAAAGGGTACGACTCAGATGTTGGTGAAGGTGGTAACCAGCTCTCGGTTGGTCAAAAACAGTTGATCAGTATTGCCAGGGCGCTATTATCTGACCCCGATATTTTCATCATGGATGAAGCCACCAGCTCTGTAGACACCTTAACAGAAGCATTGATCCAAAAAGGCATGCACCAGTTGATGACCGGACGAACCAGTTTCATTATCGCACACCGCCTTTCGACAATTAAATCCGCTGACCAGATTTTTGTGATCGAGGACGGACAAATTGCGGAATCCGGCAACCACGACAGCCTGATCCGTAATCGCGGTCTTTATTACAACCTCTATACCAAGCAATTCCGACACGATCTCGAGGCTAAGCTGGACCCATTCGCCGATATTGGCGGGCTTGAAAACCCTGTATAGACATGAAATTAGCAGTTAATTACTCGACCCCACTCAAAAATCTGATCGAAACTAACCAGGTGCGGGTCGATTTGCTTAAATGCCCGGAATGGGAAGGTTTGGTCAATCCTGCTCTGGAGTTGGGTCCGGTTTATATTCATTTCGATATTGAGCTGGGTTCCGGCAGTATTCAAAGATTGAATTTTGATCTGATCAAACGGATGTTTGAAAAAACCGACACAATTTATCTTAATACTCACCTTTCCAACCTCCCTAGCCGGAAGAAAGACAAAACAGATTCTGCAAAATCAGTATTGTCGAGGTGGGAAGCTGACCTCGAAATTTTACGCCGTAAAATTCCCTCCAGAAAAGTGATTGCTGAGAACTTACCCTGGCACCCGATGCTCCCCGAACTTGAAATAGCTTCCGACCCGGGGTTAATCAACAAATTTTTGGTGAATAATGACGTCGGCTTATTACTGGACCTCTCTCACGCTCAGATAAGCGCCACAAGGTTGGGCATTGGTTACCAGGAATACGTCAGTTTGTTGCCGCTCGATCGTCTTCGTGAACTGCATATTACCGGTATTCGCAAGTATGCCGGTCACCAAACTGACCATTTCGAGCTGCAGCCTCATGACTGGCATATAGTCGAGTGGGCTGCCAGTCAAATCCGTTCTGGTGCCTGGCACGAACCGGATATTGTCGCTTTTGAATATGGAGGTGTGGGGGATGTCTTCTGCTGGCGGACCGAACCCGATGCCCTACGGCAGCAAGTCCCGATTTTGTACGAAATGTTTGGCGATAAGTAGGTTCAGGATCTGCCTCGATTGACCCCTGTGCCTGGCAAATATCTGTTTCAAAAGCCCGTG
>DHRN01000042.1 GCA_002411175.1 Anaerolineaceae bacterium UBA5311 | reverse complement strand
CGTCACGCCCTAAGGCTGTTCTCCGGACGGCGTGGGAACCGCCCCCTACGCTGCTCTTTCATTCACACAAGATAAACACGTTTTTCCATATTGAGAATTACCGCGCAAGTTTTCAATAGTAAAACACACTATGGTTTTTGCTCATTTACACGGCGGTATAGGCGCAACCATGATGTGCCCTTATGTTAGAATATCCGCATGGAGCAAATTTTCCCGGGTAACCCGTTTTCTGCCTGGACAGGCGCGCTGATCGCTTTTACCTTTGTGATGGTGAGTCTGGAAAGCATCCCCAACTTTAATATCGTCGGCATCTTTACCCCCAACCGAGCTTTCAATGTCTCTGTACCCGAACTTGCTGGAGGGCAAGCGGTCAACCCCACTCCATTTCCATTAATCACGCCAGAAAGCATCTCCTGACCATGAATTCTGTGACACCTACTGCCGAAAATGCCTCAACCGTGCCTGCCCTGCAAACCATCAACCTGGGCAAAAAGTTCAAAGAATTCCAGGCACTGCATCCGCTCGATTTGACTATCGCCGCAGGGGAGATGGTCGTTTTACAGGGTCACAACGGTTCGGGGAAAACAACCCTGCTCAATTGCATCAGTTATCTGATCCCGCCCAGCAGCGGCGAGGTGAAAGTGGCTGGTTTTGACATGCGGCAGGAGGAACTCCAGGCGCGCAAGCAGCTTGTCTTCGTTCCGGATGTACCGCGGTTTTTCCTCGAGCTGACCGCATGGGAGCACCTGCGTTTCATTGCCGCTGCCAACGAATCGCTGGAAGGCTTCGAGCAGCGAGCAGAAAAATTGCTGCGCGATTTCAACCTCTGGCACGTCCGCGATCACTTCCCTCACCGGTTTTCCCGGGGGATGCGCCTGAAATTGGGTCTTTTGCTCGGTCTGATCCGACCTTCCAGTGTCTTACTCCTGGATGAGCCCACTTCCGCCCTGGACCAGGAGGGCACGCAGCTGCTCACCGAGGAACTGCAGCGGCGCAAAAGCGAAGGCAGCGCGATTTTGCTCAGCTCGCATGACGCCACCCTGGCAGATCGCCTGGCTGACCGAAAAATCGTTCTTTCAGAAGGTCGTGTCGGCTCAATTCCGGTAGCAAACAGGCGGCGATGAGCAAGCAAGCCCGGCAAGCGATCAATTTCCTCCGCGGCAGGCAGGAAAAATCCGACCTGCGCTACTGGCTGTCGATAGTAAACTACGACCCCGAGGAGCGCACGTTTTCCAACCGAATCTACCTGGTTTATCTGATCATTTTCTTCACGATCTGGGTTTTCATCACGCTGGTCTACGCAGCCACGTTCCTGTTGAAATATTTCCCGATTACAGGTCCGATTCCTCCGGAAACCATCATGGCAAGTGCCCTTTTGCTTTCGTTTTTAGTACTTGCCCTGAACACCCTCCTCTCAGCCAGCAAACGCTCCCCGTTGATTTTCACAGACGAACAGCGTTTTTTACTCTGTCAGCAGCCTGTCCCTCCCCGCCCCCTGGTTTTTCGTTGGGTTTTTACCCCCTGGGCACAAAATTTTCTGCTTTTCATCCTTATTTGCCTGATGCTGGGCTTCACGCTCGGAGAAATCGCCTTCCCACCCGACAAAATCAGCCAGTATTTCTTCGTTTACGTCTGGTATGGTTTACGCGTGGTCTTGCTCGCCGCTCCTTTCCATTTGGGCGCATTTTTGCTTTCATGGGCAGCCGGCATCTTTGCCATGAACCATCGCGGCAAACTTATCGCCTGGCTGCCTTCAATCATCTTCGCGATCCTGCTGCTGCTTTCGGCTTTTTCTTTCCTCTCTTCAGCATACTTTTCAGGTTCGTATCCGATTTTGCAGCCTTTCAATATTCTTGTGAGCAATATCCTCCTGTCCTTTTTCGGGGCAGGAAACTATGGTTTTGGGGTAACATTTTTAATCGGTGGAGTGTTTGCGCTTCTTGCAGCCAGTCTGATCTGGCTGGTTTCTAAAAATTTCAGCCCATCCAAAGCTGCCAGCGAGACAGAAACTGCCGCTTTGGTCACAGCCTATCGCAAATTTGGGCAGCTTGACGCACTTAAAACTCTGCGGCAAAAAGAACGGCTGGGTCTGACCGGAAGGAGGCAGTTTACTCCCGATTGGCAAAACGAAAAAGCCTTCGCCTGGAAAGCCCTCCTGGTGACACGGCGCAATTTTGGACTTGGAGACCTGTGGCATTACCTGGTCAGCTTCCTGTTTATGCTTTCTTTCAGTTACGCCGGCAACACGCCTCTTGCCTGGTTGGGTTTGGCGAGCTGGATCTGGCTGCTAAGCGGCAATTCCACCGAGCTGTTCAAGCGGGACCTCTCGCTCTGGTCGCTCACCCGTCAAATCCCGGTCCCGATCAAAAAATGGAGCGTAATCGATCTGCTCCTGCCGGCATTACCCCACATGGCAGCAGCATTGCTGGGTCTGCTGGTTGGACAGCTGTTCTTCAAAACCGGGTCCTGGCAGTTCATTCCGATTGTCCTGGTGGGGTTGTTCAACGCTCAGTTGCAGCTGGGGCATGATTTGCTCAGGAAAAATCAGGTCGAATTACTGGCAGCCGGGAATGTGCAGAATTTCGGTCTGCGTGGTTTGGTAATGGCGATTCTGTTCCTGATTTTGCCCCTGATGTTGCTTTTAATACCATTGGGGATATTCAACTTTGCTATCGGAACGCTCTCAGCCCTGTTTTTTGCCTGGGTCAGTTGGATTAGTTTTGAACACCAGGTGGCACGTTATTCAGTGGAGAAAAAACCCACGCTTTTCATGAGTTAAGTTTGCCGGCTTCCGGGGTTGAAACAGGCGATCAGTTCCCTGCTATCAGGGATATTATCATCCTGAAAAAAGACACGACACGCAGCTTACTCTGCAAGTGTATTGCCTAAAGGCTTAATCTTTTTCCCCATCAGCGATCAGCATTTAACTAAAGCTGTCTCGCACGCTCCTGAAGTTCGATTTCTTCAGCAGTTTCCGCCTCGATCGTGATTCCATGCGGTCGGGATTTGCCGTGATCATCGATATAAACAAATGTGATAAAGCCATCCACGGTCTGTTCTCCCTTTGTGGTCGCCTTGATATAGGCAACCAACCGCGAGCGCCCGGTTAGGACGATTCTGGAATCAAATCTGATCACTTCTCCCGGGTCAACCGGACGGCTGAAGGTCATGCCGTGGATTTTCAGACAGAGCACATATTGGGGAGGGACCAGGTTGGACGCCGCGATGAAGCCAGCCTCCACAAGCCACTCTGCCCCACGCCCGGCATAGAGTGTGTTGTGATGATTCAGATCCTCACCTTTCACCAGGTGATGAATCGTCAACGTTTGCATTTTCATTTAATTCCACCTCACGGAAGTATTATTTTCAGGTTATCAAAAGCTACTTTAATTCCAGGCAGGTCAAAGGTCCCCGCCATGATACCAATGTTACCAGATCGAAACTCCGGGTCAAACACGCTGGCAAGCACTTTTCCATTCAAAGCGAGGATGAGCTGATCGCTTCCGCAGTGCGCGCCAAGGCGCATGACGCCGCCGGCTGCAACCTCCTGAGAATAGGTCCATTCTACCAGGAAGGTGAGCTCCTCACCTGCTTGTTTCCAAATCGAATAGTAACCATCTTCACTAATCTCAAGGACGTAGAAATAATCCCCGCCATCATAGCCGCAGACAAAACCAAAATCGGCATCACCAGCCGGTTGAACCACGCGCGCATCTGCTTCGATACCGATAGGGTCGTAGGCAAATTCCCGGTCTGAAATCAGGTAAAACATCGAATCGGTGACGGTGATGGCATATTCACCGTTCTCGTAACCGGCAGTTCCTTTTTCAGTCTCAATGTGCTTCCAGCCGCTTGTTGGCGTGGAAAAATCGTCTTCGTAGATTACTTGCCCTGCTGGTTCAAAAGACTCTCCGCTGGTGATACCAGTGCGGATGCTCACTTCACCCTTGCGAGCTGCTTCGATGAGACCCAATGCCAGGTTGATTGGTCGCAGCGCATTGATAAAGCCGCCGGTTGGAACACAGCTGTCCTGATCGTCGACATAGCCATCGCGGTTTGTATCAATCAACGCCCGGCAATCGACCACATCGACCCCTAAATCTCCCGAACCTACCGCCGTAGGCACGCCGACCAGCTCGCCCTGTTCGTTCACTGCCAATCCCCCGCTGTTTCCCCCCGCAATGGTCGCGCTGGTTTTGATGTATGCCCGGTTCCCATAAGCGGCTTCCGCGGTGAAGCCGCTTACCTCTCCGCGGGTGAGCGTGATCGTTTCCCCTCCGATTCCGGGATATCCAAGAATTGCCAACGATTCACCCAGGTCTAATTGGTCCGAATCCCCCAGGGGGACAAACGGCAGGTCAAGCAGGTTGTAATTGAGTGGGTGTCCGTTAATATCCTGGTAGGGCTTGATCAAGGCGATATCAAGAGCGGCATCAGCCTGGACGATGCTGGCATAATAACTCGCTACCGGCGGTGAATCCTGTGCCACCGTCAGGGAGACAACCAGGTCTACGACATTATAAAAGCGGTCTGATAAAACCACATGCGCGTTGGTCAGGACCAATCCATCGGGACTGATGATCGTCCCGGAGCCGGTCCAGCCGGTCTGCCGCCTTCCATCCACATCTACAATCGCTTCGATCTGGACGACAGCCTGCCAGGGAATTGGACCCAACGCGCCTGGCGTAACCTCTGGAGAGAGCCCGGGCTGCCAGCCTTCCGGGTTGACCCCAGCGACAGCTGTATCGACCTGGAACGGGTAATCCTGTTCATCAGTGCTCACCTTGCCTTGCCCCCTCAGGGACCCGGTCTGGCTTGCTTCAAAGCGAAAGACGAAGGTTTCCAACCCGGTCGGCGCGATGGTTAAATCCATCTCGATCAGCCCTTCGCCTGCCTGGTTTTGGTTCAGGGTGAGAGGCGGTGTAGAACCAAGGTATCTCGCGGAGTTCATCACTTCGGCAGGCAGCGTGACGCGTGTCACGTGGACGTTATAGATTCCCGGGTTGCTTAGTTTTAACTGCAGGTCAAAAATGTGACCCTGGTTGATCGGGACGGTTGGCTGAATTAATTCCACATTCAGCACGCGCGGCTTACCATCCTCAGATCCCGGGCTGCAGGCAGCCGCAAACAGCGACAACAAAATGATGGTCGCAATAAACCTATAAAGGTTGTTTTTGAGTCCAAAAGGCATGAACAGCTGTCCTCGCAATCAGACTGATTATACCGTTGCCTGGCTTTCCTGACTGCTTAATTCCAGTTAATCGTTGGGTCCAGGGGCCAACCCAAGGCTTCAGGGTCGCTGGTATACCAGTCGATTGGGTCTATTCCGCCGGTCTCCTGCCCGGCTTTGATTTCCACACTGATCAAACTATGATCGCTGCAGCCGACACTTAGCCCACAAGTGACAAAAACCGAATAACCGGCATAATGGTCACGGGAAGGGTTTTCTATAAGGTATGCCATCACATAATAATTGCCAACGGGCAGCTCCTCGAATCGATAGGTGGTTTGATTGGTTACGGCATTTTGCCACCAATAATGACCGGTAACCGTGTTAATCGCCACGATCCGCTGTGGGGGAATCTGCGAAGAGGGATAGCCGAGCTTCCCGGAAATGCTGCCGGTGGGCTGACTGGTTGGCGTTAAAGTCGCCGTTGGTGGAACGGGCGTTGCGGAAGCAGCCGGAGTTTCCTGAGTTTCAGTCGTGCAAACCGGACAAGTGGCTGTTGGCTCAGCCAGTTGGCTTTGGAGCGTCTCAATCTGCTGTGCCTGGAGCGTTTGTTCCACGTTCATCGCGACCAGGGTTGCCCGCAGTTCAGCTTCCACATCGGGGCTTTCGGGAACCGGAGCACAAGCGCCAACAAGGAGCACCAGGCTCAACCCAAGCAATAACAGATATCCTGATTTTTTCATGATATCTCCTTTTTTATTTAATTATAGTGTGTAGCCGAACATGCCCAAAGGTATTGTAGGAGGGCTGCCCTTTTTCACTATTCCTGGGAAAAAGTATCGTGTTTGTCCAGCAATTCTCAATATGCATGTGTTTAGATTTAAAGGGGGAGC
>DHRN01000091.1:19736-19856 GCA_002411175.1 Anaerolineaceae bacterium UBA5311 | reverse complement strand
TGTGGTCGGGAACGGATTTTGAATGATTTCAGTCTTGAGGACCAGATTGAAAAATTTATCTTACTTTTCAGCTCTTTGAAGAGGGAAAATGAAAAGAGCTAAAGCAAAGCGATTAGCCCT
>DHRN01000091.1:1465-19560 GCA_002411175.1 Anaerolineaceae bacterium UBA5311 | reverse complement strand
CCGAAGGTTGGGCGAAATTCCCCGATATGGCGGCAGATGCTGGTGTCAGTAAGCGTGTGCATCGAAGCTTGCCAACCAGTCCAAAATTTACTGCGGGATTGTTGCTAATTCCCGCATTGATCCGCGGCTTGGTTTGCACACCAGGTTCAGCCTGGCGTTATCTTGTCAGAGGATTCGGAAAATTTGGATGGAATGTTTTCAAGAAGTATTACCTCGATTTGGAATTGATTCTTCTCAAGCCTGATCTGATTCACTTCGAGTTTGGATCATTGGCTGTGGGAAAAACTTACCTAAAGGAATTGTTGGGTTGCCAACTGACAGTGAGTTTTCGTGGGTACGACCTGAACTTTGCAGGGCTGGACCAACCCGACTATTATGCCCAGGTCTGGGAGCATGTGGATGCTTGTCATTTTCTGGGTAAAGATTTGTGGCGGCGAGCTCTACGACGAGGTTGTCCACAAGAAATGCCGCACCGGTTGATTCCACCCTCAGTGAATCTGGAGCACTTCCGATGTGTAGACAGGGGCAAGTCAGAGGCAGATGGCACGCCCGAAAAACCAATCAGGATACTCAGTGTAGGCAGGCTGGAGTGGATAAAGGGCTATGAATTTGCTTTTCAGGCAGTCAAAATGGTCGTGGATCAGGGAATTGCTTGCGAATATCAGATTATCGGTGATGGTGAACATCGGGATGCGCTTTATTTTGCTCGTCATCAATTCGGTCTGAAGGAGTCTATAGAATTTTCCGGAAGCTTACCGCAAGACCAGGTTATCCGACATCTCGCTGAAGCCGATATCTTTTTACACAGCGCGGTCTCGGAAGGGTTTTGTAATGCGGTGCTTGAAGCCCAGTCAATGAAGCTTCCGATTGTCTGCACGGATGCAGGTGGTTTATCGGAAAATGTAGCTGATGAAGTTACTGGATTCGTGGTGCCACGCCGAAACCCCAGGGCAATTGCTGAAAAATTGCTCGTGTTAACGAGAGATTCTTCTTTACGGTATTCCATGGGCAAGGCAGGACGGGAACGTGTAGAGATGCATTTCCAGATTGATCAGCAGCTGGATGCCTGGGAACACTTCTACAAGACACTCAAATGAAAACCGTCAACCTGATTTTATTCTCTGATTCAAAAGAAACTCCCGAGTGGTCCCTGGGGAAAGTATTTCCATGTTCGCCGCAAACTGAAGCAATCAATTCGATCCTCGATGAAAATCTCCAGAGTGAATCTGTGGACGCCTGGCTGTTTTGGGACCCTGATATGGGAATCCCGGACCACAATATGCTGATGGAATTGCTCGAAACAAGCGCAGATTGCTGGCACGCGGGACTTGCTCTGGGGCTGGGAGGCGAGCCTGAGATGATTGATTTTATCTCGCCAACCTGGATGTTGAATCGCGACCCGGATCCATCTTTGGAAGCAACTTCGTGGCGGCTATCCCTGCGCGCCTGCCTGATTCGCTCAGATGTGTTGCGACAACTGGGCGGACCCAGGTCTGAGTTTGAATCCCTGGAAGCTGCAGGATTAGAACTCGGGCTGCGTTATATCCGGCAAGGTGCTTTTGTTCGATATGTACCTGGGTTTGTTGGTGAACAAAAGCCAATATCCGATGCGAAAATTTCCCTAAACGACCAACTACTCTTTGTCCGTTATAGTTTTGGGAGTCGTTGGGCAGGTTGGGCAATTTTCAGGGCGGCATTAACGCGTTTCGCAAGTCTTTTTAGCCTGATTAGGTCCTGGCAAAGAGTACGCAAGTTGCCAAAATCCATATATCCGGCATCCTGTCAACGAGACAAAACATTGGCAATTCAACCTGTTGACGGCAGAGTGACCGTCCTGATTCCCACACTCAGGCGTTATCCTTACCTGCAGGTTTTATTGGATCAACTGAGGTGGCAAACAGTTGCTCCCTTCGAAATAATAGTTGTTGACCAGACTCCCTTGGGAGAGCGGAATCTTGAAATGAAATACGAATTTTCTGACCTTCCGCTGCGATGGTTTTTTCTTGATCAGGCAGGGCAGTGTTCATCGCGAAATTTTGGACTTCAAACGGCACGGAGTGAATACATTTTGTTCCTGGATGACGACGATGAAATTCAACCTGACTTGATTGAAAGACATCTCACCAATTTATCTCGTTATCGGATCAATATCTCCAATGGTGTAGCAATAGAACCAAAAGCGGGAGACCTGCCGGAAGAGTTTCGCATTCTTCGGGTTAGCAATGTTTTTCCAACCAACAACACCATGATTCGGCGGGATTTGCTGCAGAAATCAGGGCTTTTTGACCTCGCCTACGACCACGGTCAGCGTGCCGATCACGATCTGGGAATGCGCCTGTATCTCACAGGTGAGTTGATGGTCTTGGACCCGGATATAAGCGTAATCCATCATCATGCCCCGGTGGGAGGGCTGCGGGAACACAAAGCCCGGGTAGATACCTATGCTGCTTCGCGGAAACGCTTGTTTAAACAGATTTTACCGAGTGTCTCAGATATTTATTTGTCCAAACGATACTTTTCTGAAAAACAAGTTCGCGAGAAATGTTGGATTGATATCCTGGGCACCTTTAGTGTAAAGGGTTCAGTTCCAAAACGATTCCTCAAAGGGCTGATTGCTTTATTATCGATGCCGAGGAATATTTATCTTGTCAAACAGCGTATAAAAATAGCTGACCAGATGTTCGAACAGTTTCCCCGGATTCCGCGATTGTCTCAGGAGGATCACTAATGAGAATATTAATCCTCAGCTCTGAATTTCCTCCTGGTCCGGGGGGAATTGGTACACATGCGCATCAGTTAGCCAAATATTTTTCAGTGGAAGGACATCCTGCCCTGGTCCTTTCCCCTCAGGCATACGTGACTGATGTTGAAAGAGAAGCTTTCAATGCCCAGCAAACTTTTGACATAATCACATTCCCTGCCAAAGGTAACAGCGTTGTAAAAGCTATTTTTCGAGCTAAAGCTTTGACAAAGGCATTACAAGATTTCCGCCCTGACATTGTCCTGGTTTCCGGAGGTCGTTCGATTTGGCTCAGTGCTTTTGTGATCAGAGGAAAACGAACGCCCTGGGTGGTTGCAGGGCATGGCACAGAATTTGGCGCAACCTCGGGTTTCTCGACTCGCCTCACCAGGTTAGCCTGTAAGCAGGCAAACGCCGTTATCACGGTAAGTGAACACACGCGGTCGACCATAGCTTCTCAGGGTATAACCAAGCCGAGGACAAAAGTAATCCACAACGGTGCCGATGCCCGGTTCTTTCAAATCCTCCCCCAAAGTGAAATTAATGCCTTCAGACGAAAGGTAAATTCGGAGGATCAATTCGTCCTGCTTACCGTTGGAAATGTCACTCCCCGCAAAGGTCAGGAATGGGTCATTCGTGCCCTGCCTGAAATCGTAAAACGCCATCCTCAAGTGGTTTACTGGATGGCTGGGTTGCCTTCTGAGCAGCAAAAGCTGGAACTGCTTGCAGCCAGCCTGGGGGTTTCTGCTAATATCCGTTTTTGGGGGCGCGTTGATCAACAGACCCTGCTAAACCTCTATAATGCCTGCGATTTGTTCGTAATGACCAGCCAGCAACTAAAGAATGGCGATTTCGAAGGTTTTGGGATCGCGGTAATCGAGGCGGCTTTGTGCGGAAAAGCAAGTGTTGTCACTGACAACTCCGGTTTGGCTGAAGCTGTTCAGGATGGCAGCACCGGTCTGCTCGTGCCACAGGGACAGGTCGAACCAATTGCTCGGGCGGTAATCAACCTAATCGAATCGCCTGAAAAGCGGAACAGTCTTTCCACGACAGCCCACACACGCGCGCTTAGGCAACAAACCTGGGACCGTGTGGGAGCAGCTTACCTTGAATTTTTTGAAGAAGTATTGAGCGAGGCTTAAGTTGCGTTTATTGGTTATCTCGCACACACCACACTATCAATACATGGGAACCATCTCTGCCTGGGGTTCAACTGTCCGCGAGTTGGATCAGCTGGCAAGCTTGTTTGATGAACTTGTTCACCTGGCGCCATCGCATTCTGGGACACCTCCTGGGAGTTCACTCGCTTATTCCAATTCAAAAATAAGCTTTATTCCGGTAAAACCCGCTGGGGGAGGGAGATTTAAGGACAAGCTTTCGATCATTGGGCAAATCCCTGCCTGGTTGGCAGCGATGAAAAAGGAGATCAAAGAGGCAGACGCCATTCATATCCGCTGCCCTGCCGGGATAAGCCTGGTGGCTCTATTCGCCCAGTGGATGTGGGCGCGGGGTAAGCCAACCTGGGTTAAGTATGCCGGCAACTGGAAGCCAGAGAAGCTTGAATCCCTGACATACAGAATTCAACGTCTTTGGTTAAGGCAAAATTTTCATCAAGGGGTTGTGACCGTCAATGGAAGTTGGTCAGATCAGCCTGAACATATAATAACTTTCAACAACCCGTCTTTTTCAAGAGCGGAATGGGTTCAGGCAAAAGGAGAAGTTGAGGATAAAAACCTTTCCTTTCCCCTTAACCTGCTTTTTGTTGGGCGGGTCGATGAGGGGAAGGGTATTGGCAAGGTGCTGACTATTGCCAGCCGTCTTTCAAACGAGGGGGTATCTTTCCATCTCAACGTAATCGGCGATGGACCGGATAAACTACAATACGAAGTCCTGGCGAGGCAGCAAGATCTGGCTGAGCAAGTGACTTTTCTGGGTTGGAAAAACCGACTGGAGCTCAATGATTTCTACCGTGACGCCCATTTTATTCTGCTTCCCACTCTTTCTGAGGGTTGGCCCAAGGTTCTGAGTGAGGCAATGTCTTATGGTGTCGTTCCTCTTTCGACCGCTGTCTCGAGCATACCCCAGATTTTGACTCGAGCTCAAACGGGACGAGCAATCCCCGCCGGGGACATCGAAGCATATGTTAAGGCGATAATCGGCTATACTGAAGACCCTTCAACGTGGCAAAGAGAAAGCAAAAATAGTGTGGTTGCCGCAGAGGCTTTTACTTATGAAAATTATTTGAAAGCAGTAAGCAAATTGTTCAATACGAGATGGAAGTTGGAACTGGGAATTAGTTAAATGCGTTTAGCAAGGTACAGAAAGTACTCACAAAGCTCGGTCGAACCAGCGGCGCAAAACGGTTTGACCAGTGTCGTCTTGTTACTTCTGCTTCATGTTGGGTTGGCACTCCTTTTTCGCGAAGAACGATTGTTTTCAACAATCCATGCCCTCCTGGTGCTTGCCTTTGGACTTTATAAAGCGATCACCGCACAGGATTTGGCTGAAGTTGTACCTTACGCCGCATATATTATGGGGGCGGAAGTGTTATGGCGCATGACAAAGGCGGATGTGTTTTGGGAATACGCCAAGTATGCCATGGTGCTCTTGCTCACGGTGGCACTGCTCAAGCAAAGAAAACCTATAAAAAATTTTGTTTGGCCTTTCTTTTCGTTTTTGCTGCTTCTGCCTTCTATCTTTCTTACAGTAGACGCCCACGGTTTTTCGGAAAGATCCAGGGAACTTATTAGTTTTAATCTTTCCGGTCCGCTGGCAGTCTTCGTTTGTTTGGTGTTTTTTTCCCAGGTTACCCTGGACCAGCATTGGCTGAAAAAGACAGTATGGGCTGCGGTGTATCCTATTGTCAGCATTCTGACAATAGCGTTAATTAGTACGCTGACATCTTCAGCGATTTACTTTGGGTCTGAATCGGTATTTGAAACCAGCGGAGGCTTCGGACCCAACCAGGTTTCAGCAGCCTTAGGTTTGGGTGCCTTGCTCCTGATTCTCTATGCCATCCAACCAAGAATTAAAGGGCGCATACTGGCTGTTTTTCTTAGCCTGGTTCTGATATTGCAGAGTTTTTTAACCTTCTCACGAGGAGGCATTTACAACCTGGTTGTTGCGCTTGGAGTTGCTTTCATCGTTCTCATGCGCAAGCCTTCGAAGGTCGTTGAACCTTTTTTAATCGTTTTTTTGATTGTTCTGATTGTAGGCTTCGTGTTCTTCCCGCGTCTTGAAGAATTGACTGAAGGAGCATTAGGCACAAGATTTACTGATCTTAATCCTATAAATCGTATTGAAATAGCCAACCAGGATATTGATCTCTTTCTTGCCAACCCGATAGCTGGGGTTGGTCCTGGAATGTCATCAACTTCTCGTCCTGGATTGACAGTAGTCGCTGCTCACACGGAATATAGCCGTATCCTGGCGGAACATGGTTTACTTGGCGCAATCTCGTTATTAATCCTTATCTGGATGTTGTTTCGTGCTCTTTTCAAAACGCGTTCTGCTATGGCACAAGCGTTACTGACCGCTACAGCAGGTTGGGCGGCTGTTGAAATGGCACATTCCGCAATGCGCATAGCAGCAATACCCTTCATGCTGGGTTTTGCTTTGGTGACCTTCAATCTGGAAGCTTCGTCTCCTACAGAAGAAAAACACTCACATTCCAGGAACCTCAGGTTCCATCGCTTTCAAAAGAGGAAAAATGTCGGCTAAGGGCACACTGCTGTTTATAGGCAACTTTCTTCCTGTGCCTCGCTATAACAAAAACGTTTGGCATTTTCTGGCGGAGAATTTGTCGCATTCAGGTTGGAATGTGATCACCACCTCTAACAAAGAAAACCAGTTTTTCCGACTGGTGGACATGCTCTTTACTATCTGGCGCAGCCGCCGTTCCTATCAGATCGCTCATATCGATGTCTTCAGCGGAAAAGCCTTACTTTACGCTAAGATATCAACCATTTTGCTGAGATGGCTTAACAAAACCATCGTCCTAACTTTACATGGCGGGGGTCTGCCTGAATATGCTGTTAAGCACCCTCGTTACGTCAGACAGGTACTAACTGCTGCCGATGTGGTGGTCACACCCTCTGCTTATCATCAACAAGCGTTCTTGAGTATCCGCTCAGATATAAAACTAATCGCTAACCCCATCAATCTACAGGAAGCAGTTTATCGGGAAAGATCAGTTGCTGCACCCCGATTAATCTGGGTTCGTGCTTTCCATAATGTTTACAATCCGGACATGGCAATTCGCGTTTTACATCTGCTTTCTCTTGAATATCCCGAGATCCATCTGTGTATGCTTGGACCGGATAAGGGCGACGGCAGTCTTGAGAGTGCATTGAAACTATCAAAGCAGTTCGGTGTTGAATCAAAGCTGCAGATCGTGGGGCATGTAACCCATGCTGAGGTTCCTCGTTGGCTCGACCAGGCTGACATTTTTATAAACACCAGCAATTACGATACTGCCCCCCGCAGCCTGCTTGAAGCCATGGCAAACGGATTATGTGTTGTTTCTACTAATGTCGGTGGCATTCCAATGATGGCTACCGACAAAGTCGAGGCGATTCTGGTTGACCCGGATGATTTTGAGGCGATGGCTTTGGCTGTTAAGCATGTGCTGGACAGTCCTGACCTGACTAATAAGCTTTCCAAAAATGCCAGGCTTCGCGCTGAGCAATCTGACTGGTCTGCGATCCTGCCAAAATGGGATGCTTTGTTTTCAGAGTTACTTCAAACCAACTAAACCCTGCTGACTATGACAATCAAATCCAAAGCCATAAGAAACCTTGTTTTGCCTGCCGGTGATTTGCTCTTTGGTCAAAGGATGATGTCGCGCTTAAAATTTCTGGAAAAAGCACAATTTTTGAGCCAGCAGGAACTCAACAATTGCCAAGACAAGAGTTTGCGAAGTTTAATTCAAATCGCCTGCGATGAAGTTCCCTTTTATCGGGATGTCATGCTCCAGCGGGGGATGCTCCCTTCAGAAATTCTATCCACCGGAGACCTTTCAAAACTGCCGGTGGTCACCAAGAATATGTTATCCGATGCTTACCCTGAAGGTGTTACCAGGAAAACAGGTCAAAAAACTTATGAATCGAGGACATCGGGTTCCACAGGCAAGAATTTTGTCGTTCTCGAGGATGCAGAGACCGCTGGCTGGTACCGGGCGTCCTTTATGCTTGCGCTCGAATGGTCAGGGTGGCAAATCGGAGAGCCGCATCTTCAGACCGGAATGACCCTGACGCGCAGTTTCGACCGCCGGCTCAAGGATAAATTGTTGGGCTGTCATTATGTTTCCGCTTACCAGTTGGATGATGCTCATCTGGACACGATATTACATACCATCGAAGATAAGCAGCTGCAGTATGCCTGGGGATACCCAGGAAGTATTTATCACCTGGCAAAACGTGCGAAGGAAGTTGGTTGGAATCGACCCCTAAAAGCTGTTTCGACCTGGGGTGACAGTCTCTATCCAGCTTATCGGGCTCTCATCGAACAAGTTTTCCAATGCCAGGTTTTTGACACTTATGGATGCGCTGAGGGTTTCCAGGTTGCCGCGCAGTGTGAATATGGCAACTACCATATTCATGCGCTGGATGTAATTGTTGAATATCTCGATGACGATGACCAGCCCGTACCGGAAGGCGAAGTCGGCAACCTGGTGATAACTCGCCTGCACTCCGGACCGATGCCTCTGATCCGCTATAAAGTTGGAGATCTTGGAATCTCAGCTGCCTCCAAGGCCTGCCCATGCGGAAGGGAGCTGCCGCTTTTGGATTCCATCCAGGGGCGAAACGCTGATATGGTCACGACTCCGTCAGGAAATCGTTTGATTGTCCATTATTTTACCGGCATTCTGGAGCATTTTATGGAGATTGATGCTTTCCAGGTCGAGCAGGACCGACCCGACCATATAATTGTCCGCATTGTTCCCAACACCGAGAATGTTTCAACGATTAAGCAGAAAATTATCCAGGCGTTGAAAGAAAAAGGTGCCCGGGAATTGGAAGTTGACCTGGAGGTTGTGAGATCAATTCCACTTTCGCCAGCTGGCAAACACAAGTTTATTCTTAACACGATCGACAAATGAGTGCCCTGATGCAAAACTATTCTGTTCGCAAGATAAGAAAAGACGATTTGCCGGAGATCGTTCGGATTCACTCTAAAAGTTTTTCAGACCGGGCTCTAATCAAACTGGGCAAAGAAGCCGTCAGACGCTACTATGTTTTTTTGCTGGATGAATTTCCCTTGTCCGAACCAATATGCGCCACGAATCAAGAAAGACTGGTTGGTTTCTGTTTCGCGGGAATTTACTCAGGCTCTTTTAGTGGCTATATTCGAAAAAACCTACTGTTTCTGCTTGGGCAAGTGTTAATCCGACCTTGGTTACTCTTCAGCCAGTTGTTTAGAGATTTGGGCGCACCGGTGTTACACGTTCTCAAGAAGATTGTGAGACGGCGCAAGGGAAAAAAACCATCAAAAACGCAATTGCACACCAATAACGACTCTGTTTCGATAAATAAGTGGGGTGTTTTGGCTATTGCTGTTGATCCGGCATATCAGAGACAGGGAATTGGCGATTTGTTGATGGGCTCTGTCGAAGAACACGCGCTGAAGTTGGGTATAGACTATTTGGACTTATCTGTGCACCCGGAAAATACACCCGCGGTTAGATTTTATGAAAAGCTGGGATGGGAGAAAGTCCAGACCTCTGCTCACTGGGATGGAAAAATGATGAAGAGGTTAATCTGAGCTCCGAGAATCAGCCGTTGGTTTCTATGTTACTTCCTGTTCGTAATGAACAGGCTTACATCGCTGACTGCCTCAGATCAATCTTTACGCAGGATTATCCGAAAAAATTGCTGGAGATATTTATAGCAGATGGCAACTCGACCGATCAGACTCTGTCAATCATCGAAGCTTTGTCTTCGGAAACAGAAATCCCCATAACAGTGCTCAACAATCCTGATGGAATCGTCCCAACCGGATTAAACATACTCATCCCTCTTGCGAAAGGGGAAGTGATTATCCGGGTCGACGGGCATTGCATTGTCGCCCCGAATTATGTTTCCAAATGTGTGCGGCATCTCCAGGAAGATGGCGTGGATGGGGTTGGCGGAGCGATGCAGACCGTCGGTGAGGACTTTGTTTCCAAGGTAATCGCGCTGGCAATGAGCTCCACGTTTGGTGTGGGGGATTCCGCTTTCCGCACCGAAAACGGGTTGACCAAACTTGCAGATACGGTTCCATTTCCTGCTTACACCCGGAAGATCATCGAAAATGTCGGTTTGTACGACGAAGAATTGGTTCGCAACCAGGATGATGAGTACAACTACCGCATCCGCGAAGCTGGAGGGAAAATTCTTTTGGCAGATGATGTGCGCTCCACATATTATAGCCGTGGGTCACTTGCCAAATTATGGAAACAGTACTTCCAGTATGGCTATTGGAAGGTCAGGGTGTTACAAAAGCACCCCCGGCAAATGAGCCTGCGCCAATTTGTTCCTCCTGTTTTTGTTTTATCTATTTTTGTTTCCATGTTACTTGCCCTGATTGTTCCTTGGGGTTGGATTTTACTGGCAATGATTGTTGGGTTGTACAGTATTGTCAATCTCGGTGTTTCGATCAGTATTGCCGCAAAGCAGGGCTGGAAACAGCTTCGTTTGCTTCCGGCAGCATTTGCGATCATTCATACCAGTTATGGTTTGGGGTTTCTTGTTGGATTGTTCAAGTTCGCAAATCGCTGGAAGGACAAAACAGGAAAGGTGCCAGAGTGGATTAACGATATCCCCCACACCTCAAGCTATCGATAAGCATTGACTATATAGCAACCTGCTATTCACTGACAAGCCATGGATACTAATTACCGTTCAGACACCCTGGACGGTTTCTTGTATCTTTACAAATGATGACCAGAGTTGTAGTAAACTTAAATAGTATCATTTATCTTCACAGAAGGGATAGAATTAGCTGTGCAAAACGATACATTAACAACAATATCAATTACAAAAACAATATCGCATGAACGAAACAAGACTGTTTTGTTTATCAATGCTTTCCTAAAACGAGGTCTCGATATTCTTACTTCTGGTCTGGGGTTGATATTGTTGTTCCCTTTGTTTTTGGTCATCGCTATAGCAATTAGACGAGAATCACCTGGTAGTGTTATTTACAAAGGCGTTCGCATGGGAAAAGGCGAAAAGCCGTTTAACATTTACAAATTCAAAACCATGAAGCATTCCCCTGCAGGGGAATTGGATGGTCCTTCAATCACCGCTTCTGATGATCCCCGGATTACAGATTTGGGACGTTATTTACGCGACACCAAGCTCAACGAATTACCCCAGTTGTATAACGTTCTCAAAGGAGATATGAGTATTGTTGGTCCCCGTCCTGAGGATTATCATATTGCCCTTACATGGTCTGCTGATGTCAGGGAAGAGATTCTGTCGGTGCGACCCGGTATTACCAGCCCTGCCTCTGTTATTTACCACAACGAAGAAGAGATGCTCCAGGGCGATGGATTTATGGATGATTACCTCGTAAAGATTTTGCCCGATAAACTGCGGCTTGATCATCTTTATATCGAATATCACAACTTTTTCACCGATCTTGATGTGCTCGCGGCTACTTTTCTCACCCTAATCCCTCTGCTCAGGGGTAAGAAGGTGGATGAACGCTGGATTTTTGGGGGACCTGTGCTCAGGTTCTTTCGCAAGGTTTTGCCGTGGTTTTTGATTGACGTGCTGATTGTCCTGCTTTCTGTTGGTATTTCGGGTATCGTCTGGCGCATCAGCACCGTAATCCATCTGGGCATACCGGTTTTTATCATCCTGGCTCTGGCAATTGCTGTTTGCGTAAGTCTGATCAATACGATGCTTGGGCTCCAAAAAGTATCCTGGCGTGAGGCGAGCCCGGCTTACATGGTTGATATTGGCATATCGTGTGCGTTAACCATGGCACTTCTCTGGGTGGTTAATCGGGTTTGGATTACCGAACCAAGAATCCCATTCAGCATGCTTTGGCTGATAAGCATTACAACCTTTGTTGGTTTGATAACCGTTCGTTATCGTGAGCGATTGTTAACCAGCCTCGCTTATCGCTGGCTGCTGTTCCGCGGGAGCAGCACATCGTTTGCCGAGCGAATTCTGATCGTGGGAGCAGGGCGTCTGGGGGAGCTCACTTCCTGGCTGATTCAACGAAGCGCCTATTCTACCCTGTTTGGAGTGATAGGTTTTGTCGACGATGATCCAAAAAAACGTGTTGACCGAATTCACGGCGTCAAGGTGTTGGGTTCAACAAAGGATATTCCCGCATTAGTTGAAAAATATTCGATTGCCATTATCATTATGGCAATTAGTAATGCTGAAGTGGAAGACAAAGAGCATATCAAACAGATTTGCGAGTCCACTGATGCGAAATTAATCATCATGCCTGATTTGGTACAGAATGTAGAAGACGCGTTCAATGGAATACAAGAATAACCAATTAGCAGACAATGCAAATCAGTTTTTTGCAGGTAAAAAAGTACTCGTAACCGGCGCTGCTGGATTTATTGGCTCCCGGTTGGTTCAACGATTGATCGAATCCGGCGCGCGGGTCAGGGCGTTTCCCCGCTATACTTCCCGCCCCGAATTTGGCAACCTCGTCCTTTTACCCCCTGAACGCTTCAGTCAGATCGAAATCGTTCGCGGTGACCTTGAAGACAATTCGGCTGTAGATGCCGCGGTTGTCGGTTGTGAAATTGTTTTCCACCTTGGCGCGCTGATTTCGATTCCATATTCTTACGTCCATCCGGTCGAAACCGCCCGAACAAATATCATCGGAACGCTAAACATGCTTGAATCCTGCCGAAACCACCAGGTCAAACTGGTGCACACCTCCACAAGCGAGGTTTATGGCACGGCGCTGCGCGTGCCGATTGATGAAGAGCATCCGCTTCAGGCGCAGTCGCCCTATTCCGCAAGCAAAATCGGGGCGGATAAACTGGTTGAAAGCTATCACCGCAGTTTCGACCTCCCGTCCCTTACAGTCCGTCCCTTCAACACCTACGGACCCGGTCAAAGCAACCGCGCGGTCATCCCCACCATCATCACCCAGGCGCTGACTTCAAACCAAATCCACCTGGGAAACCTGGATACCAAACGGGATTTTACCTATCTCGACGACACTGTCGAGGGGTTTTTAAAAGCTGCCATCAACGGGAAATGGGATGGTCAGGTCTACAACCTGGGCACAGGGATTGAGGTCACAATCGGTGAGGTCGCCCAAAAGATTTTCGACTATTTGCAAAAACAACCCGAAATCATCATTGACCAGGAACGCCTGCGCCCTGAAAAGTCTGAGGTTTTCCGGCTTGTCTCTGATAATTCAAAAGCCAGGCAGGAAATTGACTGGCAGCCACAGGTATCCCTCGAACAGGGTCTGGCGAAAACAGTGGAGTGGATCAGGAGACATCCTGACCATTACCAGCCAGGTATATATGGTCGTTAATGTGGGTGTCAAAACGTTAAGCTTCTTAAAAAACCGAACATAAAACACATTATAATAATGAAAATTTTTTAAAGGTGGAAATTATGAAAGCAGTCGTCCTGGCTGGTGGTAAAGGCACCAGGCTTGCTCCATATACCTACGTTTTGCCTAAACCGATGATGCCGATCGGTGAGCATACCATTTTGGAAATTATTCTTGGGCAGATGAAACGTGCTGGCATTGAAGCAGTAACCCTCGCGGTTGGTCATCTTGCCAGCTTGATACAGGCATATTTCAACAGCGGATCGCGATTCGAGATGAAAATTGACTATGCCTACGAAAAAAATCCGCTTGGGACTGCTGGTCCACTTGCCTTTATTGAAGGGCTTGACGATACCTTCCTGGTCTGCAATGGAGATATTCTGACCCTCCTCGATATTAATGACCTGGTTGCCTTCCATAAAGCTAATCAGGCGGTCTGCACGATTGCCAGCCATCAAAGAACTCACAAAATCAACCTCGGTGTGATTGAACATGTTGATGATTCTTACCAGGTCGCCGGTTACATTGAAAAACCAAGCCTTAATTTCCTGGTGAGCATGGGTATGTATGTCTTCGAACCGAAGGTGCTGGACTATATTCCAAAAGGTGAGTATTTTGACTTTCCCACCCTGGTCAACGCCCTGCTCAAAGCAGAGGAAAGGGTTGTCTGCTGTCCTTACGATGGTTATTGGCGCGATCTGGGCAATCACGAAGACTATATCGCCGCGAATGAAGATTTTGAAAAGCTAAGTTCGCAATTCTTAGGAGAATGAAATGGAATGGCGCGTCCCACTTGCAGATGTTAAGCTCGGAATCGAAGAAGAAAACGCGGTCCTTGAAGTGCTGCGCTCGGGTTGGCTGACGATGGGGCAGGTGAGCCAGGCGTTTGAGCAGCAGCTGGCTGATTTTGTTGGCGCGAAGCATGCGATCGCGGTCAATAACGCTACCGCGGCATTGCACCTGGCTTGTCTTGCGATGGGTTTGCGTCCGGGTGATGAAGTAATTTTACCCTCGCTGACCTTCGTTGCCACCGCCAACGCAATCCGCTACACCGGCGCGACACCGGTTTTTGCCGATATCGAAAGCGAAGATTGGCTCTGTTTGTGCCCTCACGCGGTCAGGGAGAGAATCACTGAAAAAACGAAAGCGATCATGGTCATGCATTATGCTGGTTTTGCCTGCGATATGCCTGAAATAATGCGCATAGCCAATGAGCATGGATTGGCGGTGATTGAAGACGCAGCCCATGCCATTGGTGCCAGTCTTCAGGGCAAAGCGCTTGGAACCTGGGGGGATGTCGGCTGTTACAGCTTTTTTGGGAACAAAAATATGACCACAGCCGAGGGCGGCATGCTGGTCACCAACGACGATGTGCTCGCTGAAAAGGCGCGACTTTTACGCTCTCATGGCATGACCACGCTCACCTGGGACCGACACCAGGGGCATGCCAGTAGCTATGATGTGGTCGGATTGGGTTACAACTATCGGATTGATGAAATCCGTTCCGCTATTGGGCGGGAACAATTAAAGAAATTACCCGCAGGTAATGCCAGGCGCGCTCACCTGGTCAACCGCTATCGCGAGCTATTTGGCAGGCATTGCCCCCAACTGGGGCTGCCTTTTGAAGAAGATCGCGGTGCGAGCAGCCAGCATATTTTCCCGGTCTTGCTGCCCAGTGGCTTAAACAAGGCTGCTTTCCGGGAATCCATGAAATCAAAAGGAATTCAAACCAGCTTTCATTATCCCCCCGTGCACGAATTCAAGATTTATCGTGAATTTGTTGGCAATCCCGAAGAAACTCTGTATATGACCGGGTTGGTCGCCAGCCGACAGGTGACTTTGCCGCTTTTCCCGGGGATGACCGAAGCCCAGCAGGACCTTGTCGTCGCAGCTGTATCCGAAGCCCTGGCTGGTTGAGTTTTCTCTTCAGCTTGCTGATAAAATAAACCCATGAAAAAACCAATTGTCCTTACCCTTGCCGTTCTGCTTTTGCTTTCCGCCTGTAACGGCAGGAAAACGTCTGAATTGGAACGGTTCGCGGGTGAAACTGTGGCAACGATCGTGGGTAGTCCCGAGCCCACCAATCCGCATGAAAGCATTGCGACGAAACCTGCAGAAACAGCTTCGCTGGTTGAAACCCCACCAGTCTCAGAAGACTCTTCCTCCACCCCTCTGATAACAGACGACTCGATGCCGACAGCAGAATTGACAATTCCGACTGATGAAGGCTCCTACCCTTTTGAAACCCCAGGAACCCAAACCAACAATCCGATCACGACCCCGAGCCCGTTCGAGGTAGATTGGAGCGGGGCATGGAACATATGGTTCCAGGATCGCTCTGGCGCTTATCTGCACAGCAATATGACGCTCCAGGTCCAGGGGAATAATGTGAGCGGCAGCGCGAAAATTGGCGAAGTTGAGTACACCTTCATCGGGAGCAACTCTGATGATAAAGACCAGGTAAAAGGGGAGTGGAAAGCTACGGGCAGTAACAGTATCTTCTGGTGGATCATGACCAGGGACGGTCAGTTTTCAGGCTCTTGGGGAGAGCGTTTTGGTTTTTGTGGGAACAAACAAACCATCCAACCCGCCGATTGCCGCAGGATTCCACCGACGTAATTTGTGAACCATGTCTTCTGATCGCATGTTAAGAATCTCCAAACGCGCTCTCGAAGCGCATGAATTAGCAGAATTGATCCGATTTGCCATCGAAAGCGGTCATTCGGTAAGTTTCAACGCGCCTGGCGGGAGTATGCTGCCTTTTATCCACTCTGGAGACAAAATCTATGTTTCGCCCGTGTCTGAAGCATCGATACGCGTTGGTGATGTTTTGATCTTTGTGCGCCCCCCCGCCAACGATGTTATCGCGCATCGTGTGGTGAAAAAATCGGCAGACGGTTTTTTATGCAAAGGGGATAATGTTGCTGCCCTGAATGACGGCTGGACCTCTTACGGCAATGTTTTGGGAAGGGTCGTTCGGGTTCAACGAAAAGGAAAAGATGTTCGCCTGGGTATGAAGCTGGGCAGCCGCCCGATCGCATGGCTCTCGGGAAAGAATCTGCTGGTACCTATGTTCAACCACTTCCGCCGGCTTAAGAGGGGCATAATCCGCTTGGGACGGTCAGAATAAGCGTGCGGAGGACTTCCTTCGTAGGTTCGTACCCCGCAGACTCACTCTGACAGATTTTGAACTGCAGGGTGGTGGGTTAATGATTGTTTCCACTCATCCAATCGTGGAGAGAGTATGAGCTTTGCGCTTTTTCAATGAACGGCATGGCAGCTTCTTTATCTCTGCTCAACTTTTTCAACGTGTCCCCATAATTCCTGATTAAATACTTCAGTCGTTTCCAATACAGCCCCAGAACCCTCGGAGAATCGGGCGCGACGTTATAAATCCGTGCCAGCGCGAGTCGGGGAATAAACACGCGCTGCAATCCAATTTTCATTTTCGTGAATATACTTCTGCTTGCCTGCAGATTTACCAGGTCGGGTGTGAGGCGATGTTCCATCGTCACCCGCTCCAGCAGCAGCGCGCGCGCCCCCTCCAGCATCGACGGCTCAATCCCTCCAGGCGCCAACGAAAAGAAAACCTCGGGAGGAACAGGCACCTTCAATTGTGTTTCCGCCAGTTTCAGGCTGAGCGCGGTTACCCTTTCCGCGCCCCATGATTTTGCGATCCGGGTCAGCTTTTCCCAGTCAATCTCTGCCGCGAACTTGTCGATTACCAGGGCGATATCCAGCAAACCGCGCAAGCCTAATTGCAGATAGTGCTGGTAGGTCAGGTGCATGCACAGGTGCAGAATAAGGTCTTCCACGCCCAGTGCCAGCGTGTCGATATTGGCGATTTTTGCCGGCATCGTGCGCTCCCAAAGCGCGTCGGCATCAATCGTGAAGGGCTCGTGCTCCTCCAGAAGTGTCCAGTGCACCTCCAGCAGCGCGCCGCCGGCTTTTCGCATGGGGGGGATGTGCTTTGTGTCGATATTTTCGTCTTCAATGCTGAAGTAAGCGGTGTGAACATAGCCAAATTTCCGCAGCACATCGAGGCAGGCGGCAAGTTCGCTCTTCCTGACCAGCAAATCAATGTCGTTCATCGGGCGTGCGCCAATATTGCCATAAACATTCTCGAGTAAATAGACACCCTTCAGCCCTGCTGCCGAGACCCCGGCATCTTTTAGGGTTGCAAGCAATATTTCAGTGTCGTGCAGGATCAGTGTATTACGCCCGGCGTTGATTACGTAGCGTTGGTATAGCTTGTCCCGATGCGGAAAGCCCAGGCGGTGTTCTCTTTCGAGACGCGCCAGCATGGCGTAAAGGAAGAGGGTGACACCCTGCCTTTCTGCTTCGGCAATCAGGGCTTTCTGGCTCTGAGGGTCAAGCCCCCGCAGGGTTTCCACATTTGCCTCCGTGGGGCATCCTGGCTCAACCAGTTTCAATAAAATCGTTAATGAATCGATAGCATCCGCCTTTTTTTCAGCTTTGAGAGGCGAAAATTCGCCTGCTCTATTGTACCGAAGATTGATTGAGAATGGATTTGTGAGTGCGTACAGCCATTAAATTTAGCAGGACCTGTTTTACTTTTGATTGTCATTCTCATACCCGTCACTGCGAGCCCCCGGTTCACGAAGGGCAGGAGCTATTGAATCACGACAAGGGGGCGCGGCAGTCTGCGTTTGGGTTCTTGTCAGGATTAAATGCAAAAAGTTAAACTGCAGATTGCCACGCCGTTTTGCCGAGCGGAATTTATGCCCAACCATCAAGGCTTAACGGCAAAACGGCTCGCAATGACTACCCTGCTATGCCTTCATTTCGCAATTCTCTCACCCCCCTGCCC
>DHRN01000091.1:0-1366 GCA_002411175.1 Anaerolineaceae bacterium UBA5311 | reverse complement strand
CCCCTCTAAAGAGGGGGTGGTATGTTCGCGACTTCGCCATCAGTACTACCGAGTTCATGGATGAGCCACCACTTCCTGGGCTTGGAAATCCGTAGAGAAGGCATAATGCCACTTCTGTAAAATTCACCATCAAAATAGCGGAAGACGGAATGGGTTCATGACCTCATTGTCATCGGAATGATGGCTTCGCCGGAACGGGACAAGCCACGTTCCCTACGAAAAGAAGACGTCATCGACTATCAGCAGGGGACGGCTGCCACGCCGTCCCGCTAAAAAAGTTAGCCTCATTTTGAATTAATTAATAAAGAAAATGAACCTGATTCACTGCAATTGCCGTTGCGCCGTATCGATCCTCGCCCCCCTTTGGTCGGGAATTGCAATGGCTCTCTCATCCGTATTTTTTCCCCCTGACTGGTTGCATTCATCAACCATGAAACAAAAATTGTACACATGCACAAGTGTTCACTTTATACTTTATAGTATACTTTGTGCAGGTGGATTATGTACAATCATAGACGAAAACATCTACCAGTTTTTTTGTTCCTTGCGGTTGGCATTGTGCTAACGCTGGGCATCTACGCCTGCGCGTCGTCAAAAAACCAGGAGATCCAGATTATCAACGCCTTCACACCCGGCGCGAACCGAAGGCAACCGTCCGCAAGTGCAGCCAACCCCACCCAAAGCGCCCTCCAGACGGCAGAAGCAACCCAGCATCCGTCCGCGCTTCCAACCATGATAATCACAGACACGCACGGTCAGCCACTGATCGTGACCCAAACCCAACCAGCCACCCAACCCCGCCAGCCTGGCAACACCCCCACGTCAGCGGCAGATCCAGTCAGCACGCGCACCGCCACCCAAGCCAACCAACCCACCCGCACGCGCACCGCCACCCAAACCACCCAACCCACCGCCACGCCCACGGCAACCACAATTCCATCCCAAACCCCACCAACCGGTTGGGCGGGGGAGTGGGTCGTCCGCTGGCAGCTGGACAATCAAAGTTACGCGGATGGGCTGCTGACCGTCGATGTGCAAGACACCGATTTCACTGCCAGCGCTGTCATAGCGGGCATACAATACACTTTTACAGGCAGAATCATCTTTGATGGTAAAACCGCCATCGGAAACTGGACCGCAGCCGCGAACAGCGGCAACTTCATCTGGGAAGATGTTGCCAGCGGGCAGTTTGGCGGCAGCCGTGACTTATTATTTGGTTTTTGCGGCTCACGGGCGGGGTTTGAAGCCCCAGAGCCTTGCTTTATGGAGCCGCTTTCCTGACCAAATTTTCGTACAAGGTTTGCGATTGGCGGCGGCAGCAGCCGGTATAATTTTAGAGGTTCGTACGTGTCAAGTCAAATGATAA
>DHRN01000054.1:70783-75157 GCA_002411175.1 Anaerolineaceae bacterium UBA5311 | reverse complement strand
CGGAAGTATACCACCGTTTGGAAGACATCTGGGACGAATACGGAGTTTACGAAAAGGTGAAGACTTTTGAAACGCATACGAGTCAATGCGCAAGCCAACAAACCCCTCTCTATAGTGGTATAATGCATCAGTTACACAGACACCCAAATAGTAAGGAGAATTCGTATGTCCGGACATTCACATTGGTCCACGATCAAACGCAAAAAAGGCGCAGCCGATGCAAAGAAGGGTGCGGTTTTCACACGCCTTGCCCGTGAAATTGCACTCGCTGCCCGTCAGGGCGGCGGCGACCCCTCTATGAACGTCAGCCTCGAGCTGGCTATTGATCGCGCCAAAGCAAGCAACATGCCCAAAGACAGTATTGAACGTGCCATTAAACGAGGCACTGGCGAAGATAAAGACGCCGCCGAACTCGAAGAAATCACCTACGAAGGCTACCTCGGACGCGGCACTTCAGCAATTATCGAATGCGTCACCGAAAACCGCAACCGTACTGTCGCCGACCTGCGCCACATCCTCTCCAAAGGTGGTGGTGACCTTGCCAGCAACGGTTCAGTAATGTGGCAATTTGATCGCAAAGCCATCTATACCATTAAATCTGATGGTAATAATTTCGACAAGGCTTTTGAAGCCGCCCTTGAAGCCGGCGCAGATGATGTCACTGAAGAAGATGGCTATATTGAAATCGTTGGCGCTTCAGATACCTTCAAAGCCATCCACGATAGCCTTGCCGATGCAAAGCTCCCAATCGAAGATGCTGGCTTGCGCATGATCCCGAACCAGGAAGTTGAATTGAACTTTGACGAAACCGTCTCAATCCTCAAGCTGATCAACAACCTTGAAGATAATGACGATGTCCAGAACGTCTATTCCAATCTCAAGTTCGGCGAAGAACACATAGAAGCGCTCGAGAATTAATGATCATCCTGGGAATTGACCCCGGAATCGCTATAACCGGCTATGGTTTGATAACCCTCAACCAGCTAAACGAACCAGAGCTGATTACCTATGGCATCATCAACTCAACGGCTGAAGGTGATACCTCCAGCCGTTTGATTTATCTTTACCACGAACTTACCGAGCTGATCGGGCTTTACCGACCTGATTATTGCGCAGTTGAAAAATTATTCTTCCAGAAAAACCATAAAACCGCCATGGCAGTCAGCGAAGCCCGAGGTGTTATCACTCTCTGTCTCGCTCAGCATCAGCTGCAAATCGCAGAATATTCGCCAAACGCGGTAAAACAAGCAGTAACTTCATATGGAAACGCAGAAAAAATTCAGGTCCAGGAAATGGTTAAACTCACCCTGCATCTTGACGAAATCCCCAAACCCGACGATGCTGCCGACGCTTTGGCAATCGCCATTTGTCACCTTGGACATCTCCAGATGCAGCGGTTAATGGATGAACAATGATCACCAGTACCAGCAACCCCCACATCAAGGCGATCCGCAAACTCTCCGACGTAAATGAACGAGCTGTCACGGGCAACTTCCTGGCAGAAGGGCTGCGTGTTGTCGGTCAGGCTTTCGAATCGCATGCGGAAATCGTCGAGTTTATTTATTCTGCAGAACTGTTGATCAGCGAGTATGGGCAGAAACTGTTGGAAGAAGCAAAAAATGCCGAAATTCCGATCACACCAGTCTCTGCCTCAGTATTCGAATCCCTGGCACGGAAAGACAAACCCCAGGGGGTCGCAGCCCTGATCCGTCAAAACTGGCAGCATCTCAGCACCTTCGCATCGCTGCAATCTGGCATCCTTATCGCTCTCGAAGCAGTGCAAAACCCGGGCAACCTCGGAACAATTTTGCGCACCTGCGACGCAGTCGCTGCAAAAGGCTTGATCCTCCTCGATCATTCTACAGATCCATATGACCCAATCGCTGTTAAAGCATCCATGGGAGCCATCTTTACAGTGCCAGTCTTCAGATCAAACTATGAGGATTTGAAAGTGTTCCTCGAAAACAACCCGAAGCTAATAGCGATCGGTACTTCGGACAAAGCCAGCCCAACTGTATTCGAAGCCATCTACCCCAATCCGCTCTTGCTCATCATGGGCTCTGAACGAGAAGGATTATCCGATAAGTATGCCCAACTCTGCCGGTTCATGGTTCGCATCCCTATGCTCGGCGCTTGCGACTCGCTAAACCTATCCGTGGCGACTGGTGTTACGCTTTACCAGGTCTATCATCAACACAATATAAAGGCATAACAATGATCAGCTCACTCAACGGCACAATTTCTTTTCTTTCCCACGATTCGCTCACTCTCGATGTCAACGGAGTTGGCTTCGAAGTCTTCGTTGACAAAAACCTGCTGAGTGAACACCAGGTCGGTGACCATCTGCAATTACTGATCCACATGGTCATCAGGCAGGACCTTCTCGCCCTCTATGGGTTTCAGACCGCCGAAGAAAAGGTCGTTTTCAACCTGCTGCTTGGAGCCGATGGCGTTGGTCCAAAACTCGCGATGGCGATCATCTCCAACCTTTCGATGGACAACATCCGCAACGCTGTTTTGGCGGAGAAACCGGAATATTTTGTGCGTGTGCCCGGTGTTGGCAAAAAAACAGCACAGAAAATTGTTATTCACCTATCCGGAAAGTTCCCTGACGTCGGGTTGCATCCAGTTAGCGCGATAGCCTCCAAAGACGACGAAGTTATAGAATCTCTGATCGCCCTCGGTTTCAGCGTTGTCGAAGCCCAAACCGCGGTCCAGAGTATTCCTCGTGACTTTAGCGAGGATATGGAAGATCGATTGCGTTATGCTTTGCAGTTTTTCTCCACACCATAATTGCCTTTTGATACTCTTATCAATGGTAAAATTGACAGACTAAATCAGCAAGCAGGACGACTATGGGACTTTCACGAGAATTAGGAATTGACCTCGGTACATTCAATACACAAATAGCAGAAGGCAATCAGATCCTGATCCAGGAGCCAACCGTCGTCGCGATCGTCGTTGACGAGATGAAATTGGTCGAGTATGGCACCCCCGCTTTGGGTATGCTCGGTCGTGTTCCCGAATCCATTGAGGTTGTTCGTCCGCTTCGCAACAGCGTCATCGCTGAATATGAGCTTACCGAAATTTTCCTACGCGAATTGATTCGAAAAGTCACGGGTCCGACCTTATTCTTTCGTCCCCGGCTCATCATCTCCACCCCTTTCGGCGTCACCAGTGTAGAAAAACGCGCTATCCAGGAAGCTGGTCTGGGGGCTGGCGCGCGCGAGGTTAACCTTGTTGCTCAGCCGCTCGCGGCTGCCATCGGCATCGACCTGCCAATCAACACGCCAACAGGAAATATGATTATATCGCTCGGAGCTGGAACAACCCAGGCAGCGGTTATTTCAATGTCCGGTGTGGTCAGCGCCGAGACCAGCCGCACCGCCGGGCTGCGCATCGATGACGCGATCGTCAGTTACGTGCGTAAAAAATACGGTCTTATTATCGGTCAGACCACTGCGGAACAGCTTAAATTAAACATCGGTGCTGCCATCCCCGGCGAAGAAGAAAAAACCATGGAAATTCAGGGGCAGGACCAGGTAACAGGGCTGCCCAAACCAGCCAACCTGACTACCAATGAGATCGTTGAAGCAATGCAGCCTCCCCTTGAAGAGATCGTTTCAACAATTCGCCGCGTGTTGGAGAAAACTCCACCAGAATTGATTTCTGATGTTATTGATCGCGGTGTGGCACTGTGTGGTGGCACTTCACTAATGAAAGGGCTGGATAAATATCTGACCGTCGCGCTCGGTATTCCTGCCTACGTGGTCGAAAACCCTGTCACCTGCACAGTAGAGGGACTGGCGAAAGCCTTCCCCATGCTGGAAATTATCCAACGCTCACAATCAAGATAAACGTGGCTCTCCCGTAAAGATGCGCGTGCTGTTCGTGCGGGAGAGAAGTCCACTCCTCCAGCAAAGCCATCTTTCCATTGGGAACGTTCAATGCGCGTTCCGGCAAAGCCATCTTTCCATTGGGAACGTGCACGGTGCGTTCCAGCAAAGCCATCTTTCCATTGGGAACGTTCACTGCGCGTTCCACCGAAGCCATCTTTGCGTAGGGAACGCGGCTTGCCCCGTTCCGGCGGAGCCATCTTTGCGTAGGGAACGCGGCTTGCCCCGTTCCAGCGAAGCAATCTTTCTGTATGAAACATGGTCTCAATGTCAGAAATGTATCGGTCCGTTCCGGGGTGTCGATTGTGAAATTTTGCAGAAGGAGCAAGCTTCTTCCGTATTGATAGTCGAGAACGCAATCACGTTGTAGGGAACGTGGCTTGCCCCGTTCCAGCGAAGCCATCTTTCTGTATGAAGCATGGTCTCAATGTCAGAAATGTATCGGTCCGTTCCGGGGTGTCGATTGTGAAATTTTGCA
>DHRN01000054.1:70463-70678 GCA_002411175.1 Anaerolineaceae bacterium UBA5311 | reverse complement strand
TCGATTGTGAAATTTTGCAGAAGTAGCAAGCCCCTTCCGTACTTAAAACTAACGATCACCATGTAGGGAACGTGCACCGCGCGTTCCGGCAAAGCGGTCATTCGTAGGGAACGTGGCTTGTCCCGTTCCGGCAAAGCCATCTTTCTGTATGGAGCATGGTCTCAATGTCAGAAATGTATCGGTCCGTTCCGAGGTGTCGATTGTGAAATTTTGCA
>DHRN01000054.1:59925-70371 GCA_002411175.1 Anaerolineaceae bacterium UBA5311 | reverse complement strand
TCGATTGTGAAATTTTGCAGAAGGAGCAAGCCCCTTCCGTACTGATAGTGGATAACGCAATCACGTTGTAGGGAACGTGGCTTGTCCCGTTCCGGCGAAGCCATTTTTTCCATAGAGGACGTGGCTTGTCCCCTTCCGTTTCCCGGGAGGTTGATTGGTTGTTATTACGGAAGGGGTCGAGCCCCTTCCCTACAAATTTTCAGGTCCATGAAGTAGTCGCTTAACCTGAAATCACTGTAACCATCCAATTTGTTTTGAACAAACTTTCAAGTCACTAAAATCAGAAACTCAAATACTTATCGTTTATGATGATCAGGGCACTTCAGGCAAATCGTGCGCACTGTCATTACGCCACCACAGCCAAACCCTCTCCCGCCTTCCAATCGCTGTCTTTCATGCCCGGTTACCAAGCACTATTCCAGATAATAAGTCATATTTTGCAGCTTTAAAACCGGGTCAATATTTGAAACCTGGATACCTTCCGGAACTTCCAACAAAATCGGAGCATAATTTAATATCGCTCTGATTCCACATTTTACCAACCGATCACTGACTTCCTGTGCGTTTTCTGCTGGAACAGTAATAGCAGCAATGTGAACTCCAGAAGTACAAACGAACGCTTCCAGTTCATCGATATCACCTACGTCTATCCCACCGACCTGCGTACCAATCACTTCATCATCAGCGTCATAAGCGGCGACAATCTCGAAACCCTGCCGCGAAAATCCGTCATAATTCAATAAGCCTTTACCTACATGCCCCACACCAACCACAAGAACCTGCCAAATGTGGTTGAGGTTTAAGACCTCGCGCAGCGCTTCCATCAACGAGACGATATCATACCCGCTGCCTTTCTTTCCAAACCCACCGAAATATGAAAAATCACGCCTGATTTGGGATGAAGTCATATTCAACCTCTCTCCAAGCTCTTCTGACGAAACCACACTTCTTCCCTCCCGCAGAAGCAGGTTCAATGCCTTTACATAAACAGGCAGCCGTGCGACGACAATTCCAGGTACTCGATTTTTATCCATTTTCACCTTTGATTATAATTAATGAAGATTAAAGCTTGAGTTAAAATTAATGTTATCATCATGATTAACAATATTATATAAGGTTTTTCCAAAAACCCTGAGGTACTCTTAAATTAAACCTCAGCAAGGAGATATTACTCATGAAAACAGGCAGCATTATTTCGTATATCCTCGCAGCAATCGTCATAATCATCTCGTTCCTGTTCATTTTAGGGTCTTTTAGTCCCAATGGCAGCGCTTCGTGGATGATTGTGGGCATAATTGGGCTGCTGTTCGGATTTGCCCTCATATTTGCCGGTGTGCGTTTGGCGTCACGGGCAAAGGAGACAGAAGCGTCTTATACACTCGACATCGACCTGCCGGGTAATGTCCAGCTTGGCGCAATGAAATGTCTTTCGTGTGGCGCTCCGCTATCAGCAAAAGACATCACGATGGTAGATGGCGCCCCGGTTGTTACCTGCCCCAACTGCGGCACAACTTACCAACTCACAGAGGAGCCAAAATGGTAAACCGTTTTTCCACCAAGCTCACATTCTCTATTGCCAGCCTGCTGTTGGTGATAATCTTTCTATTCATGCCGGCAAGCAGAGTGGACGCGCAAACTTATCGATTTACAATACCAACCTATGAAGTGGAAGCTTACCTCGAAGCCGATGGCAGCCTCACGCTGAGATATCTGATGGTTTTTGAGAATGACCCTTCTGCCAGCCCTCTCGATTTTGTCGATCTGGCTCTCCCATATGCCAATTACAACCTGGGCAATATCGAAGCAACCATTAATGGTCAGCCCATGCCCGAAGTCAATGATTCAGCCTACGTGAATGGCGCTGAATTGGCACTAAAAGAACACGAAATCCAGCCTGGTCAAAGTGGCACAGTCGAAGCCTGGGTATACGGCATAACCGACATCCTTTTCCCCTACGATGCTGATGATCGTGAAAATTACGTCAACTTCGAATTCGAACCAAACTTTTTTGATTCTGACTTCGATAAATCCACCAACACGGCTTACCGAATGACCATCATTCTCCCTCCTGATGTTGGTTCGGAGGAAGGCGTTTATTACATTCCTGACAACTGGCCTGGTGAGGATATCAGCGAAGCTTCTCTAACCACGGATAACCGGGTTTATTATTCATGGTACGCCGGAAATGCCGACGTGCATTCAGTATACAGGTTTGGTTCAGCTTTTCCAGCTTCGGCAGTCCCTGCCAACTCCATCGCGAATGAGGACGATTACACACCTCCCGCCGGTTCCGGAAGCGGAGGAATCATTAATGCAATTGGTAACTTATGCAGCAATTCCCCCTGCCTGATAGGTGGCATTCTGCTGGTTGTATTTTCCATTATCAGCAGGGTTTTAAGCAAGAGAAAATCAGATTCAAGGAAGCAAAATTACCTGCCTCCCAAGATGTCCGTGGTCGGTAACGGAATAAAACGCGGTCTTACTGCTGTTGAAGCCGGTATTTTGCTCGAAGAACCTCTCGACAAAGTCCTCACAATGATCCTTTTCGGTCTCCTCAAGAAGGAAGCGGTCACCGTGGTGAACAAAGACCCGATGAAAATCAAAGGTAATCAACCCATGCCTGAGGGTTTGCACACCTATGAGAAGGATTTCATCGAAGCTTTTGAAGAATTCGGTCTTACCAAACAGCGCAACGCCCTGCAATCTCTCATTATTGCTTTGGTCAAAGAAGTCGAAGACAAGATGAAAGGCTTTAATGCCGACGAAACCAAAGCCTATTACAAGGATATTGTCCGTCGCGCCTGGCTGGCAGTTGAAGGCGCAGAGACACCGGAAATAAAGAGTGCCCAGTTTGACCATACACTCGAATGGACCATGCTGGACGACAAGTTCAATGACCGCACCCAGCAGACATTCGTCTCCACGCCTGTCATCCTGCCTCGGTGGTGGTGGCTCTACAACCCGGGTTATTCGGCGCCGTCCACTGGAGGAAGCGCTGGTATCGCGGCTCCTGCTCCAGCAGTTTCTGGTGGCGGAAGTTCAAAGCCCTCATTCTCAATGCCAAATATCCCCGGATCAGACTTTGCTGCTTCCATTGTTAACGGTGCTACCGCATTTTCATCCGGGATTGTTGGCAATCTGACTGGCTTCACCAGCGGTGTCACCGCCCGCACCAACCCCATACCTGTCTCCCGCTCCACCAGCGGTTCCAGCGGCTTCCGGGGTGGCGGAGGTGGAAGCTCTTGTGCCTGTGCCTGTGCATGCGCTGGCTGCGCCTGTGCTTGTGCCGGAGGCGGACGGTAACCTGTGTTTCAAAAAACTGTACCGCGCTTACAGCCTGGGATATACAAGTTTGATATCAAGGACGAAAACCAGAAATCCAGGCTGCACTTGCGCGTGGATGAAGATTTGAGCGGGCTCCTGGTTATCAATGCCTCCAGGATCATTTATCTAAACAGCACCGCCATGGCGATGGCTTTTCTATACCTGAGCAATATCGATCAAAGGGATGCCATCAAGATTTTGCTCGAAACCTTCGATATTGACAAAAAAGCGTTGACGATTGACTATGCCAAAACAATTTCGACCATAGCGTCTCTCACTGACGAAAACAGCGGTGCCTGTCCGGTTTGTGACCTCCAGTTATCGAACGACATGCCCTTCTCAACAACAGTGAGTGCTCCCTACCGGATGGACCTGGCAATCACCTACCGCTGCAACAACGATTGTGCCCACTGCTACAACGCGCGTGCCCGCAGCCATCCCGAGCTATCGACGCAGGACTGGAAAAACATCCTTGACAGGGTTTGGGATGCCCGTATCCCACATGTAGTTTTCACCGGTGGTGAACCGACGCTGCGAAACGATCTGCCCGAACTGATCTCTTATGCCGATTCGCTCGGTATGGTCACCGGGCTCAACACCAACGGCACCCAACTCGGCAACCAGGCTTTCCTCGACCAGCTGGTTTCAGCCGGGCTTGATCATGTTCAGATCACGCTCGAATCCCATGAGGCAAGCATTCACGACACGATGGTCCGCCGAAAAGGTGCCTGGCAAAAAACGCTCGCGGGAATCAGAAATGTGGTAAAAAGCAAGCTCTATATGATGACCAACACCACTCTCCTGACCAACAACGCCCATGCCCTGGAAGCCACGCTCGACTTTCTGGCTGCTGAGGGGGTTCCAACTGTGGGTTTGAATGCATTAATCCATTCGGGCAAGGGTAAAGAAGTGGAAACCGGTCTCCGTGAAGAAGAATTACCAGCCCTGCTAAAAATTGCTATCGACAAAACGAATCAAAGCGGGCAGCGTCTCATCTGGTATACCCCAACTCAATACTGCCACTTCGACCCGATGATGCTCGATCTGGGAATTAAGGGCTGCACCGCTGCTTATTACAACATGTGTATCGAACCGGATGGCAATGTTATCCCCTGCCAATCTTATTATGAACCCGTCGGAAACATTCTGGAAGATGAATGGAATCAAATCTGGGAACATCCCCTATGTCTAAGCTTGCGCAGTCGAAAAGATATCCCCGCAGAATGCCATTATTGCGACTTTTTGCAGGAATGCGGCGGCGGTTGTCCTCTTTCAAGAGCGCATCAAAAACCCCAACCGATTTATCGTGATTTAGTAGTCAATGGAGTAAAAAATGAGTTCTAACCTACGCGCAGACCAATCTTTATTTGAAGCTACTTCCGGTGAATTTTTCACCTTCCACACTCCTGTCGAAGCCCCGGTGCAATATCGTTTGCATCTGCGCGTCCTCCCCGACGATTCCGGCATTCTGATCGTAAACGCGACCTCGATCTTGCGGCTCAATGAAACCGGAACCTTTTTTGCCTGGGCAAAAATGCAAGGTGGTAACGAGGAGGATATCCTCAAACGCATCGAAAATCGTTACAAAGAGTCCAATATTATCCTCAAAACCGATTATCGCAACTTTGAGGCTGAAATCCTGAACATCATCAACAATCCCGACCAGGCTCCGGTTATCACCAGTACTGGTTTTGATTCTGCGTTTTCTCTGGAAAGCTCAAACACGCCCATGAGAGTCAATCTTTGTCTGACATACCGGACCGATCCGCAGGAAACCACACCGCGCCCTGAAGAGCTTTCTACCGAAGAATGGAAACAGACCATACGAAAAACTTACGATGCCGGCATCCCTCAGATCCTTCTTTTTGGGGGTGAACCGACCTTGCGCGAAGACCTTGTAGAATTGCTGACCTATGCCGAAAAGCTGGGTTTGGTCAGCGGTTTGGTTACTGCTTCCTCCAGGATTCTCCACGATGAGGCATATCTTACTCTTATCAATGAAGTCGGTCTCGACCACCTCGTTCTTGAGGTTGACCCCCAGACTACGCAACCAGCGGACCTGCAGTTTATTTTTGACCAGGACCTTTTCACCTGTATCCGTTTCCCGGTCCACAGCGGTTCAAACCTGCTTGATTGGTGTCTCGAGCTGGTACAGCGAGGCGCAAACGCCCTCAGTTTCTACCCTGCAGATCTTCAGGCAAACTATGATTTAACCCGCCTTAATGATCAGCTGGGCATCCACGGCATCCTTGTAGAAGATGACCTTCCCCACCCCGTTCACGAAAACAGCTCTATTACACCTCATTTATTTAGCCCGGAAGTTGAGGACCCCGCCATCGATTATTCTTACACCGTCCTGCCCGATGGGACAGTCAGTCACCAGGGGGATCTTAATTCGACTCTCGGTAACATCAATGAGGAAGATTGGGGTAAACTAATAAACAACATAACACCCTCGGAGGATTAAGTGAAGACACCTGATTGGCACAATCGATATCTTTTACAAGCGCGTTGGACAAAGAATTTACGACGTTTCATATTTGACAAACTAAATGCAACTCCAGGGCAATCCGTTTTGGATGTTGGCGCTGGAACGGGTGCTTTATACGAAGATTTCAAGAGCCATGGCTTAAAACCTTGCGGGGTTGAAATTGACTTCGACCGCGCGGCTTATGCCAGCAAGCTTACAAAAGATGTTCCAACCATCAATGCCGATGGATATCGCCTGCCCTTTAAGGATCGCAGTTTTGATTTTACTTTTTGCCATTATTTCTTCCTTTGGCTCAAAAACCCCAGGATGGTTGTGGATGAAATGGTCAGGGTTACCAAAAAAGGCGGATACATAATTGCTGCAGCAGAACCCGATTATCAGTCCAGGATAGACTATCCCGAACTGTTTGGCAGCATTGGTCAAATGCAAAACCATTCTCTTCGTTTCCAGGGAGTCAACCTGTCAATGGGTCGCAAGCTGGGCTGGATGATGCGCGAAGCAGGCTTAAACGGTGTTCACCTCGGTTTGCTTGCCGGCGAATGGAAACGACCGGTAATGGACGAATTTGAAGCAGAATGGGATATGATAGCCTATGATCTGGGTGGTATGGCTCCGATGGAGCGCATCCTCGAGATAAAGGATGAAGCCATGCAAAGCTGGCTCAAAGGTGAGGCGACAGTCTTCATCCCCACCTTCTACGCACATGGAAAAGTATAATTATTACAAGCCCTCCCCGGAGACCCAAAACCTCCGGGGATCTTTTTTAATACCCCCAATGGAAATTAGCGCATAGCACCCACCCATCGCGAACAGTCGTTGCCAGGGTATTCAATCGAATCCTGTTTCAATACCAACCGTAAAGAGTGTAGTTGCTTACAATCCCCTGTCTATCCCTAAAGGGATTAGCTTCGAGCTGCGAGCTATATTTTGAATAATACAAAACCAGGTAATTTGGGGGAAAATTGTCCTACATTCCATTCGCCAGTTTATAATACAATCACTTCCGACCTCACTGACAATTTTTCACTGCTGATTATAGCGAGGCAGGCAGGTGGGATGGTACACGAAAAAAATAAATATTTCCAAGGATGCTGAATGAAAAATTGTAAATTATTTATTCTACTCGTTTCGTTTGTAGTGCTATTTTCTGCTATCCCCCAGGAAGTTGTCGCTCAGGAGCCCAATGCTGTTTGTGGTCCGGATGCCTACGTCAGCACCATGCTGACCTATATAAATCAAACTGGGGTGGAAAAATGGATCCGAAATTTTAGTGGCGAAAATTCGGTCCTGATCGATGGCGTGTCCCGGACCATCAAAACACGTTACTCATCTGAGCTTTTTTCGGGCAATACAAATGCCATGGCTTACGACTACCTTCACCAGGAATTGTTAAATCTGGGTTATGTGGATGGCGTATCGCTGAGCGATCATCTCTTTTCCCCGGAATACCATCAGTCTGAAGCGATGGAAGAGATTGAACTCGCAGAAACTACTGATGGGACGATTTCCCTGGAATTTGCACCGATGGATTATCAACTCAATGAACAACCCGAGGAGCTGCTGCAGGCGGAAATCTGGAAGAACAAAGTAGTCACCATTCCCGGTCACGGTCCAAACGCCGACAAGTTAGTCCTTATGACTGCTCACCTGGACAGCACTTCACCCTCCCGAACCACGCTTGCACCAGGCGCCGAAGATAACGGCAGTGGGGTCTCTGCTCTGATGGAAGCTGCCCGTTTGTTCCGTCATTATGAATTTGATTACACAATCAAATTGATCTTCTTTACCGGGGAAGAGGACGGGCTTTGGGGCAGTGAAGCATATGTCGCCGATCATCCAGGTGAGATGGATGATATCATCGGAGTGGTCAACCTGGATATGTTTGGATATGACAACGACCAGGATCTGTGTATCGAGCTGCATGTCGGCACGATGGCATCTTCCAATGTGGTCGGAACTTGTTTTACCGATGTCAGCAATAACTATGACCTTGGGCTTTCCTTCGATTATCTGACCAACACCGCAATTGATAGATCAGATCATGCCTCGTTTTGGGATGCGGGTGTCGGAGCCATAGAAGTTCTGGAAAATTACCAATCTGACTCTGCTTCCAACGGTTGCGGTGGGCGGCTTGATCGCAATCCGCACTATCACAAGATAACCGACACGATCGATAAGATGTACATGCCAGCCACGGTCGCCACGGTCAAAGCCGGAGTGGGCACTGTCGCCAGCCTGGCAGACCCGATTGGAAAATGTTTTGGTGGTGATCCGGTTGTTTCAGCCACCATCAATGAAGAATCGATCCTGCTCACCTGGCCCGAGCTGGATGGCGCTGATGTCTACAACATTTACCGCGGCACAGCCACCTGTCTGGGTTTCATGACTCGCATCGCGCAGGTGACAACCAATAGCTACGAAGACACCGACATCCAGTATGACCGCAATTACTTCTACAAAGTTGAGGCAGCCGAGACCGATGGAATCTGCATATCGCAGCTTTCCAACTGCGCGATCGCCAAAGTGCCCACACCCCAGGAACCGGTAATCTGGTTCGACCTGTTTATACCGTTGATTTCCGCAGGGGAATAACCCTGGAGGATAGTACCTCGACGTAGGGATGAAGCATCCTGGACGATTGTTCCGATTGGAGTTGATCATACTCCAGGATGCTTGGTCCCTGCCTCAAATTGCCACGGCGATCCCCGTTACGCGGATGGCAGGAACTTTTGAATTACAACAAGGGGCGCGGTAGTCTGCATTTGATCTCTTATTCTTTTGACAGTCATTCTGGAAAACAGGCTGTCACTTTGAGCCTCATTTGCGAAGAATCTCATTTGTAGAGAAAACGTTCCTTGCGGTCAAATTCTCAAGATCCTTACAAATTACACTGTATGTCGCTCCTCAGGATGACAAAGCCCTCCAAATGATAAGATCCTTCGCAAAAGAGGCTCAGGATGACAGGAAAAGGGAAAAGGTAACTGGGAGCGGGGAGCAGGTGGCCGCGAGCGGGTTGCGGGGAGCGCGACAACGACCCCCTCTAAAGAGGGGGTGAATGAGCGGCACTGCGTCGGCTCTACGTTGGTACAGACGGAAAAGCATGTCGTCACTGCGAGCCCCCGTTATGCGAATGGCAGGAACTTTGAAATTACAACAAGGGGGCGTGGCAGCCTGCCTTTGATCTCTTATTCTTTTGACTGTCATTCAGGAAAACAGATTGTCACTTTGAGCCTCTTTTACGAAGAATCTTAACATTTAATGAATCAGTCGTTGTGGTTGAAATGTCAAGATCCTTACAAGGTTCACTGTGTGTCGCTCCCCAGGATGCCCCTCCTGCACCTCTCTCACCCCCCTGCCCCCCCCTAAAGAGGGGGTGGATGAGCGGTACTGCGTCGGCTCTACGTTGGTACAGACTGAAAAGCATGTCGTCACTGCGAGCCCCCGTTATGCGAATGGCAGGAACTTTTGAATTACAACAAGGGGGCGTGGCAGCCTGCCTTTGATCTCTTATTCTTTTGACTGACATTCTGGAAAACAGATTGTCACTTTTAGCCTCTTTTGCAAAGAATCTTTACGCTGAAGTAAAACATCTGTTGCATTTGAATTGTCAAGATCCTTACAAATTAAACTGTGTGTCGCTCCTCAGGATGACTAAGCGCTCCAAAGGATAAGATCTTTCACTGCGCTCAGGATGACAATAACCCATTCGTACAGTATGTCAACAACTTAATTATTCAGGATTTGGCTCCTGTCACTACAAGTTTCCACCCTGTAATATATAGCATTCTCCAGTTTTCATTATTGGCTATGCGCATTAATTAGCATAGGAACCCTTGGATTATCCACTACAACAACTTGTAACTTGTCATCTCTATGTCAATATTTGGCTATGCGCATTGATTCGCCCTTACAACCTTAGATTATCTACTGTTGTAAACTTTGTTTTGGGTGATAATAGTACCTAAGTAGAAAGGAATCCGATGAATTTATTGAAACGCTGGATTGTAATTTTGATTGCAGTCTTCGTCGCTGCATTGATCGTCCCTGGTATTACCGTAACCGGCGACGGTTGGGCGGCTTACGCTATCATGGCTGCCATCCTTGCCCTGTTGAACGCAATCTTACTGCCGATCCTCAAAACGCTGACTTGCGGGCTTATCGTAATCACACTGGGTCTCTTCAGCCTTGTTCTAAATACTGCCATGTTCATGCTCTCCTCCAACCTTTCGCAAGCATGGTTTGGAGCCGGATACCATGTTGATGGTTGGTTCCCCGCCTTTTTAGGTTCTCTGATCGTCAGTGTTGCCACTATGCTGTTCGCGAATGACAACTCCAGAAGGAGAAACAGGGATAACGATTAACTGAATCTGTCATATCAGAAAAGCCAAGCCGTTACTGAGTCGCTAAGCTCTCAGTATCATGACCATGACGCTTGTCATTGCAGGTTCTGTCATTTGGAGGAAGCAAGCAATCTGAACTTCTCCCGCCAACTCCACCATTGCGGTAAGCGTAAGGTGATGATAACCTGTGGAGACGATTACCCTGCGCCATTTCAACCCGCCGGAAGGAGCGGGCGTACCCTAACACTCGGGACGGCATGGCAACCGCGAACAGGGAATAGGAACTGGGTT
>DHRN01000054.1:37536-59824 GCA_002411175.1 Anaerolineaceae bacterium UBA5311 | reverse complement strand
GGGAATAGGAACTGGGTTTTGTCATTCTGAACGAAGTGAAGAATCTGAACCTTTCCTAACATGAACCTTACCGACTTCACCGGTACAGGCGTCACGCCATACGGCTGTTCGCGGGACAGCATGGCAGCCGTCCCCTAAGCCACAAAATGAACAATTTTTCCATATAAGGATTCCTGTCAAAAACCCAAATTCTCTTGCGGGATTTGATAATTGTGATAAACTTGTTTTGTTAAATTCGGCTTACGCCGAAAATCAAACCCTTCCACTCCTGCAAGCCAAAGGCATCAACAGGAGCAGACCCGAGGAGAGGAGCCTCGAAGCATGCACAAATACGAACTTATCTATATCCTCCAGGCAGACCTGGACGAAGCAACACTGGATGCTGCTGTCGAAAACATCGAAACCCTGATCAAAACGAACAAAGGCGAAATCACCAAAACTGAACGCTGGGGCAAGCGCAAGCTCGCTTATCTGATCAACAAAACAAACGAAGGCTATTACGTCCTCGTTAATTTCGATTACGACCCCGAAAACGTTGCCGCCCTCAAACGCACCATGGGCTTCAATGAACAAATTTTACGCAGCAGCATTTTGCGTGTTGATTAATCAGGAGAAGAAATGACTGAATACAGATCTACAGACCGATCAGACCGCAGTGACCATGGAGATTTCCAGCGTGGCGGTCGCAACCGACGTTTTGTTTCCCGCCCCAAGTTTTGTCAGTTCTGCGCTGACAAAAACCTGGCGATCGATTACAAAAATGTCGAATTGTTGTCCCGTTTCATCAACGAAACCGGAAAAATTCGCCCCCGTCGTCAAACCGGCACTTGCGCCAAACACCAACGGCAAGTTGCCACAGCTGTTAAGAATGCCCGCCACATTGCCTTGTTACCTTTTGAAGGCGATTTTTGGGCAGATAACAATTAACACAGTTCGAGTGTGAGATAATGGCAAAAAAACCATCCGAACCTCGACAGGTGAAAAAACACACTGCCCGTAAACAACAGGAAGAACGCCAGGTCAAAACAGCTATCTACGTCACGATTGCCATCCTTGCAGTCGTAGCCGTCATGCTCGGTTATGTGCTGATCGATAATTTTATCGTCAAACCGAACACTGTCGTTGCCCGGGTTGGTGATTATGAAGTAAAAAGTAGAGAGTTCCAGGCAAATACGAGGTTTACACGCCTGAACATGATCAATCAAGCCAGCCAATATGTGACCTATTTTGGCGATATGGGCAAACAGTATGCCCTTCCTATGATCCTCCAGCTGCAAGATCCAACTGTGATTGGAGAAAGCGTACTTAATCAGTTAATTGATGATCAAATCATCCGTGAAGAAGCGGAAAAACTCGGGATTACCGTCTCGGACGAAGAGTACAACGCCCTGCTGCGCGAGCAGTTCAACTTCTTCCCGGAAGGCACCTATACTCCCACCATAACCATGACGCAGGTCAATACCCCCACCTGGTCTGCAGAACAAATCGCGCTGATTGATCCTACAGAAACTCCCACGCCTTCACCAGAACCAACTTCAACACCCGAAGGCTGGGAAGCAACTCCAACCGATCTGCCCGAAGGTGAAACTCCGGTCGTAGAAGAAACACCAGCCGGTCCTACAGAAGTTCCTACTCAGACCCCGATCCCTTCGAACACGCCTACCCCAACGGCATACACTACCCGGCTTTTCAACAAAGAAGTGAAAGACTACCAGGACTATCTGGACACCTACCAAATTTCCGAAGCCGATACTGAAAACATCCTTCGCATGGGACTTCTTCGCGATAAGCTCATGGCAGAAATAACCAAAGACCTGACACCGACAGAAGAACAGGTTTGGGTACGCCATATCCTTGTTGATACTTCAGAACTCGCAGAAGAGGTAATTGCCAGGTATGAAGACGGCGAGTCCTGGTACGACCTGGCTATGGAATATTCCACCGACGAGTCCAACAAGGAAAACGGCGGTGATCTTGGCTGGATCGGACGCAGTGACAGTTACGATTCGGCGTTCCTCGCTGGCTCCTTTGCCCTGGAAGAATCCGGTCAAATCAGTGAGCCCGTCGAGAGCTCATTTGGCTGGCACATTATCCAATTGGTTACTAAAGCCGAGAATAATGTCGATAGTCTGAAATTTGACCAGCTGAAACAAGATTACTTCAACGAATGGCTGGCAAAAGTTCGCGGGGAGCGTACAGACATTGTTATCGAGCCTGTCTGGACAGAATTTGCCCCTTCCGTGCCAGCTGTCCCGGATGAGCTTTACCAATACGTAATTTCGCAGTAGACATCTCGTCATTAATGAAAACCGGCTGGTCAAAGCCGGTTTTTTTATATTTGGTTTTTTATAGATTTCAAGGCATTAAGCGCACCCTGATAACATAACAGAATGCCAGGCTGCGTTAGTTGATAAAATCTTCGTCAACTTCATCCAAACGCAGGCTAATCACCTGGCTGGCAGAATCCTTACCCATGGTAACACCATAAATCACATCTGCAGCTGATACGGTGTTGCGGTTGTGTGTAATCAAGACAAATTGGGTCTCACTGGAAAGGTCTTTCAGCAATTCGATGAACCTGCCCACGTTCGACTCATCCAGCATGGCATCAACTTCATCCAACACACAGAAGGGCGTCGGTGAAACCTTCAGCAAGGCAAAAACCAGTGCGACAGCCGTAAGACTGCGCTCACCTCCAGAGAGTAAAACCAACCCCTGCTCGCGTTTTCCGGGCAAACGGGCTTCAATTTCGATGCCGCCATCTATTGGGCTGTCTTCGTCATTTAACATGAGCCTCGCTGAACCCCCATTAAATAATCGCGTGAACATCCGGCTGAATTCCGTGCTGACTGCTTTATAAGTCTCCAGGAAATCCTTTTTCATGACCACATCCAGCTCTTTGATCATCTCTTCGATATCCCTCAGAGCTGCGTTTAAATCCGCAACCTGCAGATTTAGATTGTCATAGCGCTCTTTGACATCCCGGTATTCCTGGTCCGCTTCCAGGTTGACCGTCCCAATACGGCGCAATTGAGTTTTTTGCTGTTTTATTGCCTCAGCCACCTCTTCGGGGACATCTGTCTTCTCCGGCAAAGTTTCAATAACCAGGTCCGGAAATGGCAGGGGTGAAGATTGTCTGTATTCATTGCGATATTCCATCTCGATCAGGCTGAAGTCATCATCAATTCGGGTTTTCAGATTCTCAAGGCGTTCCTGCTGGTGCGCGAGTTCAAGCTGGAAGTGAACAACCTGCCTGTCTTTCTCAGTCAGAGTTTGTTGGTTTGCTGAGTCAGTTTCAGAGAAAACTCTCCGTTGGTTTTCCAACTCACGCAGTCGGCTCAGCTCAGGTTGAAGCGAGTTTTCGTCCACTTCATCAATGTGCTTTTTGTCCGCTTCAACTTTTTCAACAAGGGCGGATATTTGCCTGGATAGTTCAGCCAGGGTGGTCTCCTGGGCGGCAATCCGCTCCTGGAACTGATTCATACGAACCCGGTCATTTTCCAGCCTGGATTTTTCGCTTAAGTTTGTCTGCTGAAGGTGCTTTAGCTGCTGGCTCAAGACTTGTTTCTCTGTTTCGAGATAGTGATACTGGTTCTCAACCTCACCCTTGTCGAATTCAGCCCGGCGTATTTTTAGTTCCTTCTGCTCAATTAATAGTTTTTCACGGTTTTTATTGTTTTTTCGCTCTTTGACAGTCTGCTCTGCCAGATTATTTTCCAACTGCTGCAGCAGGGTCAGGTTCTCTTTCTCCTGCCGTTGTATCCAGCTTGCCCGGCTTAACGTTTTTTCCAAAGAGAGGCTGGTTGCTTTAAATTCCCGATCCAAAGCTTCTTTGCTACGCGCACTTTGGTCTAATGTAGACTGTAATTCTCGTAATTTTCCATCATTCAGTTCGATTTTCTTTTGGATCTGGTTTAGCGCCGACTTCAGCTCTTCTCTTGTTTTCTCGATCGCATCAAATTCGCTGCTTAGCTCCTTCACCAGGCGCGAATAGCTTACTTTGCTGCTCTTATTCGCCTTGCCAATTATCGTGATCCCATTCGAGAGTAATACTTCGCCTTCAATTGTTACAAAATTCAACTGCGGGTGTTTCTCTCTGCCGGCAAAGGCTTCGTTGAGTGAATCTGTGACCCAAAAGTCGCCCAATAGCAACCCGACTACAGGTTGCAGCGCCGGCTCAATCTTCACGATTTCACTTGCTCGCACCATACCATTCCCAATCGGCACTTTGCTTATCGCTGCTTTTTGTTTCGTTTGCCCCAGGATTGCCACCCTGTCTTCCAACCTGGCGGATAACCCCTCCACCAGGTCGCTGCCTAAAACCTGGTTCTTCACGATCAAAACGTCAACCGCCTCGCCAAGAGCCGCGCTAATGGCAGTTTCGTACTTCTCAGGCACCTCGAGATGTGTTGCCAAATCTGTCAGTTCTTCATGCATCTTCTTTTCACGGCTCGTTTTTAACAAGCTCTTTGCGCCGTCCGAAAAACCAGCCATGCTTTCACGGCTTTGCTTGATCAATTCCAGCCGGTTTTTCACCCGGTTCCTTTCAAGGTCCATCGAATGGCTGCTCTGCTGGTGCGATTCCAGTTCTTTAATCAGTTCGGACCGCTCACCACGAGTTGTCTTAAATTCCTGGCGAAGCCCTGCGTTTTGCTGTTCAGCATGCTTGATTTGGTCAGCCAACTTCGTGTTATCCGCAGAAAGCGATTTTTCTTCCTCTCCGAGTGAAGCAAGCGTTTCGGTGATGTTCGACTGTGCAGATTTGATCTCTGCCGCGCGATCGCTCATCTCCTGCTTGCGAGAACGGATGACAATAGCCTCTTTCTCCACTTCAACCAGCGCGTCCCGCAGACGGGTATCTGCCTTTACGTACTCCTGCTCCTGTTCGAGCAGCTGACTTCTGCGTTCTTTCAATTCTTCTAATTGCGCGAGCACGGTTTCAAATTCAGTTCTTACCCTATCCTCGTCGAGTTGCCAGGATTTGCTCTTCTCTTCTCCCGACCTAATCACCTCTTCCACGCTGGCAAGGTCAGACTGCCCCTGCAATTTGCCTCTAACGACAGCAGCCCGGCGTTCATCCAAAATGGCAAGCTGCTGGTTGTCACTCTGATGTTGGTCACGCAGCTCACGCAGGTGATCCATCAACGTGTCCACTTTCAGGCGTTGTTCTTCGATTTGCTCCTGCAAACTGCTGCTCTCGACTTGATCAATCTCGATAGTCTTTCGGGCTGCCTGTCGTTCCAACTGCGCAGAGCTCAATTGGTCTTTTATTGAATTAGTTTCTCGCAGCGCTTTATACCAGTGGAATCCATACCATTCCCGCAAGTTTTGTTTCAACGATTCCTGCACCGTTTTATATTCACTCACCCGGGCAGCTTGCTTCTCCAGGTTGCGAACGCGTGGTTTTAGTTCTGCAATGATGTCCAAAACTCTTTCGAGGTTTCGTTCAGTTGATTCGAGACGTCTCAAAGCTTCCGCTTTTCTGCTTTGATACAAACCGATACCAGCCGCTTCTTCAAATAGCTTGCTGCGTTCGTCCGGTCGAATCGACAGGGCGGTATCCACCAGCCCCTGCCCAATAATCGTGTAAGTACGATCGCTTAACCCGGTTCTTCCAAGCAGTTCGCTGAAATCTTTTAGCCGAACCCTCTGATTATTAATCAGATATTCATTTTTTCCGTCCCGATAGGCACGTCGGGTGAGTACAACTTCAGAATAATCGATAGGAAGCCATTTGCTTACGTTGTTAAACTTGATGGAAACAGCAGCCATACCTGCTCTGGCGCGGCTGTCTGAACCGGAATAAATCATATCTTCCGTCTTCTTTGCTCTCAAAAGCGAGTAAGACTGCTCTCCCAACACCCAGCGGATCGCATCCGCTACGTTCGATTTACCCGATCCATTGGGACCCACAATCGCGGTAATTTGGGCAGGAAACACCAGGTTGGTTTCTTTCGCGAAGGTTTTGTAACCCTGCAGGTCAAGCCCGGCAAATTTTGTTTCGATCATAGGTGTTCGAATCCTAACTTTTTTATGCTATTGGATGCCGCATCTTTTTCAGCCTGCTGTTTTGTTTTGCCCAGCCCTGAAGCAATTTCGCGTTCATTGATCACCGCGACCACCTGGAAGGTCTTGGCATGGTCAGGACCGCTCTCATTGACAACAACATAATTCGGAGAAGGATACCCTTGTGCCTGTGCCCATTCCTGGAGACGACTTTTTACATCTTCTTCGCCATGAGATTTTAAGATTTCTTCTGATTCATCCTCCAGGAAGGGAATGATGAAGTTTTTGACTGTATCCATATTCGTGTCGAGGTAAATTGCTGCAATCAGAGCTTCAAAAGTATCACAAAGGATCGCGTCCCGCTCACGCCCACCCGCGCTGTCCTCTCCCTTTCCGACCAAAAGCGCCGGACCCAGTCCGATCTTGCGCGCGAAGGCAGATAATTGGTAGGTATGTACCAGGGCAGCTCTTACCTTGGTTAAAAAACCTTCCCGTTTTTCTGGAAAATTCTGATACAACCACTCAGCCACGATGAAATTCAGAATTGAATCACCCAGAAACTCCAGGCGTTCGTTATCCTCCAGTACATGCTTGTTTTCATTCAAATAAGAACGGTGGGTTAACGCGCGTGTGAGTAAAAAATCATCCTTAAAATTCTGGGGTAACTTTCTCCGCAAAGCATTTATTCCGGCTGATTCAATCATTTCTCTCCATATTGAACCGTCGATTCGTTCGCAATCCACACAATTTGAATTTCGAACGAATCCGCAGTTGTAAAAATTTCTTTAATATGACGATTTTAACCCATTACCAGTAAATACCAAAACATTAAGGGAATCATTCGATTTTTCCTCTCGTTTCAACCCGGCGAATACCATGGCAGAGGTTGGTTCCACATAAATTCCACCGCGGTTCAATCCAATATGCGCCTGGGCGATCTCATCTTCCGAAACACTGATAAGATCGTCAAACCCGGGTATGAGAGCCTTCATAATTTCAGCCCGCCTGGCAGGGTTCGCAATCAGAGTGCCCTCAGCCAGGCTGGGAGCTCCGTTATAGGTAAAATCCTCACGATTCCATTCCGCAACCAGGGGCGCACACACTGCAGGCTGAAGTCCGATCATCGCCGGTCGGGGTTTGGCGAGATACTTGCCGATAGCCTCAAACCCAGCCACAACGCCATAGAATAACGATCCATGCCCAATCGGGCAATAGACCCTGTCGGGAAGCTTACCCAGTTGCTCAAAGATCTCAAAAGCGATTGTCGCGTAGGCAGCCATCCCGAATGGCACTGCCGCATGACTGGCATAGACCGTGTTTCCCTTTTCAAGCGCAGCAAACGCCGCTTTCTGAGCGTTCCCGCGCGAACCTGGCACATAAACCACATCTGCGCCAGAATAGTGAATTTGCCTGATTTTTGGTCCCGATGTATCTGCTGGCACAAAAATCCGGCTGCTAATGCCAAATGCGGAAGCATAAAGAGCCAGCGCCGCTCCAGCATTACCGGAAGAATCTTCAACAACATTTTTAACCCCTTGTTTTCTAATATAACTGGTCAGAATTGCCGCATTGCGATCCTTGAAAGAGCCGCTCGGATTCAGACTTTCCAGCTTGGCAAAAAAGCGCTGCCCAGCAATAACTCGTTCCACTAATGGTGTTTGCCCTTCCCCAAGATACGAAACCGGAAGGTCGAAATCGGTCATCATTTTTTGATAAGTCCATATACCTGGCGCGTCCGATTTTAACTCCGGGTCGTAAGTCAGATTGACCAGGCTATAATACCCGCCACAAACTGTACACTGGTAAGGAAGCCCTTTCGATGGATATGATGAGCCGCAATCGGCACAAATATAATCTGCCATAATGCTACAAGTATACCTTCCAATCGCCCGATTTTACGGGCTGGTGGGATATAATGCAGCCATGGCAAAACTGTGGCTGCATCAATCCGATTCCTATGAAATCGCGACTGAAGTTTATTCCGGACCGCTGGATCTGTTGCTCGACCTGATCCAAAATGCCGAACTCGACATCAACAAACTTGCTTTAGCCCAGGTCACAGACCAATTTCTCGCTTATATCGAGAATAACAAAGATGCCGATCCGGGCTACCTCTCAGAATTTGTGATTATTGCGGCTAAACTGGTACAGATTAAATCCGAAGCGCTCCTGCCCAGACCTCCAATTCGACCTGATGATGAAGAAGACCTCGGTGAGACCCTGGCACGCCAGCTGATTGTCTACCGGGAGATCAAAAAAACCTCAGAATGGTTATCCGACCGCATGGATGCCAATCTGCGCAGTCACCTGCATATTCCCCGCAACTATCCAGTCAGCGTCCAGCTCGATTTGAGTGGACTGACCATCACCGACCTGATCATGAGCCTTGAAAACCTCGCCAGCCAGCAGCCTCCCATCCTGGATGGAGCCCTGATCAGCATTCCCAGAATAACGATAAAGAAAAAGCTCGAAGAGATCGTTCATGTTCTGCGAAGTGAAAAGCATGCCAGCTTTTCGACCATCCTGGGAGAAAACCCCGACCGGTTACACGCAATCGTAGTTTTCCTTGCGATTCTGGAACTTGTCAAACAGCACCTGGTCAAAACAGATCAATCCAGCAACTTTGCCGATATCACCCTGACTCCTGAAGCAGAGCTGTTTGACACCGACGAGACCAATTTTCAAATTACTGACCTTTAATTTTTTATACAAGAATTCAATGGTTACAACTTTTAGTATATAATTTACCCAACGAGGAAAAAATGACAGAAATTGAACCGGTTGCCACCTCCAGTACAACGGAAGAAACGCTCACTTCTCCTGAAATAGAAAATAAAGAAGGAAAAGGCGGCACGATCGCCATCGTGGTCGCGGTGGTAATCATCCTTGCGATTATCGCGGGAGTTGTAGTTTTGTCACTTCAGGAAGGTGAAGTGGTATCGCAAGTCCGGGATATCTTCATAATCCTGATGGCATTGATGATGTTTATAATCGGGGTGGCGCTGGTGGTGCTCATCATTCAATTGGCAGACTTAACCAACCTGTTGAAAAACGAAGTAACCCCGATCATGAGTTCGACCAAAGACACCGTCAACACCCTTAAAGGCACGGTAAGGTTCTTGAGCGATAATCTCGCTGAACCTGTCATAAAAGTAAACGAATCCCTGGCTGGAGCCAAAAAGATAGCCCAGCTTTTACGTTTCAAAAAGTAAATAATAAATAGGAGAAAGATATGTCACAGGATAATAATTTTGGATCATTTGTAATGGGTTTCACCGTAGGCGCATTAGCTGGCGCGATCGCCTCTTTGCTTTTAGCCCCCCAGACCGGTGAGGAAACTCGCCAGGTCATCAAGGAAAAAGCATTCGAGTTGAAAGACAAAGGCATTGAGTCTTACGAAGAAACCAAGCATCGGGCAGAAGTTGCCTATCAGGATGCCCTGCATAAAGCTGATGAGCTTGCCCGCATGACCAAAGATAAAGCTCAGAAGATGGCTGCCACGGCTAAAGAAGGGGCAAAGGACGTGGTGGAAGAAGTTAAAGACGCCGCCGAAGATATTGGCGATGCCGCAACTGCATAAAACGAATCAGCGAAAAATTTAATCCCTGCAGAGAAACGCGTCAGCGTTTATTCTTCAGGTGAACAATATATCATAAATAATAACCCCAGGAGCCTGAAATAACCCAGGCTCTTTTTGTATAATTCAATAATCCAGGTATTTCCATAACCGTCCCATTACAGGATTGCGCCGGTAAATACATTAAGATTGACAGTCCGCTTGTCAGAATAACAGTATGCGTGTCAGAATAACAGAACGCTTGTCATCCTGAGCCTCTTTCGCGAAGGATCGTTCACTCCAACGGGTAAGATTCTTACGAAGTAGACTATGTGTCACTTCGTTCAGATTGACAGTCCGCTTGTCAGAATAACAGTATGCTTGTCATCCAGAGCTTCTTTTGCGAAGGATCTTTCATTCCAACGGGTAAGATTCTTACGAAATACACTATGTGCCACTTCGTTCAGAATGACAATGCGTTTGTCAGAATGGCAGTATTTTTGTCATCCTGAGCCTCTTTTGCGAAGGATCTTTCACTCCAACGGGTAAGATTCTTACGAAGTACACTATATGTCACTTCATAGAGAATAACAGCCCACTTGTCGGGTAAGATTCTTCACTTCGTTCATAATGACAGTACGTTTGAAGGGGTGACATTTTCGCTGGAGAATAACAAAAAACCAAAATTCATCTTGACGAAAGCAAAGTGTCATGCTAAACTTCTTTTTCTGTGGGGGCGTGGTGTAGCGGTTTAACATGCGGCCCTGTCAAGGCCGAGATCGCGGGTTCAAATCCCGTCGCTCCCGCTCACAGGAAACTCCTCTAACCAGGAGTTTCTTTTTTTAATAAGCCATGAATAACAAAAAGCGGATGGACTATGTTCCATCCGCTTTGCAATTTAAAACGGAGAAAGGTTTCCTAAAATTCCAAACTCTTCTCAATCCCAAGTTCGCGGGCGCGTTCTTCCAATATCAGGCGCTGTTTCTCCCGGTCTTTGGGATAGGTAAAGTAAAATCCGGTAAAGAAAACCGCGCACAATATCCAGGGCACCGGAATTGTCCATAACATTGCTGTTTGCAAATCGATTCTGTCAGCAATCATCCCAAAAATTAGCGCTACGATTGCCGCGAACCCATTTTCTACAAAGACTGTCATCGCGAATGCTGTCGAACGAAGTTCAGGCGGAACCACCGCAGCCATCATCGGCTCTTTTGAGCCCTTCCCGGGCCAGCTGATCAGGAGAGCGGTAAAGAAACAAAACGCGGTCAGCTCCCACAAATTCCAGTTTTCGGTTGCCGTTAGCAGAATAATCGTCAGAGGAATGCCGAAGATCACAGATATCTGTCCAATAAAGGCACGCCCATACTTCGGGCTTTTTTGCTCTGCCCAGTCCCCAATGTACCCACCCAGAACATTGCTGATCGCGGTTCCAATCAACATGATTCCAAACACTAACGGAGCCTGTTGAGTTTCCAGACCACGTTCTTCGACCAGCCACAAAATCAGAAACCCACCCATAATCACCCATGGCATCGACCCCGCCAGCCCCTGCAAAATAGCTACACGAATAGTTGGGATGCCCAACACCTTGAGCAAGTCGATGAAACCGACCTTGAAGCGTTCTGCCTGTTCAAAAGTCAGCTGTCCTTTCATTTCCGGTTCAGATTGCCCACGAATTGGCTCATCAACAAAAATCAGGATGATAATTCCTGAAATGATGCTGGCGACTCCAAGAATGATAAAACCCCAGCGCCACATTTCGGGGGTAGCCAACTGTCCCAGTCCGACTGTGAAAATGATGATACCCAGCACACCAATCGCTTCGAGATAACCGAGCATGCGCCCGCGGATCTTTGGCGCGAATGAGTCCGCCATGATCGAGAAGGTTGCCGGCATAAGGCAGCCTAGACCGATTCCCGAAATAACCCGTACTGTCAGCAGCTGACTGAAGTTTTGGGTCAGTCCTACCGCGATCGTCCAGATGCCCCAGAAGCCGGTCCCCCAAAAAAGGACCTTTTTGCGGGAGTATTTGTCCGCCATAAACCCCCAGAATGGGGAGCTCAATGCTTGTAACAAACTGCGGATGAAGGTAATCAGGGATAGATTACCGATGCTCAAACCCCATAGCTGGCGCAAAACCGGGCTGAAAATGGACATCGCCTGGTTTTCACCCTGATCGACGAAATAACCGGCTGCCAGTGGAAACAGGTTTTTTACTTTCGAAGCATCTTTGATTTTTGGGTTTTCTTCTCCAACTATTTCCCTCTGAATCCGGAGGTGTCCATCTCCGTTTGGTTCATTTCTCGTTTGGGGAACGCTTTTCAGGTCAGTTTCCATATTTCCTTTTCCCTTCAATTCCTCGATTTTACCGTGAATGATTAATTAAAGTACAAATATCACAAAAAATGGATAAGTAATCATTAACTACCCACGAACTTCAATTACAATTCACTAATAAACTTTTGACAGGTGATTAGCATGCCAAGTATCAAACCCGTTTTTGACCCAATCGCAAACCCTTCTTCGGTAGTCATCGCTGGCAACGCCAGGTTTACCATCCTGACCAGCCGGCTGATCCGTATGGAATTCGATCCATCCGGGACGTTTGAAGACCGTCCAAGTCTTACCTATTGGTATCGCAACCTCGAATTTCCGGAGTTTTCATCAAGCAGCACTGATGGTTGGTTGTTAATCGAAACCGAACACCTCAAATTGCACTACAAAGACACGCCCAACCTGCACTGGAGAAGCCTCTTTATCGAGCTCAAGGAAAAGGGAACCACATGGCATTTCGGCGATGTTGACCACCATAACCTGGGCGGCACCACGCGTACACTGGACAGAACGGTCGGGGCTGTAAGGCTGGACCCCGGTTTGGTTTCGCGTTCCGGGTGGTCAGTTGTTGATGACACTGACACGCTCGTTTTTGGAGAAGACAATTGGCCCAAGCCAAGGAACAAACCCATGGCTTACAAAGACCTTTATTTCTACGGTTACGGGCAGGATTATCTATCGGCAATCATCGACCATCAAAAAGTAAGCGGCAAACCTAGTTTGCTGCCGCGCTGGGCGTTGGGCAATTGGTGGAGCCGTTTCTGGGCTTATTCCTCCGATCAGCTGCTGGAGTTGATGGATCAATTTGCTGACCACAAAATTCCATTGGCTGTCTGTATTGTCGACATGGATTGGCACATAACCAAAACAGGCAACACCTCCACAGGCTGGACGGGCTACTCCTGGAACCGGGAGCTTTTCCCCGATCCAGAGGGCTTCATCCGGCAGCTGCATCAACGCAGCCTGAAGACAGCGCTAAACCTGCACCCTGCGGAAGGAATCCACCCCCACGAAGACCAGTACGAAATTATGGCAGCACGTATGGGAATCGACCCAGCCAGCCGGCAACCTGTTCCTTTCGATATCGCCGACAGAGATTTTGCCCGGGCTTATTTTGAAACCATGCACTATCCCCTCGAAGCTCAGGGCATCGACTTTTGGTGGCTGGACTGGCAGCAAGGCACCGGCTGCAAAATTGAGGGCTTGGATCCCCTCTTCTGGCTAAACCATCTCCATTATTACGACCAGGGCAAAACCACCGCAAAACGTCCTTTTATCTTCTCCAGGTGGCCTAATCTGGGCGGTCAGCGTTATCCAATCGGTTTTTCCGGTGACACTGTTGTCCATTGGGACACGCTCAGATTCCAACCCGAAATGACCGCGACCGCCTCGAATGTTGCCTACGGTTGGTGGAGCCACGACATCGGCGGGCACTACGAAGGGCTTGAAGAAGCTGAGCTCTATCTGCGCTGGGTCCAGTATGGTGTCTTCAGCCCGATATTGCGCTTACACTCGACCAACAATCCCTTTATCGAAAGACGACCCTGGGGTTACGACCTAAATACCCTCAAAAACGCTCAAAAAGCGCTGCAGCTGCGCCATCAGCTCATCCCCCTGATTTATTCTGCTAATGCGCGCAGCGCTAACACTGGCGAACCAATCATTCTCCCCATGTATTACCGCTGGTCTGCCAACGAAGCTGCGTATCAATGCCCGGGGGAATACCTTTTTTGCAGACAATTACTCGCCGCGCCTGTTACAGCTCCGGTGGACCCTGAGACCGGATTTTCCCGCAAAGTAATCTGGCTTCCCCCCGGCACCTGGTTCGATCTCAACACACACGAGCAGTTTGATGGTGGTTATTGGTACTGCTTGTATTATGACTTGATGCAAATCCCCGTCTTCGCCCAACCTGGCGCAATCATCCCACTCGACAATTCCCCCGTTGGTAATGGCGTGGATCTGCCGGAATCCTTTACGGTTAAGGTGTTTGCGGGAAAAGACACGACATACGACCTTTATGAAGATGCTGGGGAAGGTCAGGCTTACCTGGATGGAGATTTTTGCATTACACGAATCTCACAATGCCTGGCAGACGATGTTCTGACACTGTCGGTTGCACCTGCTGAAGGCAATTACGCGCCAAAACTGCCGCAAACTCGCGACTGGGGGTTTGAGGTGATTGGCATCAGCCAGCCTGCCGCGGTTGATGTTGAAATCAATGGAGAAAACCAACTGCATGATTTCGAATATGACCAGAGGGCACACACATTGCGAATAACTGGTCTGCCCAACCCAACCGGGTCTGAATTGCGAATAAGAATCCGGGATGTCCAGCTCCAGGCATATCAGTCAAATCCAATTGAACGGATTGAAAGGCTTATCGTAGCAGCAAAGCTTCCGTCGTTGGTCAAAAACCAATTCATGCAGTTGTTACCGAATTTGCTAACGGATCCATCGGTTATTTTGAATATCGCCCACAACCTTTCAAAAAATCAGCTGCTTGCGATCTCTGAAAGTCTGATTCCAGCATCGGTGGAAAAACCATCCCAGGACGCGAACATTGCCTATGACTACATGATGGTTAATTTTCGGAAATTGATCTCGTAGGGCGAGAGCGCCTATCCTGGAGGATTTGTGTGATCCTCTGGGTTTGGGTCGGTATCCACTTTAACCACCCTGTCATCAGGCTGGTCATCCTGTTGTTGTTGCTGTACAACATGCGCCGGCAGCTCGAGCCGCGCTTCGTCATAAATCTTGCGCGGATATCGCCGAATTTCGTCTGTCGTCTCGATGACATCCCTGAAGAGCTGGTCCTTGCTCAATTTACGGATCCAGCTCCCCAGGTCTTTGCCTGTCTTAACCATCTTGTTTGGACCAAGGACGACAAAAGCCAAAATCAGGATTAAGGCAATTTCCATCCAGCCCAGGTTCAGAAATTCCATACTCGAATACTATTTTTCCAAATCAGTCTGGTTGTCTTTTTCTGTCTCAACCGGGTCATTTTTCCCGTCTTCAGCTTCGTCTTCCTTTTTTCCGCTCAAGCCTTCTCTAAAGGCACGGATGCCGGCACCCATCTCTCCTCCGATTTTCGTGATTCTTCCGACACCGAAAACCAAAAGTAAAATAAAGGCAATCAGCAAAATTTCTGGCCAATGTAAAGATCCCATCACTTACTCCTCTTTATCTTCCGTTCTGGCGCGTTTTCCTGCCATCACAGAAAGCAATATACTTAACAAATATAATACAGAAAGCGGCACCATGAAAATTAACATATTAATCGGGTCGCCTGTAGGTGTGATTATCGCTGCCAAAACCGCAATGATAACGATCGCCACACGCCAGCCCCTCACAAGCATTTTGTAATCGACCAACCCAACCTTGGTAAGGATGAAAAAAATCAAGGGCATCTGGAAGCTAACTCCAATCCAGAAAAGCAAGTTCGTGGTAAAGCTAAAGTAAGATTTTATCCTGATAGTTGTGGTGACTTCAAGTATCTCCTGAAAAAAACCAAGCGACGCCGGCAGCATGATGAAATATGCAAAAGCAACGCCTGCCAAAAACAAAGCCACCGCGAAAGGCAGCGCCAGGTAGATTCCTTTTTTCTCGGTGGCTTTTAATCCTTTGCTAACAAAATCGAAAATCTGAAAAAGTATCCACGGCAGGGCGACAATCAGCCCGCCCAACAATGCTACCCGCATATATACCGACATCGTTTCAGTAACTTCGATCGCGTGTAAATTCTCCATTCCACCGATTGGAATAGCCAGGAAATTGAGGATTGGTTTGACAAAAAACACCGCCACAAGCACGCCAACCACCAATCCACCCAGGGATAACATCAGCGTTTTGCGAAGCTCTTCCAGGTGTGAGGTCAATGGCATTTTTTCTGTAGCGTTTTCCATACTGGGATTATACCTACTCAGAGCTTTCACTTACAACATTTGTAGGGCACGTGTTAGTCACACCCTGCAAGGAAGTTGTATCCTGCATTGTGTACACCATGTACCCACTGTCGCTCCCGACAGGATCATCTCTTAGCCAATTGCTGGCATGTCCCGAGCAAAAGCGCTGCCGCAACCACGAGGCTGTCTTCATCGATATCAAAACAGGGATGGTGCAGGGGGAACCGTTTTGTCGGGTCATCGCTTCCGGAGCCTACAAAAATCATAGCTCCGGGCACAAGATCCAGAAACATTGCCATGTCTTCTGAAGCCATCATACGCATATTCTGGTCAACCTCAAAATCTGCGTCCATTTTCTGCGCTGCCTTCCATGCCGCCTGGACCGCAGCCTGATTATTGACGACAGGCAGAACCGCTGCTCCAAATTCAACTTCGATCTCACAGCCAAACGTATCGGCAATCCCTTTAGAAATGCGCCGGGTCGACTTTTCCATCATATCGCCAACTTCTTTTGTGAAATATCGCGGTTTCCCTCCCAGTGTTACCATGTCAGGAATTACATTATTATTCGTTCCTGCCTGTATGCGGGTGATCGAATAAACCAGGCTCTGCAGTGGGTCTGTCTCCCGGCTTGTGATTGATTGCAGCGCAGTGATCAGATGCGCGCTCGCCAGAATTGGGTCAACCGCCAGGTGAGGTCGGGCGCCGTGCCCGCCAACACCTCTGACCTTGAAGCTTACATCTTTACAACCAGCCATCACCGGACCAGCGGTAATTCCCAGCCAACCGACCGGTTTTTCTGACCATAAATGCACCGCCAGGGCATAATCGGGCTGCACGATATCCATTACGCCATCCGCGATCATCGCTGCTGCGCCCTGTCCGATTTCTTCAGCTGGCTGGAAGACCAGGAAATAGCTTCCCTCCAGCTGCTCTCCAAGTTCTGCCAGGATACTGGCGATGGTCAGCCCGATGGCAACGTGCCCGTCATGCCCGCAGGCATGCATTAAACCTGCCTCAATGGAAGCAAATTCAACACCAGATTTTTCCTCTACCGCGAGGGCATCCATATCAAACCGTAAAAGAAAACGTGGTCCTTCTTTGTTGCCGGGAAAGTTAGCCACAAGTCCGGTTTTGCCAACACCTCTTCGCACCTCCATACCGAGCTTCTCCAACTCATGCGCCACATATGCGGAAGTACGGATTTCGTTAAACGCAAGCTCGGGATACATATGAAGGTGTCGCCTATGCAGACTGGCGTAGGGTTGTAACGCTTTGGCAATAAGGAAAAAGTCCGGTTCGCTCATACGATCAAGCTCCTGTGCGGTATCCAGATAGTGCTGAAAACCATCAAAATCAGTGATTACATCACCATCCACAAACAAGCCTGGATATTCTATGGAATTCTCAGAATAACACGGCGGAAGTGTTCCTGGTATCCATCTTCAGATCCCATTGCCTCCCGCCGTCGTTCATTCCACTTTTGTTCAAATTGGATTGGATCGCCGATTTGTGAAACATGTTTTTTTAACGCTTTGATTCGCAAATCCCACTGCGGGCTGACATCCAGTGAAATGTTTGGTTCTACCGTCAGGCTCAACCACAGTTCCTGGATCGCGGCAACACGTAAACCTTCTTCCAACTGCTCAGGAAAAAAAGCCGGGCTGCCCGCCGCCGGGAAGACAGCGTCCACACTCAGCATTCCAACCGCCCGGTGGTCCGGATGGTTCACATAATAATGATGGAAGAGTGTTTGTGGGTCACAGCTGACGACGAGGTCAGGTTGGCGTTTTCGAATCTCTCCCACCAACATTCGCCGGTTTTCAAGGTTTACTTCGATATAGCCATCCGGGAAATCCAGGTAGGAAATATCAGTAACACCCAACACGCTGGCAGCATTTTTTTGCTCTGCCACCCGGATCAACTTTAACTCTTCCCCATTTTGATACTTTTCACTGATTCCGCGTTCGCCCTTGGTAAACAGAAGGTAACTGACCTCATGTCCGGCGCCGGTCCATTGAGCAATCGTTCCGCCCAAAAAAAACTCCGGATCGTCCGGATGCGCCAGGATGACCAGGATCTTCTTCCTGGTTTTCCATTCGTCAAACTTAACAGCGTTATAGGTTTTACTTTCCATGTTCATTCGGTTGTTCGCTATTCTTTTTATACCGTTTTCCTCGCCTTGACGATGATTTGGAGCGGGTTTGCTCTTTCGGATGTTGATCTGTTTCGTGTTGGTCGCCTGTTTTTTGGGTTCGTTTATAGCGTTTGTCGCTTTTTATCCCTCTTGATGCCTGGGTTGGGCTTTTCTCTCTGCTTGTCTTTCCACGTCGGGGCTGATTTGTTTCCAGTGAGACCATCTCGACACTCTCATCCGGTTCTGATGTTTCAATCACAGGACTATCCGGCAGCTTTTCTTCCATTTTGCCCGATTCCAATTCACTTCGGGTAATTACCCGGTGTCCCACTTCGGGGATATCAACGATCACTGAATCAGTCAAGGGCAGGGTTTGCACCACTTTCCCTTCACCCAGCGGGGTTTGAATCACTTTTTTGCGCTTTGGGAGCAGTTTCAAGGCTGCTTCGTAGGTATCATTCTCATAAGCCAGGCAGCAGCGCAGGCGCCCGCAAATGCCGGTAATTTCTGACGGCGTCAACGAGACATTTTGCGATTTTGCCATTCGGATGGATATCGAACTGAATTCGGTCAAAAATCGGGAACAACAGCGTTTTTCAATCCCGCAGGCACCCAGTCCGGAGATTTCTTTAGCCATATCCCTCGGTCCAACCTGCCTGATCTCAACCCGGGTGTCCTGGAACATGGGGGCGGCTTCGCGAATGAAGTTGCGCATATTGAAATTTGGCACGTTGTCATAGCTCAGATACAAGGTCAGACGGGTTGAATCAAACGAATATTCCGCGTCAAGAATCTTTACACCATTGTATTGGTTATTCTGCAGCAGGAATTGTTCAATTTTTTCGACAACTTCTTTCTCTTTTTGCCTGATCATATCTTTCAACATCAAATCTCGCGGAGTTGCGATTCTTTCAACAGGTTGAATATCCTGTGTTTCCTCCGGATTCGTGATGTCTTTACGCGTTACTCTTCCAATTTGCTTGCCTCGTGCTGTATTTACGATGACATACTCGCCAACTTCGAGGTCAATTTCTTCAGGTAAGTAAAAATGGTAGGATTTTCCAATTGTTCTGAATTGGACTCCGATTGTTTTTTGTTCAGACATGATTGCCAATTATATCATCCGCTCTTGATCTTATTAAAAGCTGCTTTGCTTGCTTCCGCGGCAACGTTCCTGGCAATTTCGACAAAAGCCTTGCCTGAGTCGCTCAGCGGTTCCTGCATTACTACCGGAGAGCCAATATCCCCACCCACACCAATTCCAGGATCGATGGGGACGCGCCCAAGCAGTCTTGTGCCCACCTGGTTCGCCAGGCTGCCACCGCCATTTTCACCAAACACGTACAGTTTGCTTCCATCCTGCATGGTGAGATAAGACATGTTTTCGACAATGCCGAACAGGGGAATCTCGAGTTTTTCCACCATGCCCACAGCTCTGCTGGCATCGTCGATAGCGACCTGCTGTGGTGTGGTCACGATAACCGCTCCGCTGATCGGAATTGACTGCGCCAGTGATAACTGGACATCGCCTGTTCCCGGGGGCAGGTCCACTACAAGATAGTCAAGGTCTCCCCATTCAAAGTCGGTAATGAATTGTTGAATCGCTGAATGCAGCATCGGTCCGCGCCAGATCAAAGGCTGACCTGGCTGCACCATGAATCCAATCGATACAACCTTGAGCCCATGAATTTCTGCCGGTCTGAGCTTTTTGTAATCAGCAATGTCCGGGAGATGATCAATCCCCAGCATCCGGGGGATATTAGGACCATAAATGTCTGCATCCAGTAAACCAACTTTAGCTCCGTCATTTGCCAGTGCCAATGCGATATTTAGCGATACGGTGCTTTTCCCAACACCGCCCTTACCCGAACCAACGGCAATAACATGCCTGAAGCAATTGTCGCCCAGGTCAATTGTTTTTGAATTCTTCACCTTTGCTGTCATCCGGATGTCGACTTCTTCTGCCTTTGTCATCGTCAGGACAGCCTTGCGGGCATCAGCCTCAATTTTCCCTTTCAAAGGGCAGCTGGGAGTTGTTAAAACAATTGAAAACGAGACTTTGTCCTCGTCAATCTGGATATTTTCGATCATGTTTAGCGTTACCAGGTCCTGGTGTAAATCCGGGTCCATGACTGTAGATAATGCATTCAACACGGCTTCTTTTGTTATCATTAAGTACTCCTCAAAATTTCATTTTCTCTATTTTACGTTGGAGTGGAGCAATTATCAATCAAAATGCTGGTAAATCATTCAACAGTCACCGATTTTGCCAGGTTACGGGGCTGATCGACGTCCATCCCAAGCATGGCTGCAATATGATACGCAAAAAGCTGAAGCGGGATGATATTGATGGCAGGGCTTAGCAGCCATGGTGTTTCCGGAACCCAAAAAACTTCTTCAGCAATTGTGGGGATCAGCTCATCTCCCTCAGTTGCAACTGCCAGAACTGACGCACCGCGTGCTTTAGCCTGCTCGATCTGGCTTATCATTTTGTCATACCATGGATCTTGCGTGGCAATCACGATCACAGGCAAGTCTTTATCCACCAACGCGATGGGGCCGTGCTTCATTTCTCCAGCCGGATAGCCTTCGGCATGGATATACGAAATTTCTTTCAACTTCAACGCGCCCTCATAAGCAATGGGCATATTGACACCCCTGCCGAGGTAAAGCGCGCTTTTCATCCCGAGATACTTGGCTGAGATTTCTTTAATTGCATTTTCCTGAGCCAGGGCTTTACTCACTAACGATGGAACGGTAAGAAGGTCCTTGACCAATGCGGTCCTTTGATCATGGCTCAGTGAACCTCTCAAATCAGCCAGGTAAACTGCCACCATGTAGAGATCAAGCACGGGCGCCGTGAAAGCTTTGGTTGAAGCAACTCCGATTTCGGGACCAACTTGCATCGAAATGCAGCCATCGGCTACTCTCATAGCCTGCGATCCGATCGCATTTACAATCGCCCATAAGGTAGCCCCCTTGTTTCGTGCTTCCTCCATCGCCGCAAGGGTATCTGCTGTTTCACCGGATTGGGATATCGCCAGAACCACCGTGCCGGGTTCGACGATAGGGTTACTGTATCGAAATTCCGATGCGACCATCACCTCAACCGGGATGCGCGCAATATGTTCGATAAGGTATTTTCCGACCATCCCGGCATAAGCTGCGGTCCCACAGGCTGTAATGAAGATTTTTCGAATTTCTTTTGCTTTGGCTGGAGTCAGGTTTAATCCCGACAGGCTGACACTGTATTTATCGTAATCGATCCTGCCGCTCAGGGTATCGGAAAGTGTGCGTACTTGTTCGTGGATTTCTTTTTGCATGAAATGGCGGTACTTGCCTTTTTCAGCTGAAACCGAATCCCACTGTATCGTCTGAATTTCTGTCTTAACCAGCTTCCCGTCAAGGTCTCGTATGGTAAATCCGTCTTTTTTAATTTCAGCAATCTGCCCGGACTCCAGAAAGACCATTTTTCGCGTATACGGAACAATCGCAGGAATATCACTGGCAATGAACATTTCTCCATCCCCAATCCCCAATGACACACCGCCAGCATTACCGAGCCGGGCGGCAATCAGCCGATCTGGTTCTTCAGTTGACATGACGACCAAACCATGCGCGCCTTTGATCATCTGCAGGGCGCTGTGAACTGCGCTGTAAAGATCCTCACTGTCGCTATAAAAACCCTCGATCAAATGCGCGATTGTCTCTGTATCCGTCTCAGACTTAAATTCCACTCCTTCAGCGATCAGTTCTTCACGCAGGGTCAGGTAATTTTCAACGATACCGTTATGGACGATCACAATTTTGCCGGACATCCCGACATGAGGATGCGCGTTTTGTTCATTGGGGGCTCCATGAGTAGCCCAGCGTGTATGCCCTATGCCAACCGATCCATGAACCGGGTGCTGTTTAACCAGATTTTCCAGGTTTGCGATCCTGCCAGCCACTCTGCGGATTTGAATCTGATTATTTTCAAGAATAGCAATTCCCGCTGAGTCATATCCGCGATATTCCAGTCTTCTTAAACCATCAACGACGATGGGTGTCGCATCTTGCTCACCGATATAGGCAACAATTCCACACATGAGTGCTCCTTAGATTTTTCTCAGTCCTGGAAAAAGGGTTTACCCTGGAGGCATCCGCCGATCTCTCGATTTTCCCATATTTTTATGGTTAGTCTCCTCTTGCGAAGAGAAACCTCCCACCTCGTCACCTGCTGTTTTGTTGCAGGTCAGGCGCTTAGTTTTCCAGATTGCTCTATTATACAATAATGTTGCAAAGATCGTGCCTGGCATCGTCCTGGGCAGCAGTTCTCAATGTGAATGTGTTTAGATTTAAAGGGGGAGC
>DHRN01000054.1:37185-37308 GCA_002411175.1 Anaerolineaceae bacterium UBA5311 | reverse complement strand
ATCCTTCCGTAGGGAACGTGGCTGGTCCCGTTCCGGCGAAGCCTAGTATTGAGGGGGTTGTAATATTGTTGTAACGGCAATATTTCTCCCTCTTATTCCTCTGTGAACATTGACCATACACAA
>DHRN01000054.1:11330-37042 GCA_002411175.1 Anaerolineaceae bacterium UBA5311 | reverse complement strand
AATGGAAATATCCGGCACCTCCAATCACGCCCTACGGCTGTTCTCGGGACGGCGTGGCAGCCGTCCCCTACACCAAAAAAATAAACAGATTTTTCCATATTGAGAATTGCTGTCGTCCTGGGTCTTATGGTCGTATTGTCAAGGGCAGATAATTAGCATGGTGTAAATGGAACCCTTTATACAAACCGCCATGATACGTTCCGGCATAAAGTGATGTTCCGTCAACTGGGTCGATTGCCAGCTTATTGACAAAATAGGCTCGCAGCCCTTGATAAGCAGGGTGCCAGGTTTCACCGTTATTATTACTTTGATAAATATGACCATGGCTGGAACCCACATAAATATTATTCGTATCCAGCGGGTGGATTACCAAATCATGGATCGAACCACCAGGCAGCCCGCTACTCACGTTTTCCCAGCTATTCCCAGCGTCTATGCTTTTATACACTCCGTTGGAGCCACCGGCATAGAGGGTATTGCTATCTGAAGGGTCGATTGCCATCGAAGAAACCTGGTAAAGATCCAGTCCGGCGCTTCTTGGTTTCCAGATGACTCCTCCATCTATACTTCTATAGATGCGCTCGGATGTTACCGCGTAAAGAACATCCGGGTTGTTCGGGTCGATAACCAACTTATTCACTGCAAAGTTCGCCCAACCAATATAAGGGGTCCAGGTCGATCCCCCGTCCTCACTTTTATAAATGCCCCCGGATGATCCTGCATAGAGCACATCGGGATCAATAGCGTCGATCGCCAGAGAGTAAGCATTGAACACAAAATCCTGATTCGTAATTTCCCAATCGTTCCCGGAATTGATGCTTTTATAAACTCCCGACTCAGTTGCGGCATATAGTGTGCCTGGTTGCTGCGGATTGATAACCAAGGCTGAGATCCACTCATCGTCCAAACCGTTGGACGACTTGACCCAATTTCCACCCGCATCAATGCTTCTATAAACCCCAACACGTGTTCCGGCATAAAGAATTTTTGGATCAAGCGGATCGATCGCGATATCATGGATAGACAGTCCTGTAATGCCATCGGTAAACACCGACCAATTCGCACCAGAGTCCTCTGTTTTAAACACCCCCTGGTCGAATGTTCCGGAATAAACGATATTTGCAGAATCCGGGTCGACCGCGATGGTATAGACCCACTGGTCACCAAGACCATCAGTGGATTTGAACCAATTCTCTCCCTTGTCAACGCTCTTGAAGATACCAGAATCCGTTCCCGCATACAATACTTCAGGGTTACTTTGAGTAACTGCCAGCGACGTTAAGTTCGAGGCGATCAGCCCGTTGGTCGACTGCACCCAGCTATCCCCGCCGTTGATACTTTTATAGATCTTCGAATTCGGGGTGCCAGCATAAACTATATCCGGATCTTTAGGGTCAGTAATCAGGATATATACTCCGGAGATATCCAATTTTTGAACCCAATCCTCTCCGCCATTTATGCTTTTGAAAACACCATCAGCAGAGATACTGGCATAGATGATATTGGGATCTCCAGGGTCAATTGCTATGGAACCGACAGAGCCGCTGGCAAACCCCATGGATTTCCAGGTCGTTCCTGCATCGGTGCTTTTGTAAAGGCCAGCGTCTTTTGTGCCCACATAGATCTTATTTGTATTATTCGGGTCGATTGCGAAAGATCTGATTTCTGTAAACGGTGTGTCTAAAACTTGCCAATATAGCCCTGCATTGACACTCTTAAATAATTTACCATCACTGTTGGCAGTGTAAAGAATTTGTGTATTTACTGGGTCGATTCCCAGGGTGGTAATCTCGAGTGAGGATAAACCGTTGTTGACAGCTTTCCAGGAAAACCCTCCATCCTCGCTTTTAAACACTCCGGAATAGTGAGTGCCAGCGTAAAGGATTGAGGGGTTAAGCGAGTTTATCACAATCGTGTCCACCCAGGCGCCATTAATACCTTTGTCTGATTTTTTCCAATAAATTTGGTCGTAGGCTTCGGCAGTTTTACTTGGTAATAAACTGAAAAACAAAAGAAAAATAATCAGTACTGGGGCTATTTTTTTCAATTTACACCGACTTTCTTTGGTCTGTCTATTTAGTTTTTAATATACGGATGGTCTCTTTGCGCGTTACAACCAAAGTACATTGGTCGATTATAACACCTATGTGTTATTTATCTTGATTTCCAAAACTTTAGCAGCAATTCTCAATATAGGAAAATCTGTTAATTTTGTGTGAATGAAAGCACAGCGTAGGGGACAGCATGGCAACCACGAACAGGGACCAGGGAGCAGGGAGCAGGGAATAGCAACTGGGTTTTGTCATTCTGAACGAAGTGAAGAATCTGAACCTTTCCCAAGAAGAAGCTTTCCGACTTCGCAGGAACGGGACAAGCCGCGTTCCCATGTGATAATTGTTATCATTAAGTAGGGAAGGGGCTTGACCCCTTCCACAAAATTCACGATCAACGCAACGGAAAACGGAAGGGGCAAGTGTACCGCAAAAAGATGGCTTCACCGGAACGGGACAAGCCGCGTTCCCTACGACAAGATATGGAACAAACACCGAAGGGCGAGAAGTTTGTAACAGCGAAACCGGTATTGCAGAGGCATGTTATTTCCATTGGCGCGATCGTGCTGCCCCTCCACAATGTCCAAAATTTAGGACCCTTACAACCCAAAATGACTCTTTAACTTTTGATAATCTTCCGGGATATCAATATCCATCGCCATCCAGTCATCAAGCCACAGCAGTGTTGTGTGGGGGCAGGCGGAAACAATTTGCCTTCCACCCGCATCCCCTTTCAATTCCTCAAAGAGCGGAAAACAGCTTTCCGGGAAGTAAACCGGATTCGCCCGCCGGTCATCGATCACAGGTATAACCACCTTCCCTGTTCTCAAACCTGCTTCCACCACGCTTGCTGCCAGGTTGACAGTTATATGAGGTTGGTCACAGAGCATGAATAAAACCCCCTGAACCGGTTCTGTGATCCCTTTTACACCGATTTTTAAGGAAGTACTTTGTCCTTTATCCCAATCCTTGTTAACTACAACATGAACCGCTGGATCAAAGATTGTTTCCCTGATTAAAGCTGCGTTCGCTCCCAAAACGACGACAACCGGGTCGAGCCCGGCTGCCTGTGCAGTGCATATAACCGTGTTGACCAGGTTACTCTCTCCCCATGACAGCAGCTGTTTGATCCCCCCAAACCTGCTCGAGCCGCCTGCCGCAAGAATAACAGCTGCGACCTTTTTATCCATCAACATCTACTCATAATCCCAAAATCCCACGTCGTTTTTGCTCAGTTTCCCAAGCCCGCGCAAAACAACCTCATCAGTCAACGGGAACCGGTCAAATCTCACACCGGTTGCCTGGTAGACAGCTTCCAAAACCCCCGGGGCAAACGGCAGGTACGGCATCTCACCAACCCCTCTGGCGCCATAAGGACCAATCGGATCAGCCAATTCCATGATTACGCTGCGCGTTTTTTCAGGGATGTCCTTAACAGTCGGAATTAGGTATCTCGACAAACGATCCGTAATTGTTTTCCCGTCTTTCTTCTTCCAGTCTTCCAAAAGAGTGTAGCCAGCTGCCTGTACAACGGCTCCCTCAATCTGACCTTCAACCAACTGTGGGTTAATTGCCTTGCCCACATCGTCCACGCTTATCACTTCACGGAGATTCACGTTTCCACTGCGGGTATCTACATCAACCAGAAAAGCCTGGGCGACATAACCATAGGTAAAATTTGGATAGCAGTGTCCGTCTGTCGGGTCCATACCAGTGGTTTTCGGGGGACGATACACAAATGACCCAATCGCCGGGCGGTTGCCTTCTGCCCATTTTTCCAGAGCTATACTGGCAGCACCGATGATGGAATTTCCACCCATATGAGTCATCCGTGAAGCGGAAACGCTGCCCGCATCCAAAGACGATGCGGTGTCAGAGTAAAATGTTTGAATTTTTGCCAGTGGAAGCCCAAGCGCTTCAGCCGCCATCTGAGCGAAAATGGTATGAGAACCCTGACCCACATCAGCGCCAGCATGATAAAGCCTGGCGATTTCAATCTCCTGGTTGCCTTCAAGGATAATTGTCGCCCCGCAATTTTCCGGCGCGCCATAAGAAAAGCCAACATTTTTATAGCCGCACGCCACGCTCCATCCCGACTTAATAGCGGGGTTCTCTGACACCGGAGCGATCGGTCGTTTCCAACCGTTCTCTGTTTTTGTCCATCCAGCTTCCAAAGCACAGCGTTCAGTCACTTCCCGAATTGTGACTCCCTCAGGGATAACCGAGCCCATTGAGATTATCGAACCTTCATCGAACAGATTTCTCATTCGAAGTTCAACAGGATCAATCCCCAGTTTTTCTGCGAGTTTGTCCATTTGCATTTCAGCCATAAAAGCTGCCTGGGGACCGCCAAAACCGCGGAACGCCCCGCCTGGGATGTCGTTTGTATAAACGGCATAAGCATCAGTAGCCACGTTTGGGATTTCATAGGGTCCCGTCGCCAAAAGCGTTGCGTTTCCAAGCACTTTGGGAGACGTGTAGCAATAGGCTCCGCCGTTTGCCCAAATCTCGCATTCTGCTGCCAGTATTTTGCCTGCTTTTGTCGCCCCCCATTTTGCCTTCATCGTGTAAGCATGCCTCTTGCAGTGTCCGAACATCGATTCTTCACGTGACCAGACAATCTTCACCGGTCTGTCGATGCCTTCTTCTTGCAATCGCATCACAGCCAGTCCGAGAATTATCTGGACGGACATATCCTCACGTCCACCAAAAGCGCCCCCGATCGCAGGATAAATGACCCTGATCTTTTCGTTAGGCAAGCCAAGTGCGTGCGCGGTTTGAGCCTGGTCTTTATGCGTCCACTGCCCGGCAACCACGATTGTGATTCGCTCTTGTTCATCCAGGAAAGCCACGCCTGATTCAGGTTGCAGGTAAGCATGTTCCTGCACCGGTGTCTGATACTCCCCTTCCACAATCACATCACAAGCGTCAAACGCGTCCTCCAACTTTCCGAGCCTGACCACATTATGATGAAAAATATTGGAATTTCTTCCAGGGTGCAAAATCACAGCATCTGCTTTCAGCGCGTCTCCCAGCGTTTTTACGATGGGAAGATCTTCGTATTCAACTTTAATTAATGCAAGCGCATTTTGGGCGATTTTTTCGCTTTCAGCAATAACCAGGGCAACATGATCGCCTTCAAACCTGACCACATCCGCGCCATCTTTTTCAGACCCAGGTCCGCAGAGTACAGGTTGATCATTTATTCCCAATCCATATTCATTGACCGGAACATCCTTCGCTGTCAGCACCAATACAACCCCTTCAAGCGCTTCGGCTTCTGATGTATCAATAGAAAGAATCCGTGCATGAACTCTTTCCGAAAACAAAACCTTCATAATCAGCTGGTCCGCAAAAGAGATGTCGCCAGGATATTTGGCTTTACCAGTCACCTTTGCGTAGGCGTCAATCCGGTTGGTGGGTTTGCCAACTTCTTTCATCGCGCACCTCCTCCGTCCTCGCAAGCTGCTTCAATTGCCTGGATGATCTTGTAATAGCCTGTACAGCGGCATAAATTGCCTGAGATCGCATCTTTGATTTCGTCTTTGGTTGGACGCGGTTTTTCTTCCATCATTTTCGCGGCTGCCATCACAAATCCAGGTGTGCAGTAGCCGCATTGCACCGCGCCGTGGTTAATAAATTCTGTCTGAACCGGGTGGAGTTGCCCTTCTTTCGCCAAACCCTCGACAGTGGTAATTGTTGCCATATGTGCCCTTGGAGCGGGTACCAGGCAGCTGACTACAGCCTTGCCATCCAGATACATCGTGCAGGCGCCGCATTCACCTTCTTCACATCCGGGTTTTGGTCCGCTGTAACCTACGCGCTCCCGGACGAATTTTAGCAGGGTAGTCTTGAAATCTCCCTCGAACTGGAGCGCGTCCCCATTAATCGTTGTTTCGATGTGTTCCTGGTCCCATTTTCCTTCCGGTACGCCTTGCCAGCCAGACCCTTCGCTCAGTGTGACTGGGTTAAGCGGCACTTTTACATCCTGCTGGTTTTCTGCCAGTTCCATCAAGGCATCCTCGACAATCACCTTCATCATATAATGCCGATAATCAGCGCCGCCGCGAAGATCAGTGATTGGTTTGGTATCTTCAGCAGCCAGCTCAGAAGCCCTCCGCGCGGATTCAACGCCCAACCGTTTTCCTCTCAAAAATTCTTCAGCGCGCGGGGAATGGATTACGGCAGGAGCGATCGAGCCCATCGTCACAACAGCATCCACAATCAGGTCACCTTCGAGGTCGAGAATCACACAGCAATTTAGCGTCGCGATCGCCTGGGTTTTTCGCAGTGCCTGCTTGATAAAGCTGCCTCTCTGACTGGGTTTCAACGGTTTGAACACAATTTCCCGTACCAGCTCATTTGGTTGTTTAACGGTTTTTCGCAAGCCGGTGTAAAACTCGTTCAGTTTTACCTCCCGCTCTCCGACAGCAGATGTCAAAATCAGGCTGGCATCCATTGCCATCAACGGCGGGATTGTATCGTTAGCCGGCGATGCCGTCACCAGATTTCCGACCACTGTCGCGCGGTTGCGCAGCTGGGGAGACGAAACCCGATAGCAAGCCTGGAAAAGCGGGGAGGCTGTTTTTCTGATCAAATCCGACCTAAGAATGTCATTATGGGTAACATTTGCCTGTATGTGTACCAAACCTTCGTTGTCCTGATAAATCGCGTCGAGGTCTTTAACCCGGGTTATATCGATGACATCTTCCAGCTCTTTCCATTTGCCATCACGAATCTCTACCATCAGGTCAGTTCCACCGGCAATGATTTTCGTCTGGCTGCCAGCCGCGCTCAACAAGCCCAGAACCTGCTCTACAGATTCAGGCATATGATAATTCTTCCACATAGATTCCTCCAGGAAGGTAAGATAGACTTAACTATTGCGAGCCGCTATCACCTCGGCTAAAATGCTTATCGCAATCTCATCAGGTGTCTCGGCTTCTATATCAATTCCAATCGGCGATTTAATCTTCGCGATTTTCTCCGCAGCGAGACCCATGTCCTTGAGTGCTTTTTTCGTTGTTCCCCAGCGCTTGAGCGACCCAATCAGACCAATGTAAGCGGGGTCATATTCCAATAGCGCGGGTAATCCCTCAACATCAACTTCGCTCCCGCGGGTGACCCCGATCACGTAGACCTGGTTGTTGATGGTCAGATGCCCAGGGATTTCAGACATCATGCAGGGCAGAAATTCAACATCACCAGGGATATGCTGGCTGGTCAACAGGTCAGTTCTGTCATCCGAGACAATCACTCTGAAATCAAGTAACTGGGCAAACTTCGCCACCGACCGACCGACATGTCCGGCTCCCAAAATAAGCAGAACCGGTCTGCTCATCTGGGGTTCGATATAAACGCTGACATCACCACCGCAAACTCCAACCGCATTCTGGTCCCTCGGATCAAGCGTGTAATCCAGAATTTGAGGTTTGCCATCTTTCAAGGCTTGCAGCGCGGCTTCGACGGTTCTGTTTTCAACCTCACCTCCACCTACAGTTCCAACAGTAAACCCGTCACTGTACACCAACATCTTGCTCCCGGCGTGCCTGGGAACCGCCCCTTTCGTTTCAATTACGACACAAAAGCAAACCGATTTTTGTTCACGGCTGGCTTCAACCAATTTCTCAAATATTTCAATCATCACACCTCGAGTAAGGATAGCAAAATGGGCAGCAATTGTTTCTTACGGGAGACAACTCCCTCAGCCAGTTCTGTCCCATCCGGCAAAGGTTCATAAGGTAGCTCATCCAGCACAGGCGGCGGGTCAACGAACATGATTCGGCTGGAACTTTCGACAACATCGGTTACCATAAGCCCGGCAAAATCGAGCCCCAATTCTTTCTTTAAGCGTTTCAACGCGTCAGCCAGGCGGGGTACAAAATCGCTTATCTGGTACAAATCGGTGGTTTCCACCTGGGCAACAGAGAATTTGTAACCACCGCTCTCATAAACTTTCATATCAGAACGGACAATGGTATCGGGGTCCTGGGTGAGCAGTCCTGCGCCTGCCTTAACAATTTCCTCACCCCAGCTCTTTATATTTTCATTCTCAAGCGGCGACCCGGCAACAAACGCCCATCTTGCCAAAACTTCCGAAATCGCCTTGTCTCTCATCGTGGTAGTGGGGGATGTCAGAATCAGTGTGTCAGACAACAAACCAGCCAGCAGCAAGCCCGCGAGGTCAGGTGGCGCGCTTAATCCGGCTTCAGAAATTTGCTCCGCCACCAGGGTAGAAGTGCTTCCGACAGTATCAACGGTAAATTTGATCGGATTGTGCGTCGGCTGGTTTCCCAAACGATGATGATCCAGGATTTCAAGCAACTCGCTTTCTTCCACAGAGGCGATTGATTGCTGGGGTTCATTGTGATCGACCAAAATCACCTTGATCCTTGGGGGATTGACAATATCGCTCTGCCTGACAACCCCAAGGTAGCGATTATTCTCGTCCACAACCCAATATTCGTTATATTGCTGTCTCAAGAGCCTGTTGATCACATCTTTAATCCGCGTTTGGGGCTGAAACCTTGGCAAATTGCGCGTTGCTGCCTCCCGGCAGTGGATATCCAGCATTTCCGAGATGGTCATATCACGGAATTTTGGGTGTGGACCGATTATTCTTCGCAAAAAGTCGAACATGCTGCTGCCGGTCACCATTCCATAAGGGGTTCCGTCGTCATTGACGATCGGCGCAATTCCACCAGTTCGTGAAAGGATTGTCCAGGCTTCATTCAGCGATTTTTCAGGGGAGACCACATCCAGGCGGCGCATCACCGATTCAAATCTCGGGCTGGCATCCGTCATCAATATCGGCGGATCGATACCTAATTTCCGCAGTACAAAAGAGGTCTGCATATTGATTGCGCCCGCCCGACTGGCTACCGTGGGTTCTCCATCCCGCTCGGCAAGCAGCCAGGCATAACCGATCGCGGACGCAATCGAATCTGTATCCGGGTTGATGTGCCCGGTTACATAAATCCGGTCCATTTTCTTACGTCCATAATTGCCAACTTCCACATTCACCTCATAAATTATTCAATGCCCGCCAGACTCTTTCTGGCGTCACCGGATTTTCCAGGATATTTGCTCCACACGCATCCAATACTGCGTTTCCTATTGCTGGCGCTGCCCCATCCAGGGGGATTTCCGCGACTGCTTTGGCTCCGAACGGACCGCTTTCTTCGTAGGTTTCAACAAAGATAGACTGGATGTTCGGCATCTCATCAGCCCTGAAAATGTGATAATCGACCAGGTCAACCTCCCTGGGGTTTCCATGTTGATCGTAAATCATCTCTTCGCTGATACCATACCCCAATGCCTGGGCGATCCCACCTTCAATTTGTCCGGAGGCGCCCAATGGGTTGATAATCACGCCCGAATCAACAGCCATAATCAGGTCTTCAACGGTCACCTGCCCGGTCTCAAGATCTACCAAAACGGTGGCAAATTGTGCCGCGAAAGGAGGCGGCGACTTGGGCGAAACATAAGAACCAATGCCCATGATCTGCTCCTGATCTCGCCAATGCAACGAATCCAGGGCGATTTTTTCCAGCGTAATTTTCTCACCACCCGGAGCAATCGCGCAGCGATCCTTCAGCACAACATCGGCGGCTTCGACCGCAATTCCATCCTCCACGAAGAAGGTCACTGCCCGCCGTTTCAGCTGGCTGGCAGCCTGTTCAGCCGCACGCTTGACAGCCATTCCGGATATGTAGGTGGTCGAAGAAGCATAAGCTCCCACGTCAAATGGGGTTGTGTCCGTATCGGAAGAAGTCACGATGATATCCTCGGTCTTAACGCCCAGGACTTCTGCCGCGATTTGTGCAAGCGCGGTATCGCTGCCCGTGCCTAGGTCAGTCGCGCCAACCATCAAATTGAAACTGGCATCATCGTTGATCTTGATATGCGCCCCACCCATATCCAGATATGGGATCGCGGTGCCTTGCATCACAGTAGCAACCCCAATCCCACGCCGCAGGTGAGGTTTTCCATCTACCCTATGCCAGGCTTCGTTTCCAAATTTTTCATCCCAGCCAATCGCTGCCTTGCCCTGATGCACGCATTCTTCCAGCCCGACCGTCTGTACAATTTCGGGAACCGGCTCACGCCCTTCGTTCCATGCCGTGCTGAAAGGTTGATATTCACCCGGTCTGAGAGCGTTCTTCAACCGGAATTCGATCGGGTCCATACCCAACTGCCTGGCGATATGCTCAAAATGCCTGTCAAGCGGCCAGTAACCCTGCGGAACTCCATAACCGCGATATGCCCCTGCTGGAGGGGTGTTGGTATAAACAATATCGGCGTAAAAGCGGATGTTGGGTTTCTGGCGATATTCGTCATCGCCCACATACAGCCCCATTGATTTTTGACCGGTGTTACCGGTAACCGTCAGCGCGTGGCATCCATACGCGCCTGTATCCGACAACGCGTACATCTCGTTTGCGGTCATCGTCCCGTCATTTTTGACACCCGTTTTCATGCGAATACGCATCGGATGTCTCGATCGTGAAGCGATAAACTCTTCTTCACGGGTCATTTCATACAAAACCGGTCTGCCCGTGGCGATGGTCAGATGTGCCGCAACGTCTTCGATCAATACTTCCTGCTTGTTGCCAAACCCACCGCCAATACGCGGTTTTATAACCCGGATGCGCTTGATTGGTAAACCGATCACCGGTGCGATCATCCGACGCGCGTGGAAAGGCACCTGGGTGCTCGTGCGCACTACCAGGCGGTCATCTTCATCCCAATAGGTTAGTGTGACATGCGGCTCAATATGGGCTTGCTGCACTTTTGGTACAGCATATTCCGCTTCAAAGATCTGATCAGCTTCCGCGAATCCTTTGTCAACATCGTTGATATCGATGCGGATCTCTGCTGCCAGGTTCCTGGTTGGGTCAGAGTCCGCGAAATTGACATATTCTTCTTCATCGTGGATCACTGCCGCGCCAGGTTTCATCGCGTCACGCATGTCGATGATCGCTTCGAGCTCTTCGTATTCCACTTCAATTAGCCCCATGGCTTTATCTGCGATTTCGAGCGTTTCCGCAGCCACCATGGCAACCCGGTCGCCCACAAAACGCACTTTTTTATCCAACGAGAAAGTATCCAGCGGTCCGGGGATCGGATCTGACTGACCGGCAGTCGAGTGCACTACGCGGGGCAGGTCTTCCCAGGTTAACACGCACGCCACGCCTTCCAGCTGCCTGGCTTTACTGGCATCGATGCTCTTGATGTTCGCATGGGCAAATGGTGACCGTAAAACTTTGGCATACAACATTCCAGGTAATTGCCAATCGGCAGTGAAGGCAGGTTTGCCCTGAACGAGCTTAACCGCGTCAACTTTTACTTCGGATTTTCCAATTGTATCCATAGCCTGGTAGTCCGCGATGGGCACGATTTTTGGCTCATAGCGTTCAAGGCTCCCGTCCAGTGTATACCTGGCGGTTCTTTTTCCGCTTCTGATTTTCTCTGCCGCGCGCATCACTGCCTGGACAGGCTTTACATATGCAGTACAGCGGCACAACACTCCTGAGAGTGCCTCGCGTACCTGCCCCTCGGTGGGATCTGGGTTCTCATCCAGCAGTGCTTTGGCAGCAAGAATCATGGCAGGCGTACAGTATCCACACTGAACGGAACCACTTTCAATAAAAGTCTGCTGCAGGATATCAAAGCCATCAGTCTCTTTCCAGCCTTGATGAGGATGCTGACCCAAAGATTCGATCGTCACAATTTCGTGACCTTGCGCTTGCAGAGCAAAAAACATACAGGTATTGATCGGTTTTCCATCCATCAGAACCGTACAGGCGCCGCACTCCCCTTTAACACAGCCGCCTGACTTTGCGCCTAAAAATCCCAACCGGCGTAAAACGCCCAGCAGATTTTCCTCTGGACGGCACTCGATTGGATGTTCTTTGCCGTTGATTCGAAGGGTAATGTTCATCATACCTCCTGCCTGCCCTGTTTTTCCAACTTTTGAAGGATGCGCGAAAGTAAAACCGGTGCGATTGTCTGTCTGTATTCAGCCGTCGCCCAGAGGTCATCTGAGTGAGCGAAAGCTTTTGCGATCTGTTCGCCGCCGTCATCGTCTAATTCTGACAACCTGAAACCGTCATGGATGTCAATCGTTCCGCCATATGCAACCTGGATGGTGTCATCCATTCGCTTCACTGCAGCCACGCAGGTGATTGGAAGGTCTTTCGGGCTTCTGCCGACCGCATCGAAAACCAGTTTCTTGAATTCCGGGATATGCAGCCTAACCACCACATCACCGGTGGAAGCACTCTGAAGGTAGTCTGTCAACTGCTGACCCTTTGGCTGATCCAGGCTGAATACCAGCGGTTTTAGTGCCAACAGGCAGCAGAGAATCGGCGATCGTCCATTTGTCTGGGCGAGGAAATTGCTCAGGCTGAGTGTGTTGCGCACATTCAAGCCATATTCCCTGCTGACAGCCTCGTAAAAACCAGAGGAGCCAAGTGCTTCTTCGAGCTCTTGTATGGTTGCCAGCCCACCGATATCCATCCCACCTTCGGAGACCTCAACGTGGTCCAATCCTGCGTCCTGCAAGTCAACAACCAGCGTTTTGCCCTCTTCCAGTCTTGGTCTGAAAGTCGCGCCTGCCAGGAATTTTATCTTCCCGGGGTTTTCTGCACGCAGGCGCAAGACCTCATCCAGGGATGAGGGTCTCATGTATTTTATGTTTGCCTCATTATTCATCATACACCTTCCATCCCACTGCTTCAGGGTCCAACCCCTGTGTTATCTTTTCGGTTACATCCACGAAAAAGGCATCGCATTCCGCCAAAACCAAACCACGAAGATCGTTCAATTGACTGTGGGCGACAGCTGTACGACCACGTTTCTTAACCGTTTTCCCTATTGCGACCAACGGGGTATTAGTCGGTACGGGATGTAGATATTTGATTTTCAATTCGCTGGTAACCATAAACCGGCTGGGGTCATCGGTCGTCAGCGCTCTTCCAGCGATTTCATCCAGGATCGCGGCAATATTCCCGCCATGCGCCATACCCGGATAACCCGCATATTGCTCGGAAATCAAAAATTCCGATCTGACAACGCCTTCTTCGACGATGAAAAACTCCAGCTTCAAAGAGATCGGATTTTCAGTTCCGCAGACGTAGCAGCTTTTGCTTCCGGGCAATTTCTCCATCAGGTTTATTTCCCAAACGTATCGATCAGTAATTCGGTGTTTCCCCCAACACCATAAAGAATCGGTACGGTGCAGCCATGGTCAATATATTCCTGAACCTTCGCCTTCGCCTCTTCCGGCGTGCCGCTGGCTGTAATCCGATGAATCAGCTCATCAGGAACCAGGTGTTTGGCTGCCTGAATCTGCTCGTGAGTTGCCGGCCAGCCCAAAATCGCCTGGATTTTCTCAACGATATCCATGGAAACACCACTGGCGTGGGCGATATGCGGCTGTTGGGCAAGGTATTGCGTCAGCAGCTCGCGGGTCGAGTCGATAGCCACATCGTGGTCTTCGTCAACCGAACAAACAATCAGTTGAGGTCGGTCAAAATCTTCCAGTTTTCTTCCGGATTGTTTCAATCCTTTCTCAAGCTGTTCGATGGCATAATCGTTATATTCCACCGGCACACAATAATTCATCACGATTCCGTCGGCTATGCGCCCGGTCATCTCGATCATTTTACCACCGGTCGCGCCGATATAAATTGGCACGTTCCGCGGCTCCCTGCGACCGTGAACGACATCCAGTTCGATACCATGAACCTGGTGGAACTCACCTTCAAAGGTCACATTCTCCATGTTCAACAGCCGACGTAGGATAATGATGGTTTCTTCCATCGCTTTGAGAGGCTTGGTGCGGTTGATGCCGACATTTTTCGCCAGTGGGTCCCACCAGGCGCCAATACCGCAAATAATTCGTCCGGGCGCCAGGTCGTCCAGGGTCAAAAAAGTGGATGCCAACAGACCGATGTTTCTGGTCCAGTTGTTAATCACACCTGAACCTATTTTAATCCGTTCGGTTACAGCAGCATAAGCTGCCATCGGGACGATCGCGTCTCTAACCAGCCGGCTCTCGGCTTGCCAGACAGAGTGAAAACCTTTTTCTTCCGCGTATCGGGCGATCTTCAACCCATCCCGTAAATCATGCGCGTCTTGTAAATACAGTGCAACTTGATCAAACATGATGAAATCCTCTCTTTCAATTGGTGAGTATGGATGATTGAACGTTAATTTTATTATATAATTGCAAATCCTGAAAAGTATCCAGATCATATTGCATAGACTTTTTCAGCCAGATGGTTATTTCTGCCGATTTCTTCAAAGCCTGACCGGTATGTTTTTGGAATGACCTGCGCCCAAATCTCGGTTCGATCAAGGTCGGACTGCTCGCGAACAATGCATTAGTGCCGGTTTGATGGCAATCCGGGACGATCAGTAAAAATCTGTCGGAAGTTCCCTGGTCGATCAGCTCTGCCAGATCTTCTGAACGCATATCGGGCAAATCTGCCGGTACAACCAGCACGGGACCGGGGTCATTATCCTGGATTACCGCGAACGCCTGGCTGACTGCCTTATTTAAGCTTGAGGGGGTGTTTTCCTGCAGTGCCACACCTCCATTTGCCCGTGTATAGTCCAGTAGCTCCTGATCTTTCGTTATTACCATGAGCCTGTCGATCACATGGCATGCCAAAATTCTCTCGAAAGTGCTTTCAAACAAACTGCGGTTGAGGTCAATAATTTGATCTGACCTGAGATAGCGGTGCAAACGCGATTTGCCCGCTGTCAACGGCTTTACCGGTAAAACCGCCCAAACTGTCATGCATCACACCTGTTTTGTAGATAGTGGCTGCAAATCGCCTTAGCCAACGCGACCTTGTCGTTCTCGTCCTTCATGATTGTCTGAAACTGCAGGGTTCTGACTATTTCGGGAACACCAACCCGACGTTCTGCCTTGGGGCTATCGTTTTTTTCAATCGGAGGTTCAGAAATATCGTGCACAAAATAGTCCAGCGTTTCCTGGTAATGTTCCATTACCGCCAGGCTGGACGGTTCAATGCCTAATTCGGCAAACATTTTTGCTGCCGGACCCTTCAGAGCTTTCCCCAGGATGATCGGCGAAACCGCGTAGACGGTCTGTTTGATCAATGCTTCGCTTATCCCCGGTCGTGCCAGGATCGGATCGATACTAACCCAAGGATTGGAAGGCGCCAGGACGACAAAATCTGCTTCCTCAATTGCCTTTAGTGCCCCAGGCAGCGCCTGGGCGTGCTCCCCACCTCCATGGATGATTCTTTTAACCTCCGGTTCAGCAGCCAACCTCACCAGGTAATCCTGGAATGACAGGACGCTGCCTTGTTTGGTCTCAATCATCGTTGGGGCAGGCTGATCGCTCATCGGGTAGACCTTGCTTTGGATCCCCATCCGACGTGAAAGCGTCTTCACAACCTCCGACAGGCTCTTACCATGTTCCAGCAGACGGGTACGTTCCATGTGCATTGCCAGGTCCCGGTCTCCCAACTGAAACCATGTCGGCGCGCCGAGTTCTTTCAATGCGTCTGCCACCTGCCAGGTTTCTCCCTCCAGCCCCCAGCCATAAGTTTTATTCGCGACCCCTGCCAGCGTGTAGCAGACTGAGTCGATATCCGGGCAAATTTGCAGCCCAAAATGCCTGAAGTCATCCCCCGTATTGACAACCACGCTCAAATCACCCGGTCTCAGCGCCCGGTCAAATCCGACCACCATCTTGGCGCCCCCTACCCCTCCTGCCAGCACGGTCACTTTTAGTTCTGAAAATTGCAGGTCGTTTTCTGATGTCATCTGAAAAGGTCTTTTTCTTTATCTCTGATTAATTCCGCAGCTGTTCCTTCGCGAAGCGCATAAGGGAAGCCCCTGGCATGCACAACCGGCGTGCCTTCTCCTGCCTGCCCCATCAATAGTGAGGCAGCTGCAGCCAGTTCATCTGCCGCCGCTATCGTGGTCACCCGCAGTTTATAAGCGTTCAAATCCTCAGCTCCGCGCATATCCACCAGTCCGGGCATTCCCGAAAGACCGATACAGGTGCCCAGGACGCCATTACGCCAGGCTCTGCCGTGTGAGTCAATGATCAGCACAGCGAGTCGTTTTCCAGTGCTTTTTTCAAGATATGACCTGATTCGCGCTGCTGAGGCGTCTGAGTCTTCCGGCAAGAGCAAGACCCAGTCCTTATCATCTCCCCAGGGACCCTTGATGTTGGAATGGTCGATGCCCGCGTTGGCGCAAATAAAACCGCTTTTGTGTTCAACAATGATGGTGCCTGGTCGCTTACGTAAAATTGAATTGCTTTCCTGCAATATAAGTTCAACCAGTTCCGGTCGTTTTTCGATAAAAGCAGCCAGCTCTTCAGCCTGCCCCGAAGCATGAACGTTGTTCAGATTGACCAACCTCGCTTCAGCCTTCGAGATAATTTTTTGCGCTAAAACCAGGATATCTCCATCTTCCAGGCTGATTCTGTTTTCATCAAGAGCATGCAGTATTAAGTCTGCCACGATGTCGCCAGGCTGTACCAGCGGAAAATCCACCAAGGCGGTTAGTTCCAATTTCCTGGGTTGTTTCATTCAATTCCTGTAATACGAATTCCGGCTGAGGGCACTTTATATTTCAGATTCAAGCCAATCAAAATCGAGGTCAGACCTTCAACCACGACGGTGTTTTCAATGACGCCGGCATCCCAGGCTTTCAAGCCCATATCCTCTGATAGCCCAATCACAATTTGGCGGGATTCTTTGTCACCACCAGCCACCAACACGTCGCAATCAATCTCTTCACCTGAAAGCAAATGCTCAAACGATATGGTCTGAAATGCATCGACCACCTGAACACCTGGTCCTAAAATCGATTTGGCTTGCAAAGCAGCACTACCTTCTTCGGGCATTTGCACCTTCGAAACCTTGGGAGGAACAAGCGGTACACAGACATCAATCAGCAATTTTCCCTGGAGTTGATCTTTTAAACTATGCAAAGTCGAAGCATGCGCGCTAAACGGGACGGTCAAAACAGCGATATCACAATTCTCCACTGCCTGCTCGTTTGTCATGCCGCTGATTTCAACTTCCATGTCTGCGAAGCGAGGCAGCAAAGCTTCAACCGCTGTGAGTGCCTTTTCTTCATTGCGTGAACCGATAATAATTTTATGTCCAGCCAGCGCCCAGCGATAGGCAAGCCCTGAACCCTCACGCCCCGTCCCGCCAATAATTCCAATCGTATATTTCATTTTTTCCTTTACATTTCCTGGACGCGTTGCCAGGTCTGGGCAGAGATTTCGCGTGATTTTGCGGAAATTCCGGCTTCATCCAGGAATAACAATTTTCTATCCTTCATTAAAACCTTACCGCCAGCCATCGTCATTGTCACCATGCCGTCTCTGAAACCAAACAGGATATGCCAGGGTAAGTTACCGGCATTAATCGGTGTAATTGGGTGATAATCGACGAAGATCAGGTCTGCAGCCGCTCCAGGCTCTATTATGCCTACGCGCATACCATCGTAAATTTGAGTGGCAAGCCTGGAATTATTGGTTACCGCCATTTTTATAACGTCGTATCCATTCATCGCCCGTGGGTCTGCCTTGTGATCTTTCTGGATCAAATACGCGAAAAACCATTCCTGCCACATTGCGTTTGAGAATCCGTCATTGCCCAGGCACAGGTTCACGCCGGCATTGAGCATCTTCTCTACTTCGGCTACGCCGACGGCATTGTTCATATTTGAACGCGGCTGATGCGTCAGCCAACTGCCGGATTTAACCAGCAATTCGACTTCCCTTTCGCTAAGATGAATACCATGTGCCAGTATGCTGCGTTCATCGAGAACCTTTTTATCCCAAAAGCGTTCGACGACACGCTTGCCATATTTCGCCAGCGAATCTTCCTGGTCAACAATTCCTTCTGCCGCGTGCACGTGAAATCCGACTCTCCCCTGGTTCTCCTCGATACAGCGATCCAGCGTCTCATCCGATACAGTCAGGCTGGCATGTAATCCGAATTGCGCCCTCACCATCGGGTCGATTTCCCCTGCCGCGACCCTGCTTATAAACCTGCTGTTTTCCCGTATGCCCGCCAGGGCGCGTTCTTCGCCGTCCCGGTCTGTGACCTCATAGCAAAGCGCAGAACGCAGCCCGGATTGCATTACAGCCTCATAAACCACATCCAGCGACCCGTCAATAAAATTCGGGGACGCATGATGATCGATAATTGTGGTTGTGCCATATTTAATTGCATCGACCAGCAAGGTCAGCGCGGAATAACGAGTGCCTTCCTCATCCAGCGCTTTATCCAGTTTCCACCACAGGTTCGCTAAAATCTCGGCGAAATTTTTTGAGGGTTCGCCAGGAATCGCCATCCCGCGGGAAAAGGCGCCATAAAAGTGGGTGTGCGCGCAGATATTCCCCGGCATAATCATCTGCCCCCCGGCATCCAACACTTCTTCTTGCGGATACACCTGGGCTAACCTGCCTGCTGGTTCAATAGCCTTGATTATTCCATCCTGAACCAGGATTTCGTAGTCTTTCAATATCTGGTTGGGTTCGCTCCAGGTTACGATTGGTCCGTTCGTAATGATCATTACAACCTCGCTTTTACCAGGTTGAAAACCACAACCTGATCTACAGTTTCAAGTTAATCGGTCAGTTCGTAAAGCTCAATTAACACGCCGTTACCAGCTTTGGGGTGGATAAATGCCATTTTTCGTCCGGGTAAGACCTCAGCAACCTCGTTGATCAGCCTTACACCTTTTTGCTTCAAATCCGCCAATATCCCGTCGATATCATCGACTTCCATGCACAAATGATGCATGCCCTCACCGCGTTTTTCGAGGTAGGCTGCCAGTCCGGATTCGCTTTTGGTCGGCTGAACCAGCTCAACTTCGCTATCCCCGACCGGTATGAAAGCCACCCGGGAATTTTGCGAGGGCACAACCTCAATGTGATCGAGTTTCAAGCCAAGGCCCTCTTCCCAAAATTTTAGTGATTCTTCGATATCACGGACAACAACTGCCACATGATTGATTTTGGTTATTTTTGCCATTTTTCTCCTGTTATATGTAATTAGGGGCGACATATTCACCCCAGACTTCCCGCAGGCGGCCACAAATCTCACCCAGGGTAAGTTTATTTTCAACACACTCGATGATTATCGGCATCATGTTGGCATCGCTCCTGGCGGCTTCTTTCAAACGATTTAACAGCGCTGTCACCATCCCTGGATCTCTCGTTGCCCGCAGAGCAGCCAGTCGTTCGCGTTGTTCTTGTTCATTTTTGGGGTCGATCTTCAGTGATTCCAGGGAAATTTCTTCTTTTACCTGGAACTTATTCACACCCACAACGATGTCTTCATGATTTTCCAGTCTTCGCTGAGCCTGGAAGGCTGCATCCTGGATCTCTCCCTGGATAAAGCCGTTTTCAATAGCGCTCAATGCCCCACCAAGGTCATCAATCTTGCTGATATACTCTGCTGCCTGTTTTTCGATTTCATCGGTCAGGTATTCAACCAGGTAGGAGCCTGCCATCGGATCGATCGAATCCGCTACGCCGGATTCATATCCGATTATTTGCTGCGTGCGCAGCGCGACCTGCACCGATTTTTCAGTTGGCAGCCACAAGGCTTCGTCCATGCTGTTCGTATGCAGCGATTGTGTTCCGCCCAATACAGCCGCGAGCGCCTGTAAAGTCACTCTGACGACGTTATTTTCCGGTTGCTGCGCTGTCAGGGTTGAACCAGCGGTCTGTGTGTGGAAGCGCAGGCGTTCAGACTTGCTCTTCTTGGCGCCAAAACGTTCACGCATAATCCTGGCATACAACCTGCGCGCTGCACGGAATTTTGCGATCTCTTCCATGAAATTATTATGGGAGTTAAAGAAGAATGACAGTTGATCCGCAAATTCGTCAACATCCATCCCGGCATTGATCGCCGCTTCAATATAGGCAATCGCGTTTGCCAGGGTAAAAGCCACTTCCTGCGCGGCAGTGGAACCAGCCTCACGGATGTGATAGCCAGAAATGCTGATCGTGTTCCAGTTGGGAACTTCTTGTTTGCAATATTGGAAAATGTCAGTAATTAAGCGCATGCTTGGTTTTGGTGGGAAGATATACGTGCCACGCGCGATGTATTCTTTGAGAATATCATTCTGGATCGTGCCCCGCAGTGCGGTTGAAGCCACGCCTTGTTTTTTAGCGACAGCAATATACATCGCCAAAAGCACAGCTGCTGGTGCGTTGATGGTCATGCTTGTCGAGACTTTATCCAAAGGGATTTGGTCGAAAAGGGTTTCCATGTCCTCGATGGACGAGATCGAAACGCCCACCTTGCCAACCTCTCCAAGTGCAATCGGGTCGTCCGCGTCGTAACCAATTTGGGTCGGCAGGTCAAAAGCGACGCTCAGACCCGTCTGCCCCTGGTCCAGGAGGAAGCGGTAGCGCTTGTTCGATTCCGCCGCGCTTGAAAAACCGGCATATTGGCGCATGGTCCACAAGCGACCGCGATACATGGTCGGTTGCACACCCCTTGTATAGGGATAAGTTGCCGGTAAACCCAGTTCATCGAATTGATTTGGGTTAATGTTTTCAGGCGGAACAACCGCAGGGATGGGGATATCGGATGAGCTCTTAAATTGTTCTTTTCGTTCCGGGAATCTGCTGGTGGCAGGTTCGTACACTTTTTCTTGCCAGGTTTCAAATGGAGTTTTTTCTGTCATACCTTTCCTCAATAAATTGGTTAGTGGTTAACGTGCTAAGTATACCCGATTGGACCTCTTGCTGGTGAAAAAAAACTTGCGACCAGCAATTACCATTATGGAAAAACTTGTTTATCTTGTGGGCTAGAGGACGGCTGCCACGCCGTATCGTGAGTAGCCGTAGGGCGAGACGTTTGTTCCAGCGAAGTCGGTATTGGAGGTGTCGGTTATTTCCATTGGAGCGATCGTGATGCGCCTCCAATCCGCCGTTGTGTGTGGTCATTGTGAACGGCGGATTGAGGGGGAGCAACATCATCGTCACACCAATGTCATAACCCCCTCAATCTCGCCCTACGAAAGGATGGCTTCGCTGGAACGGGACGAGCTGCGTTCTCTACGAGAAGACGGTTTCGCCGGTACGAACGTCTCGCCTACGAAAAGATGGCTACGCCGGAACGGGACAAGCCGCGTTCCTTACGAAATGATGGTTTCGCCGGTACGAAGGTCTCGCCCTACGAAAGGATGGCTTCGCTGGAACGGGACAAGCCGCGTTCCCTACGGAAAGACGGTTTCGCCGGTACGAACGTCTCGCCCCACGAAAAGATGGCTACGCCGGAACGGGACAAGCCGCGTTCCCTACGAAATGACGGTTTCGCCGGTACGAAGGTCTCGCCCTACGAAAAGATGGCTTCGCCGGTACAAACGTCTCAATGAATTTGCGACCTGGTCGTCAACTGGGCTAAACCAATTGTCCCGGTTTTTGCCATCCGTAGATACAAAGGACCCTCTCTCCTGTCAGCAAAAAGCAGCTTGCATTTCTAAATTTATGGTATCATTCCCCAGCTCGGATGTTGTACCCTTCATCCGGAAGCAAAACTATTAGCACAGAAAGGGCTTGAAATGAAAGTATTGTTAATCAAGGACGTTTATAAGTTAGGTCGTGCCGGCGATATCAAAAAAGTCGCAAATGGTTACGGTCGCAACTACCTTATCCCCCAGGGTTTGGCTATCCCCGCCACCGAAAACTCAGCCAAAGTCGCTGAAGCAATCTCCAGAAAAGCAACCGAACGCCGAGCCATCCTCAACGAAGAACTCAAAAGCGTTGCCGATGTTCTCGCAAACCTGGTATTACTTTTCCCCGTCAAAGCTGGCGAGACCGGCAAACTCTACGGGTCAGTCTCCGCACAAGCCATTAGCGATCGCATCAAAGCGGAAAAAGGACTCGAACTGGAACGCCACCAGCTGGTAACAGAACCGATTCGCAATCTCGGCGATTACCGCATTCCGGTAAACCTCACACTTGATCTCGTCCCCGAGATTCGCGTGATTATCCACCGTGAAGGTGAAGTTTTCCAGGAAGTCATCGAAGAAGAATTCCTCGAAGACGAGGTATTCGCAGACGAGGCTCCTGCAGAAGAAGTGGAAGCTGAATAAGCTTCCGCAAATGGAAAAAAGGGTAAATAGCCTGCTGCACAACAGCAGGCTGATTTTTTGTTAGAATCATTCATCATGGCATATACTGGCTCACAACTTAAAGCTATCCGAGAACAGCGCGGTATTCCGCTCGAACAGGTCGCGTCAGCGACGCGTATTCGCCTGCCCATCCTGCAGGACATCGAAGACGAAGAATATTCCGAGCTGAGCTCATCCACCCAAACCAAAGGGTTCCTAAAGCTTTACGCCGAATATTTGGGTCTGACCGAAAATTCTCCCGAAGAACCTTCTGAACCAGCCCAGCCTGTCACTATCAAAGAACCGGGAAAAACGGAGTCAAAACCTGAACCAGCGGCTCCGGTTAAACCCGAACCAGTCGTGGAGCGAAAAACCGCCAAAAAAGTTCCGGTCGATCAACCTTCTGACCTGCCTGCTGAAATCCCGGAATCACAAAAAGACCTCGAAGCCATCGGACGCGAACTGGCAGCCCGGCGGCGCTACCTGAACATTTCCTGGGATGTCGTCGAAGACGAAACCCACATTCATAAAGACCAGTTGCGCAGCCTCGAACGAGGTGAGCTGGATGCATTTACCAACCCTATGCAGTTCAAAGGGTTGTTGCAGGCGTATGCCCACTTCCTAAATCTGGACGTTGCCGCGATCATGATCCGCTACGCCGATGCCATCCAAAAACGCAGGTCCGAAAAGTCGCTCTCAAGTCGCAAACCATTTCGCCCAGCCCGCGTTGCCTCTCCTTTGCTGATGAACCTCAAACGCTTTTTCACGCTGGACCTCTTTTTCGGCACGCTGATGATCCTGGGAATTGTCGGTTTCCTGGTTTGGGGCATCTCACGAATGTCCTTTGCCGGTGACGAACCTGAAATAACCGGTACTCTCCCCGCTTTAGCCGAAGTCTTGCTGGCAGAAGACACAGTAGAGGAAGTCGAAGCAGAACCGACCCAGGAAGCAGCAGAGGTCATCCTGATCCCCACTTCTACGCCTTTCTATGTCGCTTCTGAAACGGACGCGGCGCTCGAAATCGTGATCCTGATCAGGCAAAACACCTGGCTTCGAATTCTGAGCGATGGCGAAATCATTTACGAGGGTCGTCAATCATCCGGCAATGTGCTTACCTACACCGGCGAGAAAAGCATCGAGCTGCAAACCGGCAACCTGGCTGCCATCGAGGTCATTTTTAACCAGCAACAATATGATAATGAAGCTGCCCGAATTGGCATATCAGCGAGATTGCTCTTTACGCCTGAAGGGATCAGCGAATTGCCCCTTGTCGATGCCGAATAATAATGGTGAAAATCAAACCTTATGAAAAAAAATAGCTTTTACATCGTCAGCCTGGGTTGCGCGAAAAACCTGGTAGATTCCAACGTTCTTGCCCAGTTGCTCGAAACGGAAGGTCTCACTTACGCCCGTTCAGCAAAGCAGGCAGAATTTGTCCTGGTAAATACCTGCGGATTTATCCACGATGCCCGTCAGGAATCTCTGGACACGCTCCAGGAGCTCTCCAATGACCTCAACCTTCAACAAAAAATCATCGCCACTGGCTGCCTGGCGGAACGGTGGCGGGATGAATTGCTGCGCCAGAACCCCCGGCTTAACGGTTTTATCGGTACGCGCAGCCTGGAGGATATCCTTCCCCTCGTTCATCGATTGAAAAGTAACATGGGTGCGGAAGGCACTGCCTATCCCAGCTACCCTGCCTTGCGTTACCCATATGGTACTTCGTACACCGCAATCCAGGGCGGCAGCAGCTACCTCAAAATTGCCGATGGTTGTCACCGCTCCTGCGCGTTTTGTGCTATTCCAGGCATCAAAGGTCCCCTGGTCAGTCGTCCAAAACCGGATGTAGTTCAAGATGCCCTTTTTTTGCAATCGGAAGGCGTGCGTGAGATTAACCTGATCGCACAGGACCTGACTGCTTACGGTATTGATCGAGGTGAAAAGGACGGACTGGCGAACCTGATCGCCAAATTGTTGCCTCAAATCCCGGATGTGCCTTGGGTCAGGCTGCTGTATACCTACCCAGGAATGGTCACAGACAGGCTAATCGATTTAATGGCAGCTGAAAATCAGCTGGTGCCTTATCTCGACATTCCACTGCAGCATGCCGACCCAGATGTGCTCAGGAAAATGCGCAGACCCTCGGATGTCAATTGGGTACGCTGCACGATTCAAAAAATGCGCGCCAGAATTTCCGGTTTGGCTGTTCGCACAACTTTCATCGTCGGTTTTCCCAACGAGACCGAAGAAAGCTTCCAAACCCTGGTGGATTTCGTTAATGAGATCGGCTTCGACCACCTGGGTGTCTTCACCTATTCACCTGAAGCAGACACAGAATCCTTCGGTCTGCCCGATATCGTGCCCCAGGAGGTGAAAGACGAGAGAAAGGATCGCCTGATGGAATTGCAGAGCCATATCTCTGAGGAGAAAAACCAGTCTCTGATTGGGCAAACACTGGACGTGTTGGTTGAAGGGCAGGACGAAGCGCAGGGAATCATCGTCGGACGCAGCTATCGGGATGCGCCCGAAATAGATGGGCTGGTGGTAGCCCGCAGCAGCGCTCAAACCGGCGAGATAACCCGGGTAAAAATTGAAACCGCCGGTCCCTACGACCTCTTCGGCTCCCAGGTGTTGTCATCCTGAGGAGCGAAGGATTTTTGTTTGTCTTTTCCTGTTATCTGTCTACTGCGAGCCAAATTGTGATTTTCTTTCTCCGGATTGCACGGTACACGTTCCCTTCGAGTGATGGCTTAGCCGGAATGCGTGGTGAACGTTCCCTACGAAAAGATGGCTTCGCCGGAACGGGACAAGCTGCGTTCCCTACGATAGCTTGGCCGGAACGCGTGGTGCACGTTTCCTACAAACAATTACCGTTTTCGACGATCAGAGTAGGGGACGGTTGCCACGCCATCCCGCAAGCAACCGTAGGGCGAGACGTCTGTATCAACGAAGTCGATAAGCTTCTTGTTGGCAAAGGTTCAGATTCTTACTTTGTATACTTCGCATCACTTCGTTCAGAATGACAAAACCCAGTTCCTGTTCCCTGTTTCCTGTTTCCTATTCCCTGTTCGCGGCTGCCACGCCGTCCCGCGAACAGCCGTAGGGCGAGATTGGAGGTGCCGGATTATTCCAATAACGAGAGTGTATCGCGCCTCCAATCCGCCGTTATGTGTGGACAATTTGTACGGCTGATTGAGGGGGAGGAAAATCGCCAGCACACCAATGTCACAACCCCCTCAATACACGGCTTTGCCGGTACAAACGTCTCGCCCTACGAAAATATGGCTTCGCCGGAACGGGACAAACCGCGTTCCCTACGAGTGATGGCTTCGCCGGAACCCGATAAGCCGCGTTCCCTACAAATGATGGCTTCGCCGGAACGGGACGAGCCGCGTTCCCTACGATAGCTTGGCCGGAACGCGTGGTGCACGTTTCCTACAAACAATTACCGTTTTCGACGATCATAGTAGGGGACGGTTGCCACGCCGTCCCGCGAACAGCCGTAGGGCGAGATTG
>DHRN01000054.1:0-11141 GCA_002411175.1 Anaerolineaceae bacterium UBA5311 | reverse complement strand
CACAAAGTGCGAGTAGAGGAAAATACGAGGTGTTTTCAATAAACGGCTTCGTCGGTACAAACGTCTCGCCCTACGAAAATATGGCTTCGCCGGAACGGGACAAGCCGCGTTTCCTACGATGGCTCATCCAAAACAGGCGGGTGTAGCGACACGCCCCCAATACATGTTTCGCTCTACACGCATTCCTGCCTAGATCGAGCCCACATTTTGACCTACAGATCCACGGCATTCTTAAAAAATAAAAGCCGGTAGCTTTCCCACCGGCTGTTCTTCAATATCAATCCCAAGGATTAAGGTTCAGGATCAGGTGTCTCAGTTGGAGGCAGCTCTGGCTCCGGCGTAGGGGTCACATCCGGGTCCGGTATCGGTTCTGGGGTGGTATCCTCCCCAGGAGGATTCGCACAGGTCTCTGCCAGCCATGTAGCCGTTACCTGGATGTCAAGGTTTACCCCAACTGCCAGGCTCCTTTGATAATAACTGCTCGCTGAACAATAATCTCCCGATGCCGCGAATTGATCTCCCAGTCGATATAAGGCAACCCGATAGCGTTCTGAGGTGGTCATCCCGCTGGAATCTGAGAAAAACGGCATCTGCTCATACAGTTGACTGAATATTTCGACCGCGCCAGCCCAGTTGACATCCCAGTAGCTCGCACCGGTCATATACAACGATGCCCAGCTAATCGCCCCTGCGGCAACATTGTCAATCGCGCCCAAATGCCCGACAACCGACAGGTCATACATGCCCTGCTCAAGCTCTCCAGCCCAGATGCGTTGGATACCGCGGTTTCGCATGGCAATGAAGTAAAATCCGTCAACCTCAACCGATTTAAACTCGTAATTGGTTTCTCTCAAGGTTTCTATATTTTCAACTGCCTGGCTCCATTCCTCGTTGGCAATGTTTTGTTCAATTTGACCAAAGACCTCTTCTGCGGCTCTCGTGTCCGGAATGGGCGTAATTTCCGGCACCTCTGTTTCGAGCACAACCGCAGCTGTCGGAACAGGTGTCGGTGCGTCCATGTGCATCAGCACGTCTACCAATAAATCTGAAGCACCAGGAAAATCCGGATATTTTTCGATAATGTACTCAAGGCGGATTTTGGCGTTTTCATAATTTTCATCGGCAATATCTTTATACGCAAGTTCAAGCTGCAGAGATATCTGGTCCATCAACAACGTGCGCTCGTTATTGAGCCTTCTCTGGACTCCATTTCTGTAGCCCAGCCAGATTGCCAAACCGACAATCAGCAGGCTGACCAGGAGGAAAGCGCCAATCCAACGCCGCCTGGTTTTTTTCTTGGTTATCTTGTCGATGAGTGAGTCGTCAACCTCAATTGCCCCTGTGCTCGAAACATCAACCTCCTCGGGGGGTGTTAATTCAAGCTCTTCCAAAGAATCGTTATCCAACTCTTCAGGGAGAACCTCCGGCTCATGCGGATCAAATTCTTTTCTCTCGTTCTTTTCTTCCATATGATAGTTTCCTATAGCTGCCGTAAAGCCAGCAGTTCTTTTCTAACAAAAATTGCGCCAATCAACAAGCCTGCCCCACCAGCAATCACTGCTCCAATTAATGTGCCCGCGAATCTCGGGAGGTAATTCACAATCCCAAACGCGAGCGCTCCCCCGACCAACGCACCCAACAGAGCGCGTAAAAAAGATGGCAGCAAGCTCAGCTTTGTTTCTAACTTTGAGTTTAGCAAGAAGAGCAAAACAACTGCCTGGAGCGAATATGCCAGCGTATTTGAAAGCGCGATCCCGCTAGCTTGCATGATTGGTGTTAGTGTGATTCCAAACAAGATAAACAAGATCAATGTGAGCACTGCGCCAATTAACGGATACTTGGGCTGCTGCATTGCATAAAAACTGCGCACAATCAGTTCCACAACCGAATGACCGACAATACCAATCAGGAAAATCCGCGAGACTTCCACCACCCTGGCTGTTGCCATGGCATCCAATGGCAATAAGGCACTGATCGCAGGTGTCAAAACAACTCCTGCGACAATTGCGACAGGTATCGTGAGACCGAGCATCACCTGGACCGCGTTCTCGATTTTTTCTTTAAGCGCGTTAAAGCGTTCGTTAGTAAACAGCTCAGATAAGGTTGGCAAAACCGCTGTCGCGATTGATGTTCCCAGCAAAGTTTGAGGTACCTGCATGATCCACCATCCGGTGGTTAAGGCAGAAACCGAGCCTTCGTCCAACCTGGAAGCGAAATTATCCTGTGCCAAAAAGATCATCTGGATACAAAACATGCTCACCAAACGAGGCGCCATCATCCGAAACACTTTTCGCGTATCCGCATCCTTGAGGTCGACTTTGGGTCTCCACTTGAAACGATACTTTATTAATCCAGGCACCTGGATCAGTAAATGGAGCAGTGCTCCAATAATCACCCCGTAAACCAACCCATCCACACCCAGATTGAATGCCGGCAGCGTGAATCCCCCAATACTATATCCTTCGGCAGGAGAAAGTATTACCACGCCAAAGATCTGACCAAGATCATAAAAAATCGGGGCAAGCGCGGGTAACAGGAAATGCTGGTTGGCTTGCAAACCAGCCATCACCAACCCGCTGACCGAAAATATCAATGTCGAAACAAGATTTAATCGCAGCAATCGTACCGTCAAATCAATCTGTTCGGGTGTGAATCCAGGAGCGATACCCAATTCATTTGTAATTAACGGTCGGGCAAATATCGCGACAAGAATTGCCAGAACGCCAGTGAGGAGAAATGCAATATTTAAAATATTTGAAAAAAGGTTCCAGGCTTGTTCCTTGCCTTTTTTAGTCAGCACTTCAGTAAGCACAGGAATGAATGCGATCGCCAGCGCACCACCTGAAATAAGCATAAAGAGCATGTCTGGCAAGTTGTTCGCAGCATTAAAAACGTCATATTCAGCGGAGAGTGCGAATTGACCCAGGGTCAACCGTAGTCTGAGATAGCCTAATAATTTATCAATGCCAAAAAAGATGGCAAGCATCAATGAGACTTTTGTAAGTGTGCTTAATTTTTTCATATGGCTCCAGTGATTCCAGCTAATTATGCCACAAACCGGAATTATCAATTTTTCACGTGTGCATTATAACCGCCTGTTTTGCATGTCGTTTATAATCCAGACAAGTATGATTACACAACCAGGCAAACTCTATGTCGTAGCCACCCCAATCGGGCATCCAGGGGATCTTACCGCGCGTGCCATTCAGGTGCTCAGCCAGGTGGATACCATCCTCTGTGAAGAACGCAAGGTCGCCTCCCGCTTGCTCAAACAACTCGAAATTAACAAACCAATGCTCGAACTCAACGAGCACAATGAAGAGCAAATCATACAGGAAATCCTCCTCAAGCTGATCCAGGGTCAGAATATGGCGCTGATATCAGATTGTGGAACACCGGTCTTTTCCGACCCGGGCAGAGGACTTCTGGAAATCCTTTATCCTGCCGGGATCCAGGTGCTCCCAATTCCAGGTGCATCCTCCCTGGTAGCCGCCATTTCAATCTGCCCTTTCGATCTGAAACAATTCCTTTTTCTCGGTTTCCTGCCTCCAAAGACAGAGCAGCGACGGGATATTCTGAGCAGATACACCAATTCTGCTGAAGCCCTGATCCTCATGGATACGCCTTATCGTCTGGCGAAACTGCTCGCTGAGGTGGCAGCCGCTTTCGGGAAAAACCGGACCATTTTTCTTGCCGTCGATCTGACCTTGCCCAGCGAAAAAGTTTACCTTGGATCCGTCCAGGAAGTTCAGCAGGAAGTCCAGAACCGCAAAGCTGAATTCATCCTTATTATTGAAAAGAGCTCACGGAGGCGGCGATGATTCCCCCGCGTTCTCTCCAGGTACGTGACAAAAAGATTGAAATGCCGGTTTACATGCCGGATGCAACTTATGGCTACGTCCGCAGCCTGATCAGCCAGGACCTGCGCAAGGTCGGTCTGCCTGCCTTGATGATGAATGCCTTCCACCTCATGCAAAAACCAGGTTCCACGACCATCCAGGCTCTCGGTGGACTGCACAAAATGGCAGACTGGCAGGGGCTTATTATGACCGACTCAGGTGGCTTCCAGGCGTACTCGCTCATCCGTCAAAACTCCAGATATGGCAGCCTGACGGGCAAGGGCATCCTTTTTCGCCCTGAGAACTCAAACCGCAAAATCAACCTGACCCCGGAAAAAAGCATCCAGTTACAGTTCGGCTATGGCTCCGATGTCCTCATCTGCCTGGATGACTGTACCCACATCAACTCCAGCTACGAAGAACAGCGCCTCTCCGTCGAACGCACGATAGACTGGGCAAAGCGCGCGAAACAGGCTTACCTCCAGCAGCTTGCCAGCCGTAACACCAATCCACAGGAACGCCCGCTCATTTTTGGCGTCATCCAGGGTGGGGCTGAACCCGACCTGCGGAAGAAATGCGCTGAGGCATTGCTGGAAATCGGCTTTGATGGTTTTGGTTTTGGCGGCTGGCCTCTGGATGATGATTCCAACCTGATTACAGAGGTGCTGGAACTGGTGCGTTCGTACGTCCCGATTGAATTTCCTATCCATGCGTTAGGGATCGGTCACCCTGAAAGTATCGTTACTGCTTTTAATATCGGTTATGAGATGTTTGATTCCGCCTTCCCAACCCGCGACGCACGCCATGCACGCTTGTACACACGGGAAATCGATCGGATTACCCCGGATACCCCGCCAGGCTGGCTGAAATTCAAGTACATCAACACCGAAACTTACTTTCGCGATCCAAATCCAATCGAAGCAGGCTGCGACTGCCCGACCTGCCAGCAGTACAGCCTGGGATACCTCTACCACCTTTACAGAATGCGCGATGCAGCCTACTTTCGCCTGGCGACCATGCACAATCTGCGCTTTATGACCCGCCTGATCGAAGACCTGCGGAGCGCGAATGCCTGATCCAGCCTATTCGTTGGATGAGCTGACCAACGCCGTACAAAACAATAAAAAGTACGCCAGGCTCAGTCCCACGCTTATAAACAGGATCGCGAGCGAAGAGCGCTCAAAACACAAAGATCTGAAAACAGCCCTGAAGTCCACCCGTACCCGCCTGCACCGTCTGACCGGGGCTTTCCTCCAGGATAATACAGACTACGCGCAGTGGCTGAATAAATTCAAGGCCATCCCCATAAACGACACCGAATCCCATAAAACTGCAGCGCTGCAAATGATGCGCGCTCACGCCTCTACCAGGGAACGACTTCCGTTTCTCGAAAATTTCTTTAACACCACGCTGAGCAGCATCGCACCGGTTCATTCAGTTCTGGACCTTGCCTGCGGGCTCAACCCCCTGGCAATAGATTTCATGCCTCTCTCAGCCAGTGTGTCTTACCAGGCTTGTGATGTAATCGAACCGATGATCGACTTCCTTCAAAACTGGTTCACCCTGCAAAACTCCAATGGCAGTGCCTTTGTCTGCGATTTACTCTCCGAAATCCCCCAACAGCAAACCCAGGTTACTTTTGTCCTGAAAACCCTGCCAATTCTCGACCAGGTTGACTCCGCTTTTTCCTCACGCCTGCTGGACCAGATCCTCAGCGAGCACATCCTCATCTCATACCCGTCCAAAAGCCTGGGTGGACGTTCCAAGGGCATGGAACAGACCTACACAAGCCACTTTGATCAGCTGACCAACTCAAGAATGTTTCGCATTCAACGCTTCGACTTTCCCAACGAGATCGCCTTCCTACTGTCAAGATGAAAAACATAACAGATTCTGACTTGCACGCGCTGGTTGCCGCAGTTCGCTCCTCAAAAAAGTATCGTGATATGAACCTGCCTGTCGATTTCCTCATTGACCTGGCAGCCCAGGCGGCTTCTAATGCCCAAAACCTTGCAGAGGTAAAAACCATTTTCCGCAAATCGCTTCACAATGTGATCGCCCCTTATCTCGAAACCATCAATTACACCGATGAGACCTCTCGCCTGCAAACTACACCCGAAATCTCTGCGGATATTCGCGATTACTGCCGGCAGATCATGCAAAAACACGCCTTGACCCGCGAAAGGATCCCCTGCCTCGAAGATTTCGCTGCCTGGATCATTGAAGAGATTGGGCAACCTGAGACTATCCTCGATCTTGCCTGCGCTCTCGACCCTCTTTGTCTGCCCTGGTTCGATTTTACAGCTCCGCTCAGCTTTCTTGCCTACGATGTCAACGGCGCGCGCGTAAAATATCTGCAAACCCTTTTTGACCTTCACTTCCCCTTTGCAGACGCGATCCAGCAAGATATCTTCCTCCATCCCCCTCAACAGGCAGCTGACTGCGCTTTCTTCTTCAAGGAAGCCCACCGGCTCGAAAAGCGGCAGCCTGGCGGAACGGCTTTATTGCTGCAGCAGCTCAGGGTCGATGTAGTTGTTCTCAGTCTGCCGGCAACCGACCTCGCGAAACACCATTCTTTGGAAAGTTACCATTCCACCCTGGTTGAAAAAGCCATCGAGGGGCAGGCATGGTCCCTTAAGAAAGAAACTGTCGGCGGCGAGCTGCTCTTCTTTCTCCGGAAAGGTGAACGATGACTGAAAATGATCCCTTTTCGAAAGAACTAAACCGTTACCGCCCCTATCTGAGCGATGAGCAGTTTGCCCTGCTGATCGCAGGCTCCCAACAAGAAGCGCCTTCAGCCATCCGCATCAACACAATAAAGACGAAGGATCCGCAATCAAAACTGAGAGAACTCAAATACAAATATGGCTGGGTGTCTCAACCTTTGCCCTTTTCGGACATAGCAGAACAGATCACTTCCTGGGAGACCTACCCCAGCCAAACAATCGAACACAAGCTCGGTCAGTTCTACATTCAGGACGCAGCGTCGATTTTGCCAGTTTCCCTTTTTACCAGGTCCAACAAACCACTCCTCTCCCTTGATATGGCTGCCTCACCAGGCGGGAAAACCACGCAAATGATCGACGCCGGCTCCGACCGCAACCTGGTGATCGCCAATGATGCAGCCGCCTCGCGCATCCCAGCCTTGCGCACGGTCCTGCAAACCTGGGGATCGATGAATTTTGCCGTAACCAACTTCGCCGGTGAGCGCTGGGGCGACTGGTATCCTGAAGCCTTCGATCAAATTCTGCTGGATGCCCCCTGCAGCATGCAGAGCCTGCGTGTTTCTGCCAGCCATCCTCACCGCCCAATCAGCGCAGACGAACGCGGAAGGCTGGCAACGCGCCAATTAGCCATGCTCGTCTCAGCTGCCCGGGCTTTGAAAGTCGGGGGAGAGCTGGTCTATTCAACCTGCACACTCGCTCCTGAAGAGGATGAGGCTGTAGTCTCAGCTTTGCTCGGGATTTTTCCCGGTGTATTTGAGGTGGATCCCGAACCAGCAGATCGCTATGGCGTTCGCGGCTTGATTGAATTCGAAGGTCAAACCTACCATTCGCAGCTTGAACACTCCCTGCGCGTCTGGCCCTTCGTTTTCCAAACCAATGGCTTCTTTGCTGTGAAATTGATCAAAACCACCTCTATTACCGAAGAAAATTCCTCCAGGATCAGTCCTCCCCAAAGTAAGGCAGATCTAAAAGAAATCGACCAGGACACCCGCCAGTTGCTTTTCGATTTCCTGCAGAAGCAATATGGATTTTCACTCGAAAACTTGCTCAGAGAGCGCAATTTGGGGCTCTTTTGGCGGGGTGACAAACCTTGGTTAGTACCCATGGCGCTTATAGAGAATTTTCCCGAATTGCGCTTCCAAACAGCCGGTTTACCCCTCGGTCAGTTTATCAGGAAGGACTTTGAACCATCATCCGATTTCTTCCACAGTATCGGGCATTTATTTACATCCGGAATCTGGACAATTCCCGATAACCTGATTTCAAACTGGATGAAAGGCTACGACATCAGAGGCATCGAGCTCTCTGGACTCACACTCGGTTCGTTGATATTGGTGAGAGATTCAGAAGGTAATAATCTCGGAGCAGGGAAATATTCCCCCAATCGCTTGCGGAATCTTTTACCCAATCGTCATCTGATTCGTTGAGATCTACCTGGAGCCGTCGCAGAAATGTCTTAACAGGGCACTACCAGCAATGCAGGCTGTTTCCATGCGCAGGATGTTGACACCCAGCGAAACTTGCTGATAACCAAATTCCTCCGCCAGGCTCACTTCTTCAGCGCTGAAGCCGCCTTCCGGACCGATCAGAAGGGCTACGGATTTATCTGCCATTTCCGACAACGGAGACAACATTTGTGGGCATATTTGCCTTACCAAGGGGGTCCCTTCCCACGCTATCAGACGTATTTCACGGTCTGCAGTTTGCTTTAGAAGATCCTCAAAACTGACTGCAGGATGTAACTCCGGCAGCCTGGAACGCCGGCACTGCTCTGAAGCCTCACGGATTATCGCTGTTAACCGATCCTGCCTGGCGCTGTTTTCTTTCAGCCCTTTCACCAGGGTGCGCGAAGAAACAAACGGGATGAACTCGGAAACGCCGATTTCTGTGCATTTTTGCAAAATCATTTCCACTTTTTCCCGGCGTGCCTGGCTGAAACAAACAGTGATGTGTGCATTGGATTCCGAGCGACCTTCCTGTTTGCTCATGATATGTCCAACAACCTGGTTACCCTTCAGTCCGTCAAGCTGAACAAGATATTCCCAGCCGCTGTTGTCCAAAACAATCACCGCCCCCTTCTTCATATCCATGCGTAACACTTTGCGAATTTGCCTGGAAATATCGTCTGGAAATGTTACTGTGCCATCAACAATCTGATTTTCATGAAGAAAGAATCTATCCATATCAACATTTTACCTGATTTTTGGTTCTACCTGTTTTCAACTCCAAATATTCCCGCCCCAATTGCTGTGGCAAACTCTGAATTTTCGGGGATGAAAAAATTAACGCCGTAGAGCTGCGTAAACCTATTCAGGACTTCCTTTCCCAAAGTCATTCGTGATAAATTACCGGTAATAATTATGTCGCTCATCCCATGAATACGCGCGGCTAAAATTGAAGCCGTTCCCACAGACTGAAAAACAAGGTTCACGATCCCAGCCGCGAAATCCTCCCGCTCTGCCAGTTCATCCAGCTTCCCGAAGTTCGATGCGGTGGTATCCGCGCTTAATCCTGGAATCTCAGCCATTGTAATATCACCAATATTGAGATCGATCCTTTCCAGGTTTCCTTTGCTTGCCAGTTGGTCGATTGTCTCAAAATCTTCAATGTTCAGCATCTTCTCGGATAACCCTGTCAGGGTGCCCCCACCAACCCCGGATCCGATAATATGCTCAACGCTGTCTTTCCTCGCCGCAACAATGGAGGTTCCGGTGCCCATGCTCACGACAATCGCCGCTTCCAGTCCAGACAAAAACAGTCCCCCCAACCCCACACAATCAAACTCCGGGACGAGTTGTGTGGGGACACCAAACATTTTATCCCGCAGGTGAGCCGAGCCCACACCCGTGGCGTATATCCCGCTAACGTCATGCAGTGCGTTTCCGGTTTCATCCAAAAATTTACCCACCCCGCCAAAGGCAGATGTGAGCGGGTCGCTGGCTTTCACCCTGACAAACCCAATCGCCTCATCGCCCTTAAAACCAATAATCTTTGTGTTTGTGCCCCCGATATCCAGTCCGATGATCAAGCTCATGCTCTCTCCTTTCCAAATTTCTTCTTTACTTGAATTGTAGTATAAAATATTTGCTATGACAGAAGAGCAAAAACTTGAAACAAGCAAACCGATATCCCAATTCAAATACCTCGACCTGGTGACAGTCGCCTTTACGGTCGTCCTGATCCTCAGTAATTTCGCCTCTTCAGCGAAAATTATCGACTGGGGACTGTCGATTGGCAATATACCGCTCGCATTCGATGCTGGGACTGTCTTTTTCCCGTTTGCCTACATTTTTGGCGATATTCTCACTGAAGTCTACGGCTATGCCCGCTCGCGCCGGGTTATATGGATCGGTTTTATTTCTCTGATCTTTACCTTCCTGATGTTCTGGCTAATCCGCGTACTTCCTGGAGAACAATCCTGGCTGCAAACCGTCGGGCAGGATGCCTTCAATTCTGTGCTCGGTGGTATCAGCTTTGGCGGCATAGTTTTGGCAAGCGTATTGGGTTACCTGATCGGATCATTTTCCAATTCGATCATCATGGCAGTGCTGAAAAAGGTAACTTCCGGAAAACACCTTTGGCTCCGTACTATCGGCAGCACTATTATCGGCGAATTTCTGGATTCCGCAATCTTCATCCTGATTGCTTCTCTGACTGGTGTGTTCCCCTGGGCATTGTTCTGGTCGCTCACCCTGACCAATTACGTCTTCAAAGTTGCTATCGAAGTGTTATTCACCCCCGCGACTTACATATTCACCAACCGGCTGAAAAAATCCGAGGGAATTGACGTTTATTCCGATCTTAGTGATCTGAATCCGCTTTCTTTTTAGATTTGTCTTTTCGCAAGCCTTCGATACTGACCACGTACTCTCCCCTGATTTTCTCGGTGGAGAGTTTTTCTATTATTTCTGATAGCTTGCCCCGGTAATGGGTCTCAAATTTCTTGGTCAGGTCGTTTGAGACAACAGCGTTTCTGTCCCCCAGCACTTCCAGGCAGGCATTTAAGAAAGCCAGAAGCCGGTAGGGGCTTTCGTAAAAAACCAGCGTGTGCGCGGATTCCGCCTCCATGGCAATAAACCGTTTGCGTGGACCTTCTTTATTCGGAGGGAAGCCTTTAAAAGTAAAGCTGTGCAGGGGAAGATCAGCCAGGGTCAACGCCATAATCACAGCTGAAGCACCCGGGATCGATTGTACCTCGATGCCTGCCTGTAACGCCGCGTGTGTGAGCAGATAACCCGGGTCCGAGATCCCCGGCGTGCCGGCATCCGTCACCAGCGCGACCGACTCTCCTTTTTCCATCCGCTCGATCAGTTTGGGCACCACTTTCCGTTCATTAAAATTATTCAACGCGGTTTGCGGTTTGGAAATGTCATAATGCTTCAGCAGAACACTGGTCTTTCGAGAGTCCTCGCTGGCGATTAGATCCACGCTCTTCAATACTTCCACCGCGCGGTAGGTCATATCACCCAAATTTCCAATCGGGGTTGCTACAAGGTAAAGCATCCATTTCTCCTTTCCTTAATTATACGTCAGGAGTCTGTGATTCCGAGTCAAGACGCATTGACTCACAATTAAA
>DHRN01000006.1 GCA_002411175.1 Anaerolineaceae bacterium UBA5311 | reverse complement strand
TTTCCCCGTCCCGTTCCGGCGAAGCCGTCATTCGTAGGGCGAGATTGAGGGGGTTGTGACAGCGGTGTGACGGATATGTTGCTCCCCCTCAATCCGCCATACACTTACCCCGTCCCGTTCCGGCGAAGCCATCATTCGTAGGGCGAGACTGAGGGGGTTGTGACATTGGTGTGACGGATATGTTGCTCCCCCTCAATCCGCCATACACTTACCCCGTCCCGTTCCGGCGAAGTCGGCATGGTTCTTATAGGCAAAGGTTCAGATTCTTACGAAGTACACTATGTGTCACTTCGTTCAGAATGACAAAACCCTGTTCCTGTTTCCTGTTCTCTGTTCGCAGTTGCCACGCCGTCCCGTTCTACTAATGCGCCTAATTTGACGTTCATCCCGCAATAGTGATAATATGAAAACATGTATCTTAAAGGAAGCAAGCTCTCCCTCAAGAAAAAACGCCGCAAGCCAAACGGCTGGCTTGTGTTCTTTCTGATTGCCGGGATCGGGCTTTTACTCTATCTGAATCTCGTGGTCGTCCCGGTGATGAACCCGCCCTTCGTCCCCACACCCACGCCCACGCGTGACCCGCTTTCTTATATCGAAGAAGCCGACCAACTCGCCGCCGAAGGAAAGTACCTCCAGGCTGTTGAAGTCTACCAGGGCGCGATCAACGCCGACCCGCAAAATATCCAGAATTACCTCAAGATCGCCCGCCTGCAAATTTACACCAACCAGCTCGAACAAGCGCAGGTCAACGCCCAAAACGCCATCCTGCTCGACAACACGGTTTCTGATGCCTTTGCCTTGCTCGGCTGGGCAAAGGGCTTTCAACGCGAATACCTGGCTGGCGAGGTTGACCTCCAGAAAGCCATTGAGCTCGACATGAACTCCGGTCTCGCTCACGCCGCCTATGCCTACATCCTCGCCCTGCGCGTGGAAGCCGGCATGGATGAGCTGGGCACGATGGATAAAGCCATCGAAGAATCCCGCACCGCAGTCGCCCTCGAGCCCAACCTGCTCGAAGCCCACTGGGCTCGCGGCTACGTGCTCGAGATCACCAGCAACTACGAAGAAGCCGTCCGCGAGCTTGAGCTTGCCGTCGACCTCAACCCCTATATCGCCCGCGTCTACATGGCACTCGGTCGCAACCAAATGAACACAGACCAGCTCGACCAGGCTGTCTTCCAATTCACCAAAGCCTATTCCCTCAACCCCACCGACCCGACCCCAAACCTGTTCATCTCCCGCATCTACGGTATGCTCGGCGAATGGGAAAAGGGCATCCAGTACGGCACCGCCGCCCTGCGCGACGGTCCCGAAGACCCCGCGCTCTACGCGAACCTCGGCACGCTCTATTTTCGCAAGGGCGAATACAACCAGGCAGCCGACTACCTCGACCTGGCAGTGCGCGGTGGCGCTAATGGCGATGGCGTGGTTGTGGTCGGCATGCCGCTTTCTTATGACCTGACCACCATCGAAACCTACAGCCGCTACGGGCTCGCCCTGGCGCGCGTTAACGATTGTAACCAGGCAGTGTCCGTCGCCAACGCTTTGCTCTCCACCGTAGCCGACAACGAAAACGCGGTCTATAACGCCAACGAAGTGCTCAAAATCTGCGAGGAGAACCTGCTCAACCCTCCCACCGCCACCCCGGCACCTACCGCGACCATCGTGACCGGACCCACCGCGACGCCCCAGCCCTGATCATGTACATCAACGAACGTCAAAACCTCTTCCGCAGCCCACGCGGATCTTCAAACCCCTACTTCGTCATGGCAATTTTGCTCGTTGTCGTGGTGCTTTTTGCTGTGGTGCGCGCCTTCGCCCAGGGCGAAATATGGCCTCCTTTCGTGCCCACGCCAACCCCAACCCGTACAGTCAACTCGTTCGTGATCGAAGGCGATACCCACTTTCAGGCTGGCAACCTCGACAAAGCCATCCACAGCTATCAGCAAGCCCTCCTTCTCGAGCCCGACGACACCCACATCCGCGCCAACCTCGCCGGCATCATGGTCTACTCCTCCTACACCATGACCACCGACCAGGAACGCCTCGACCGCCTCAACGAAGCCCTTGCTGTCATCGACCTGGCTAAACAGGACGCGCCCAACGACTCCGAAGTGCTCGCAGCCAGGGCGAATGTGCTCAGCAGCCTCTCCAACTCCAACCTCCCCGAAGCCCAGCGCGACGACTATCGCAACCAGGCAGAATCCGAAGCCCTCATCGCCATCCAGATCGACAACAACAACCTGCTCGCCAAGGCATATTACGCCGAAATCCTCATGGACCAGTTCAAATACACCCAGGCGAACGACTATATCACTCAAGCCCGCCAGGACAACGGCGAACAGCTCATGGATGTCTGCCGCATACAGGCATATATCTTCGAAATGTTCGGTGAATACAACCTGGCAATCGACTGGTATAAAAAAGCCTCCGAAATTGCCCCAAATCTGACCTTTTTATACAACCGGATTGGCGTCTTATATCGCTTCCTGGGACAATATGATGAAACCAGGTACGAAACCGCGCTCGAATATTTCGCCAGGGCAGCCGGTCTAAACAACCAGCTCGGAATCGACGACCCGATCCCCTACATGGCGATTGCCAACACCTACATCCGCATGGGCGAAGCCATGATCGCCTCGCGCAACGCCTACCGCGCTCTCGAGATCAACCCCTACAACTCCGACACCTACGGGCAGGTGGGGGTAATCTACTATCGCGCCCGCAACTATGAAGGCGCCATCCTCATGCTGCGCTGCGCCGTGATGGGCTGCACCGCCGAGCAATCCTGCGAAGCCCGCGAAGATGTTCCATGCGAAAGCGATATCGTCATCTCACCCCTGCCGCTCACCAACTCAACCGTGCTCTACTATTACACCTTCGGCTCGGCGTTAGCCGGTTTGCATCGCCCTGGGCTCGATAACAACTGCGAAGAAGCCGCCATTGTCTTCCAGAAGGTCCGCGAACAGTTTTTAGACAACTCGATTGTGATGGGCATCGTCACCGCCAGTGAAAACATCTGCCGCATCAACCCCGACGACCCCGTTCCGACCGAACTGCCCAGCCCAACCCCCGCCGGCACCCCCACGCCAATTCCAACCGAAACCCCCATGTTCATCCCAACCTTGACACAACGTCCGTAGCGTCTTGGGACTTTTCAACTGTTTTTTGTTTTGTCATCCTGAACGAAGTGAAGGATCTTAATCTGCCTAAGACAAGATTCTTCGCTAACGCTCAGAATGACAGAATAAAGGCAGCTTGCCGCGCTTCGCTCGCAAAGACGGAAGGTGGGGGCGTCATCGCGACCCTGAAAAACCCGTCATCGCGAGCCTCTTTTGCGAAGCGATCTCACTGGGATTTGTCATCCTGAACGAAGTGAAGGATCTTGCCGTAAAAGCAACAAGATTCTTCGCTTACGCTCAGAATGACAAAAGGTCGAGAATCCGTCATCGTGAGCCTCGAGAACCCGCCATTGCGACCCTGGATAACCCGTTATCGCGAGCCTCTTTTGCGAAGCGATCTCCATGCTTGTTACTGTCAGGGATTGCAATGTATAATTGACAAACAACAGATTTTAAACTGCGAAGCGGTTTGCCGTTATACCAAAAACAGAAACAGGGCAGCATATTGGATGATAACGAAGTTCTCATAAAAAGTAAAAAACGCGTACAACAGCACGGCGAGGTATTCACTCCCAAGGCTATCGTCGACGCGATGGTCACCCTCCCGGGTCTCGACGAGGTGATCACCCAGCCTGCCACAACCGTGCTCGAACCTGCAGCCGGAGAAGGCGCCTTCCTGGTCAACATCCTCGAACGGCGCTTGTCCATCCTGGCTGAACAATTTTCTGACGACCTGGTTCGTTTCGAAAATTTCTCCCTGCTCGCCATCTCTTCTTTATATGGTATCGAACTCCTCAATGACAATCTCAAAAAATGTGTGATAAACCTTTTCGTCACCTTTCACGATTTTTACAAAGACTTCGCCGCAAAATTTGACCAGCAGCCCAAAAGCAACGTCGAAGAAAGCGCAAAAATGCTCATCATTACCAATATCGTCCAGGGCGATTTTCTGAAACGCACCACCGTCAGCGACAGCCCGATCGTCTTCAGTGAATGGGCGCCTATCCGTCTTACCAAAACAACAAAGCACATCAATGTCATCAGAACCGAATACACACTGCAAGAGATTTTTCAAAAAGTCAAACGTGAACCCGGCTCTGTTTACACTCCTATCCCCAAAACCGAACAACTCGGTTTGTTTGAACAGCAGGCAGTGCTGCCAATTGTGCCAATTTTTAAGTACCTGCCCACACCCATCACCGAAGTGTACAAGGAAACAAGGGAGGAAATCATCGAATGAACAAGACAATTATCGCCCCGTATCGCAAATTAAACCTCAAAGTCTACGGATACACCTTGCCCGACCAGCCGACCCACCAGGGTTGCGTAAAAGTCGGTGAAACCCAAAACGAGGTTAAAGACCGCATTCTGCAGCAGACCGCAACTGCCGGTTTGACAACCAAATTGCTTTTCCAACGCAACGCAGTCAGAAGCGACGGCAAACTTTTTCATGACCGCGATCTGCATACCTATTACCGCCAGCAAGGCATCCCCAGGGCGATTCTGAACAACCGCGCTTCAGAATGGTTCAAATTTGGCGACCTCTCCCTGGCTGAAAAATTAACCGACGATTACATCTTTTCAGATTACAGCGAAGTTCAGGTTAGCGCTCAACGTTCTGACTATATCTTAAGAGCAGAGCAAGCCCATGCGGTTGAGGTTACCCTCGATTATTGGTGTGACCCTGTCCATGGCACGGAATTCCTCTGGAATGCGAAACCACGCTTTGGAAAAACTCTGACAACCTACGATTTTATGCGTAAGATCGAAGCAAAAAATGTGCTTATCGTCACCAACCGACCGGCAATTGCCAATTCCTGGTTTGAAGACTTCGAGAAATTCATCGCCTGGCAGGAAGAAGGCTTCAAATTTGTCTCCGAAACCGATGCCCTCAGAGGAAGCACGGCGATGAGCCGTCAGGATTACCTCGATTACAGCTTTGCCGACTTTGATGAAAAAATCAACATTCGCTGCCTCGCCTTTATCTCCCTCCAGGACCTCAAAGGCGCAAAATTTGCCGGTGGAATTTATGACAAACTGCAATGGGTCGCCGATATGGATTGGGACCTGCTCGTGGTGGACGAAGCCCACGAAGGCATCGATACCCTAAAAACCGACCGTGCTTTCGAAAAAATTAAAACCAAATTTACCCTCCACCTCTCCGGCACGCCCTTCAAGGCATTGGCTAACAAGAAATTTCACAGCGAACAAATTTTCAACTGGTCCTACCTCGATGAACAACAGGCAAAAACAGATTGGGATGAAAACGAAGCAGACACCAACCCCTATGCCGCTTTGCCCACCCTGAGCCTTTTTACCTACCAAATGAGCAAACTGATAGCCAAAGAAGTTGCCGGGGGGATACAGCTTGATGAAGAAACCAACGTCGATTACGCTTTTGATCTAAACGAGTTCTTTAGCACAAAAGAGGACGGAACTTTTGTTTACGAGGCAGATGTTGATAAATTTCTGGATAACTTATCCAGCGGTAAGTTCCCCTTCGCCGAGCAGGAACACCGCAACGAGTTAGCGCATAGCTTTTGGCTTCTCGACCGCGTCTCTTCCGTCAAAGCCCTTGAAAAGAAGCTGAAAGCCCACCCCTTCTTCGAAAATTATGAGATAGTCCTGGCAGCCGGAGACGGAATCAGCCTCCCGGATGATGAAAGCATCGAAGACGAAGACTCTTCCGCTTATAACACCAAAAACATCGGCTTGAGCTTCGATCGCGTAAAAGCAGCGATTGCCAACCACGATAAAACCATTACCCTCTCAGTTGGGCAACTAACCACTGGCGTAACCATCCCGGAATGGACCGCGGTTTTGATGCTCAGCAACATCAAATCGCCGGCGCGCTATTTTCAGGCTGCCTTCAGGGCGCAAAACCCATACGAGTTTCAAAATCCGGAAACCGGAGAATGGTTCCGCAAAGAAAACGCTTACGTTTTCGACTTTGCACCCGACCGCACCCTGCTCCTTTTTGACGAATTCGCCAACAACCTGACCGACGAAGGCTTAAAGGGCAGCGAAAGCGAACGTAAAGAAAACATCAGAAAGCTAATCAACTTCTTCCCGGTCATCGCCGAAGACGATGAAGGCGAGATGATTGAGCTTTCTCCCGATCAGGTGCTCACCTTCCCCAGCCGCATCAAGGCAAGCGAAGTGGTCAAGCGCGGCTTTATGTCCAACCTGCTATTTGCCAATATCAGCGGCATTTTCTCCGCCCCTGCTCTCGTAGAAGAAATTTTGAATAAGATCCCTCCTGAAAAGAACTCCCGTTTGGCTCCAAAAAGAGATGTTAATGACACAAAGCCAATCGTGGACGGTGAGGGAAACGTAAAAATCCCCCAGACGCTAACCATCAACACCGCCAACAATCTTTTTGGTGAGAAAATTTATCAGGCTGTCAACCTCGAAGAGGTCCTGGAGCAGGTTAAGGATTTTGACAACCGTGAAAAGGCTTCAACAAAAGTTGCCAAAGAAATTATCAAAACGATAGAGCCAAAATTTGAAGAAGTAAAAAAAGAATTTGGCATGACCAAAACCACTCTCAAGATGGACGTCAAAAAAGCTGAAGCAATCCTCGCCACCAAAGTTGAAGAAAACCTTTATCAAAAGCAAGAAAGAGAACGTTTAGCCGAGCTAAACTACCAGGCAGAGCTCAAAAAGCCAGAAAACCAAAGAATAAATGAACTAATTACAGAAGAATATCAGGCTAAAAAGCAGGAAATTCAAGCTGAATTTGTCACAGATCTTCAAAAGAGCTTGGAGCAAACCACCCAGGAAGTGGTTGAAACCCATCTCGTTCAGCGAGAAGAAATAAAAAAGAAGACCACCGAAGACGACGTGCGCGACCACCTTAGAGGCTTCGCTCGGTCCATCCCCGCCTTCCTGATGGCATATGGCACGCCCGAAACCACCCTGGCAACTTATGACCAAAACATCGACCCACAGACCTTTGAAGAACTAACCAGTATCACTTTGGACGAATTTCGTAAGCTGCGCGATGGTTTTGATTATGTTGACGAGCAAGGCAATAACAAGACCTTCAAAGGCTTGTTTGATGAAGTGGTTTTCAACGCCTCGGTCGTAGAGTTTTTCAACATCAAAGATCGACTGGCTGATTATCTACACAGCGAAAAAGATGAAGACATCTTCAACTACATTCCTCCGCAACAAACCAATCAGATTTTCACCCCGAAAAGAGTGGTCAAAATGATGGTCGATTTGCTCGAAGAGCACGACCCGCATATTTTCAATAACAAAGCTGCCACCTTTATAGACCTTTATGCCAAGAGCGGGCTCTATCTGACCGAGGTGGTGAAGCGTTTGTTCAAGGGGCTGGAAGAAGAGATTCCTGATGAAGAAGAACGGATTAAGTGGATATTGGAAAACCAGGTTTACGGCTGCGCGCCGAGTAACATAATCTATAACATGGTTAAAAACTACGTCTATGCCGGCTATCCCCAGGTGAGCAGCGCAAACCTGCTCGAGCTGGACCTCACCGAAGCCGCCAAAGCCGGCAAAGTTGAAAAAGCATTGCAAGAAAGGCTGGGTAAAAAAGTGAAATTTGATGTGATTATTGGCAATCCTCCGTATCAGGAAAGTGATGGTGGGCATGGTGCGAGCGCAGTGCCAGTCTACCAAAATTTTATTCGACAAGCTCAACTACTAAATCCAAGTTACATTTCGATGATTACGCCCTCAAGATGGTTTACTGGCGGAAGAGGATTAGATAGTTTCCGAGATGACATGCTCCAAGATACCAGGATTAGAATTATGCATGACTACCCTGTTGCTTCAATTTTGTTCCCCGGTGTGGAAATCAAAGGAGGTGTTAACTACTTTTTATGGGATCGTAACTACAAAGGAGAGTGCGATGTTTTTACACATTATCCAAATCAACCCGTAATCTGCTCAACAAGACCTCTTTTAGAAGAAGGTATGGATATTTTTATTCGTGATATACGTCAAATCACTGTTCTTAGGAAGGTGCAGGGGAAAAAAGAGCCAAAATTTTTTGAGATAATGAGCGCAAATGATCCTTTTGGTTACGATGTCAGGGTTGAAAATAGTTATGTGAGAGTTAGACCAAACTACCATTTACAACCATTTGTTGATAGTCTTGTTTTTTACTATTTTGGTTGGCGAGAACAAGGGGTAGGATACATCGGAAGAGATACAGTAAAGAAAGGGTTCGAATATATCGATTCATACAAAGTTTTTATTCCTAGGGCTTGGGGTACTGGGAATACTGCTACTGATATGATTAATGGTTTCATTGGAGAGCCAGGAACCGTTTCTACTGAAACTTATTCTGTGATTGGTCCTTTCGAAACACGCAAAGAAGCAGAAAACGTTATTTCATATTTAAGCTCGAAATTCTTCCTGTTCCTTGTTTCCATAGTTAAGATTACTCAGGCTGGCGCAAAGCACATTTACAAACTAGTTCCTATGCAAAATTTCACATCATCATCGGATATTGATTGGAATTTACCTGTGGATGGGATTGATAAACAACTCTATAAGAAATATAATCTGGATGATGAAGAAATCGCCTTCATCGAATCCATGATCCGCCCAATGGATTAACCTTGTAGGTCTGACCCCCTCTTTACTGCTTGCGTCCCGCTATCGGGAGAGGGAGATTCAAACGTGGTGCAGTCCAGACCCCCTCCTTAGAGGGGGAATTAAAGGGGGTGAAGTCTTAAAACCTGTAGGTCGGAACCCGCTTCTCTTGCGGCCTTCGACAATTTGAAAAATGAACGGCAGAGTGGGCAAAAAAAGCCCATTGGACTACGAAATACGAGAAAATGAATCCTCACATCTATGTAGAAAATAATGCAATAAGCCATCAAATGGAAGGGTAGTTATGAATTACAGTCCAGATAAACCGATTGATACGGAAGAACAGGATTTGTTGGGGAGATCATTTTTTTCAAACCAACTTGGCAAGGCAATTTATGAATATAACGGAAAAGATGGATTGGTGATAGGTTTATTTGGAAAATGGGGAACCGGAAAGACTTCTGTCATTAATATGGCAGCAAATGAGATTAACAAACTTGCAGAAAAAGATGACAACAAACCGTTGATTATGAGGTTTGCTCCATGGAACTATTCAGATAAGGATAATCTCATAAGTTTATTTTTCCAAAGCTTAAAAAATAAAATAAACGCTCAGAACAATGAACAACTTAAAAATAAGGTGGGAAAAGCACTTAGCGATTATTCGGGTGCTTTTGATGCATTATCAGTTGTTCCAGTGGTCGGTTCAGGATTTGGTTCAATATTAAAGACTCTGGCTCAAGCAATTGGAACCAATCTTAAGCAAGTTGATGATTTGGACACGACCAGAGAAAACCTTGAGCAAGAGCTAATTAAAGCCGAGAAGAAAATTATTATTGTAATTGATGATATAGACAGACTAACTAATTCACAGATTAAGGATATTTTTCAGCTAGTTAAACAGGTGGCGGATTTCCCTAATGTAATATATGTGTTAGTTATGGACAGAGACGTTGTTCGTAGTGTCTTAACAGAGGTGCATAATATAGATGGAAATGAATACTTGGAGAAGATAATTCAGGTTCCATTTGAGCTTCCAGAATTAAGAAAATCGAAGTTGCATATTATTTTGTTTACTAAGCTCGATCAAATAATTAATGATCTTTCTAATGAAGTGGTATTGGATGAGAATTATTGGAGCCGCGTATTCAGAAATTGTATAAGTCCATATATTCATACTTTAAGAGATGTTAACAGATTGATTAATTCGTTCCAGTTTAGGTATGGAATGTTACATCAAGAAACATCTTTTGAGGATATGTTAGTTATTGCAACTCTTGAAGCGCTAGAACCGGAATTGTATAAATGGATTAGCAATAATAAGGACGCTGTTTGTGGAGGACCTCTGCATGGATTTTTGTCAAATAGTGGAACAAAAACAGATTTTCGTAAATTGTATCACGATGAGTTTGCAAGTCTGGGATTAGATCCAGAAACGGCGATAAGTTGCGTTTCTACTTTATTTCCTGTTTTTGCTAAAGATGTTAATGAAAATCAGTATGTTTATCAACCGACGTTGGATATTAGAGGTAAGATGCGGGTTGCGTATGAGGGAAGATTTGAATCATATTTTATGTTAGATTTAGAGGATATAAAAGTATCTAGAAGCATAATTAACGCTTGTACATATGAACATGATAGAGATACATTAAAAACAGTTATTGAAGAAATAAATAAACAGGGTAATATTATTTTCTTCCTGGAAGAATTAAAATCGTTAGTTGATAACATACCATATAAGCGTTTGGACTTAATCGCATCTGTGATGCTTAGTTTACAAGGTGAATTTAAAGGTGAAAATTCAGGTACTTTCTTTCCAATATCTGCAGGCGATACAGCTAAATATCTTACGTATGATATTTTAAAAAAGCTTAGTACAGAAAAAGAAAAATACGAAATTATTCGTTCAGCAGTAGAAAATGTTAAGAAAAATGGATTAGGAACAATGGCAAGGATTATTAACAGCATAGAGCTTGCATATGGGAGATTAGCAGGAGATTCAGAAAATGAGGATGGACAATTCATAAGTTTAGTGCATCTGGAAGAACTTGAAAAAATTTACTTAGAAAGAATTCGTGCTATTGCAAGCTCCGAATCGATCTTGGATATAAATGATTTCAGAGTTGCTTTCTATTTGTGGGAGTGTTTTGATAAAGGTGGATTAAAAGATTATTTGGAAGGGTTATTTGAAAATGAAGTGAACAAGCTTAAATTTATTTGTGCCATGCCAGGCAAATGGAACGGTACCAATGGTAGTGGTTGGAGCTTCGATTCAAAGAGTTATTCAGAATATCTTTCGCAAGAGGAAACATATGGTTTAATACAAACTATTGGTAAGAACAATCTGGATGAGTTTACTGAAATTGAACAAATCAAATTGGCCTCATTTGCTTTGAATTATCATAAAAATGAGATGGATCATGTTAATGAACGAGAGGCGCGGAAGCTTGTAAATCAATGGAAAACAGGCAATGGGGAATAATATGACACGACAGCTTATCATGCAAATCTCAGTTTGTAATAGAAAATTCTGACAGTTTACAAAACATTTAAATTTGTTTTAATTAATCTGACTAACAACCAGACCGTAGGTCGGAATCCGCTTCTGTTGCGGACTCCGACAATGTGGGGTAAACAAAATGTACGGGCGGGTTCTGGAAGTGAGCTTTGTAATCTCAACCAATCAGCCAAACCCGCCCCGCTGGAATCGAAATTCCATTGTTGTTCATGCGTTGGGCAGGTCTAACGAATTGAGCGTTATTTGAGCATTCGCGATTGGGACCTGCCCCTACAAAGATGAAACATCTTTTGAATTCCAATAATCAAAATTACAGTCTGTAAGGGTGGAATTGATACGCGAGTATTTTCTCATCACCCGAAACAAATGTACGGGCGGGTTCAAAACGTGAGTGTTTTGACGAGCATCAATCCGAAAACCCGCCCCGGTTTGAATCATGGTTAATTGGCGGCTTCAATGCCCATTCACGTTTGTTGATCGGTGGTAGGGGCGGGTTCAATACGTGAGCATCGGAATCTCAACCATTCCGTCAAACCCGCCCACGACCCAAAACAATTGTAGGGGCGGGTTCAATACGTGAGCATTGGAATCTCAACCAATCCGTCAAACCCGCCCACAACCCCCGTCCCAAAATCCCAAGCCGACAAGGCGATTGTTCCCTTGGGGATGTCATTGCGAACCGTTTTGCCGTTATGCCTTGATGGTTGGGGAAAGATTCTGTTCGGCAAAACGGTGTGGCAATCTGCAGTTTATCGGTTTGGACAAAGGATTACAGGCAGACTGCCACGCCCCCTTATTGAGATTCACAAGTTCCTGCCATTCCTGTAACGGGGGCTCGCAGCGACGGCGATGAGAGGGGCGTCATCGCGAGCCTCTTTTGCGAAGCGATCTCCCTGGGTGTTGTCATCCTGAACGAAGTGAAGGATCTTAACCTGGTTAAGACAAGATTCTTCGCTTTGCTCAGAATGACAGACCGAGATTGCTTCACTTCGCTTCCGGGACCCCGGTCGTTTTACTCTCGGGACAGGCAGGGGCAATCCCGTATGCTTTGCTCTCGGGACAAGCAGAGGGTAACCCCTTACGCTTCGCTTCTGGGGCAGAAAAGCCCAGGCTGAAAAATGTAAAAGAATTGTTAGAAAAGCTATACACTCCTTGACTTATCCTCGTTGAAAGCTTATCATTTATTTGGCACTCGGGAGTTTAGAGTGCTAAAATATCGTAAAAAATTAATCGGAGGAAAAATGACAATTTCTATGAAACCCTTAGGCAGCCGCGTTGTAATCGAGCCTATCGAGCAGGAAGATATCACCGCTGGCGGGATTGTATTGCCCGAAACAGCCAAGGAAAAACCCCAAAAAGGTACAATTATCGCAGTTGGTCCTGGTGACCGCAACGAAGATGGCGATCGCATCAAGATGGATGTTGAAGAAGGCGACGTGGTCTTGTTTGCTAAATATTCTGGCACCGAGATCAAATATGACGGCAAGAAGTTGTTAATCATGCGCGAGAGCGACATCCTCGCGATTCTTTAATCAGCACAACGAAAACAGGAGATAAAATATGGCAAAACAATTAGTTTTTGGAGATGAAGCACGTCGTTATTTAAAGAATGGCGTAGACGCAGTCGCGAATGCAGTCGCAACCACCCTCGGTCCTAAGGGACGCAACGTCGCCCTTGACCGCAAATACGGTTCCCCCACAATCACTCATGACGGTGTTACCGTCGCTAAAGAAATCGAACTTGAAGACCCCTACGAGAATATGGGCGCGCAGCTGCTCAAAGAAGCAGCCACCAAAACCAACGACATCGCTGGTGATGGCACCACGACTTCGACCGTTTTGGCGCATGCTATTGTCACTGAAGGTCTGAAGAACCTGGCAGCCGGCGCGAACCCGATGCTGCTCAAACGCGGAATCGAAGCTGCCTCCAGGGTTGTATCAGAAGCAATCCACAACCAGGCGATCGATATCACCACCAAAGCCGAGATCGGCAACGTTGCCACCATCTCTGCCCAGGACGAGCAAATTGGCTCCCTTATCGCCGACGTGATGGACAAAGTTGGCAAAGATGGCGTTATCACCGTGGAAGAATCCAAGGCGCTCGAATTTGAGACCGAATATGTTGAAGGTATGCAGTTTGACCGCGGCTATATCAGCCCCTATTTCGTCACCGATACCGAACACATGGTTGCCGAAATCGTAGACCCCTACATCTTGATTTATGACAAGAAAATTTCTGCCGCGAACGATATCGTTCCGCTGCTCGAAAAAATGGTCCAGGTGGGCAAACGCGATATCGTCATCATCGCGGAAGACGTTGACGGCGAAGCCATCGCAGCCCTGGTGCTCAACAAGATCCGCGGCGTGCTCAACGTTGTCGCCATCAAAGCCCCTGGCTTTGGCGATCGCCGTAAGGCAATGCTCCAGGATATCGCCATTCTGACCAATGCCTCCGTGATCTCCGAAGAGACCGGTCGCAAGCTCGAAAACGCCTCCATCGAAGACCTCGGTCGTGCCGAAAAAGTGACCATCGACAAAGATAACACCACGATTGTTGGCGGTAAGGGAGACACCAACGCCATCAAGGGACGTATCGAACAGATTCGTGCCGAGATCGAAAACACAACCAGCGATTATGACCGCGAAAAATTGCAGGAACGCCTTGCGAAACTGGCTGGCGGTGTGGCGATTATCCGTGTTGGCGCTGCGACTGAGACCGAGCTGAAAGAAAAGAAACATCGTGTCGAAGACGCGTTGTCTGCAACCCGTGCTGCCGTTGAAGAAGGTATCGTCCCGGGTGGCGGTGTTGCCTTGGTTAATGCAGTTGATTCCTTGAATGATATGAAACTCGACCAGGATGACGCCCAGATCGGTGTCAACGCAGTTCGTAAAGCTTTGACCGAACCGATGAAGAAAATTGTCGAAAACGCGGGCAAAGATGGCTCCGTGGTGGTTGAAAACGTGCGCCAGAGGCAGACTGATTCCGGCAACAAACACATCGGCTTCAACGTTCTGACCGAAGAATACGGCGATATGGTTGAGTTGGGTGTGATCGACCCCGCCAAGGTAACCCGCGGCGCGCTCGAGAACGCGGCGTCAATCGCAGCGATGATCCTGACTACTGAAGCTTTGATCACTGATATCCCTGAACCCGAGGGTGCGGCACCTGCCATGCCCCCTGGCGGTGGAATGTACTAAACCGAAAGGTTAAATTTGAGAATGAAAGCCGGTCGCAAGACCGGCTTCTTCGCACTCAGACAAGAACAATGTCTTTCATCGGGTAGAATTAAGACGGAGGATATAAGATGATAGACGATAAAACCCTGGCAGCAATAATTGAATTTCAACAAGATGAAATTAACGACCACGTTATCTATACAAATATTGCCAACGACATCAAAGAAGAAAAGGACGCGAAGACTATCCGCAAATTGGCGGGGGACGAACTGCGGCATACACAATTTTGGGAAAAATACACCGGCAAGGTTGCCAAACCTAACAAATTTATGATCTGGCTTTTTAGTTTTCTTTCAAAAGCTCTGGGTTACACCTTTGTGATTAAGCTGCTTGAAAACCGCGAAGAGAGTACTATTAACGCTTATAAAAATCTGGAAGGCACCATCCCCGGAATTGACTGGCTGATCCGTGATGAAGAAGAGCATGAAGCAAGCCTGATTGCCATGCTGGATGAACCACATCTGAAATACGCGGGTTCGATCGTTTTGGGGCTCAATGATGCCCTGGTGGAACTCTCCGGAACGCTCGCGGGGCTGACGCTCGCCTTCCAAAACACGCGCATGATCGCGCTGAGCGGTCTCGTGACCGGCATCGCTGCCGCGCTTTCGATGGCGGCTTCAGAATATCTTTCCACCCGCACTGAAGAGCACACAACAAAAGAACCCTTCAAAGCGGCAATCTATACAGGAATCGCATACATTGTCACGGTCGCCTTCTTAATTCTGCCTTATCTGGTTTTTAGCAACTATTTTGTCGCCCTTGCGGTGATGATGACCACGGTGTTTGTCATTATCGCGTTTTTTAGTTATTACATGTCTGTGCTGCGGGATGAGAAGTTTAGCAAGCATTTTTTCAGCATGGCAGCGATTAGCGTTGGTGTCGCGTTAATTAGCTTCGTGTTTGGCTATTTTATACAGCAGTTTATAGAGTTTTAGTGAATAACGTAAATTGAAGCCTTTTTCGTAAGCGCGACCAGTTTTGCTGGCTGCGTGCTGCAGGTGATGGCGCTTGGAAGCACGAGACTCTCTGGTTGATCCACCCAGGCAGGCGCTTCCAACCACGCCCTGTTGTTGCCTAAAAATGTTTATTCAAGGGTTATCAACACGTGTTGACCAGAGGTTGAATCAACAACGTCCACAAGCACGCCATCCGATTCATCCTTTTCAAGAGCTGCTTTGAGCAATTCATCGAGATTGATCTCTGAATCATCCTCGTCTTTGAGGTTGACCCTCATAACGGCCTTGGCACCAATTTTGACGATACCCATGGGTAATCTCATGTTGACCTGGTTTTTTCCTGATTTGAGATCGGTGACCTGAATTCTTACCCACCGGGTTCTGCCGTTGGCTTTGTTGACCGTGTTTGCAGCATCTCTGTAAGGAATTGTGATCTCTTCGGGTTTGAAATCCAGAGCTTCCAATAGTTGAGAAGCTTCTTCAGCACTTAGTTTGCCTTCCTGGACCATGTTCAGGATGCGCATTTTTTCATCATTTGTAGTCATTTTTACTCCTTATATTAAATTGAATTCGTCTTCACCCTGCAGATAGCGAAGAGCTTGATTACTATCGATTCTGCCGTTCTCCAGGTCGTCCAGGACTTGCTGGCGCTGCGAATCGCTTAGTTTGATACGGATTTCCTTCTCGGGTTGGAAGCCGAGCGCCGTGATCAGATCGTTCAGGCGGTTTTTCAAGGTGGGGTAGGATAGCCCCAGAATTTCTTCCATACGGTTCAGGCGACCTTCAGAACGGACGAAGGTGAGCAGGAAGTTCATTTGCTCCTGGGTCAAATTTTGGAAAGGGCTTTGCTGCGGGATGAAGCTGCCCTCGACCGAAGTCTGACAACCAGGGCAATAGAAGCGGGTTACGACTACTTTTCCCTGACAAAGCGGACAATTATTTGGTAATTGGTTCATTTTTTCCTCTTTCATTGCTTGTCTGCAAAGATAATACAAGATAATGTTTATAATGTCAAGTTATATTGAAAGAAATGTAAAGAATAAGGTGATCTACGTTTAAGAATATCAATAAAATTAGAATAAACTTTAGATTTTTCGCCGCGAGACTTTTTTTAGAATATCAAACTTACTAAAAGCAGATTGCCATGCTCCTTTCTGTTTGGCTGAAGTTACAGGAATTTGGAAAACTGGAATTCGCAGTTATGGACTGAGCCATACAGGTAGATATTCCTGGCTGTTACCGGCAGTTCCTGGCTTGGTATAATTAAAAAAAATAACATGACAAGAGGTTGGATTATGAAAATCATCGAATGTATCCCCAATTTTTCCGACGCGAGAAGACCGGAAGTTATTGAAGCCATAATTGATGCAGTGGCGGCTGTGCCGGGTGTCCACGTACTCGACCGACATTCTGATATGGACCATAACCGTACGGTGTTGACTTTCATTGGCGACCCCGCCGGCGTGGAAGAAGCCGCTTATCTCGGCATTGCCAAGGCTGCTGAACTGATTGACCTCAACCAGCACCAAGGCGAACACCCACGCATGGGCGCAGCCGATGTGGTCCCGTTTGTTCCGATTACGGATGTGACCATGCAGGAATGCGTCGAAATTGCCCGCAGGCTTGGCAAGCGTGTAGCCTACTCTCTGAATATCCCTGTATATCTCTATGAAGAAGCGGCTGCACGCCCGGACCGGAAAAATTTGGAAGACATTCGCCGGGGTGAATACGAAGGCATCAAAGAAGCTATTGCAACCGACCCCTACCGTGAACCCGATTTTGGTCCGAAAGTGATGGGACCGGCTGGCGCGGTTGTTATTGGCGCACGCGAACCGCTGATTGCCTACAACATCTTTTTGAACACACCGGACGTGAGCATCGCTGAAAAAATTGGACGGCGGGTACGCAATTCTTCCGGCGGTTTCCGATTTGTGAAGGGAATGGGCGTGTTGGTAGACGGTTTGGCGCAAGTCTCGATGAACCTGACCAATTATCGGCGCTCGCCGATGGCGCAGGTGACCGAATTCGTCCGCCGCGAAGCCCAGCGCTACGGCGTTGGCATTCACCATACAGAGATTGTCGGTCTGGTACCCAGCCGGGCGATCATCAATGCCGGTAGATACTTTTTGCAATTGGATGGATTTGAGCACGATCAACTACTTGAAAATCGCCTTTTTTCAGAGCAGCAAAGCCAGGGCGAAACCAGCCAGGATAATTTCACGGACAAGGTCGCAGAAGGTACAACCGCGCCTGGCGGCGGCTCGGTGGCAGCCTATGTTGGCGCGTTGGGAGCAGCGTTGGCATTGATGGTCGCGCGACTGACAATTGGAAAACCTAAATACAAAAATGTGGAAGAGGAGTGCTGGCAGGCGATTGAAAAAGGCGAAGAATTGCGCAAACACCTGACCGACGCAGTCGAGCTTGATGCGAAATCTTTCGAAGGCATCATTATCGCCCGGCGTTTACCTCGTGATACTGAAGCGAATGTAAAACTCCGTGAAAATGCGATCATGGAAGCCAGCTTCACAGCCGCTGAGGTTCCGCTGGACACCGCCCAAAAGTGCCTGGAAGTGATGAAACTGGCATACCGGATGGCAGAGATCGGTAATTTGAGCGCTATTTCGGATGCCGCTTCCGGTGTTTACCAGGCGAAGGCGGGCCTGGAAGCCGCGTTCCTGAACGTGGAAATAAACCTGATGGGTTACGAAAACGAAAAACGCGCGATTGATTTGCTGCAGCGAGCAAGCAAGCTGCGAAAAGAAGCTGAAGCGATCATCCCTGAGCTGCGCACGCTGCTGGAGGAGCGGGCTGGGTTATAAGACCCGGCGCTGATTTGTTTATGGCTGAGATTGTCGCCATCGGCTCTGAAAACCCGAGCAAACTTCAGGCGGTTCGCATGGGTTTTGGGGCGGTGTTTCCTGACCTGGACTTTGAATACACCGCTTTGAAAGTTGGTTCAGAGGTCGCTAATCAACCAATCGGTGACCAGGAAACGAAGACTGGCGCATTTAACCGTGCTGCCAACGCTCGTCGAATTTGTCCGCAGGTAGATTATTGGGTGGGGCTTGAAGGCGGATTGAGCGCCCTTGATTCAAACCTGGCTGCTTACAGCTGGGTGGCAATCCTGGGAAAGAAGCAATCCGGTTTCGCGCGGTCTGCCAGCTACATTCTTCCCCCGAGGATTGCAGCTCTTATTCACGGCGGCATGGAACAAGGTGAGGCGGATGATCTTGTTTTCGGACAGGAGAACAGCAAATTAACAAGCGGAGGGGTGGGGCTGCTAACGAATGACCTGATCACACGCGCTGAGCTGTATGCGATGGCGGTTAAGCTCGCCTTAATCCCGTTCATCCAGGAAGAGCTCTATCCTATAATTGAGGAAATTTGAACAAGTTTTGGAAAGAAAAAAGCTTTGAGGAAATGAGCCACGAAGAGTGGGAGTCGTTGTGTGACGGCTGCGCCAAGTGCTGCCTGATCAAACTGCGGGACCCCGAAACGCAGGTGGTGAAGTTTACCAACGTGGTTTGCCGCTACCTTGATTTGAAAACCTGCAAATGTAGTGATTATCCCAATAGGCACACAAACGTGCCTGAGTGTATTCTGTTGACTGCGGAGCTTGCCAGGTATCTGGACTGGCTGCCAAAAATTTGCGCCTACCGATTGGTTGCCGATGGTCAGGACCTGCCCTGGTGGCACCCGTTGAAGACAGGTGACGCCAACTCGCCGCTTAGAGCAGGGGGTACGGTGTTTGGCAAGGTGGTCAGTGAATCCGAGATCGATGAAGACGATCTTGAAGATATGGTGGTTAATTGGTTTGATTGAAAAGTTGGATCGTTTTGGAGCTGCTCACAATGATGAGTTGGGTGACAGGGAGCAGGGAACGGGGAGCGACGATGACCCCCTCTTTAGAGGGGGAATTAAAGGGGGCGCGGGGAGCTGCTCGACAAATGTACTGTCACATTGAGCCTCTTTTGCGAAGAATTTTAACATTTAATGGAACAGTCGTTGTGGATGAAACGGCAAGATTGTTACGAAGTACACTGTGTGTCACTTCGTTCAGGATGACATGAGACAGGATACGGGGAACAGGGAACAGGGAGCCGGAGCCAGGGCGCGATGACGACCCCCTCTTTAGAGGGGGAATTAAAGGGGGTGCGGGGAGCTGCTCAACAAACGGACTGTCATACTAAGCTTCTTTTGCGAAGAATTTTAACATTTAATGGAACAGTCGTTGTGGAAGAAACGGCAAGATCGTTACGAAGTACACTGTGTGTCACTTCGTTCAGGATGGCAGGACAATAGGTTTGTCATTCTGAGCCTCTTTTGCGAAGAATCTTTACTTTACAATAAAACAAACATTGTAGTCGAAATGTGAAGATCCTTCACTTCGTTCAGGATGACAGAAGAAATGGTTTGTCATTCTGAGCCGCTTTTGCGAAAAATCTTGTTAATCGGAAGGGTAAGATCCCTCTCTTCGTTCAGGATGACAGGAAAAGAGCTGATGGTTTCCAGCAGATGGCTTATAGCTGGCAGGAAAAGATAACGCTGAATCTCTGTGATACCGATGTGGGAGACCGCGGCTGGTCTCCCTACAAATACGAGTTTGGGAACTCGTTTGGGGATTCTCGTTTTTTTACGTTAGAATAAGTGTAAGAATTTGTTCTGGTGGAGGTATATGACGCAATTTGACACCGAAGTGACGCGGATGGTACTGGCGGTTGTGCATACACAGGATAGTGAGGTTGTTCAGTTGGCGTTGGAACAGGAAGGGATTTCCTACGCCAGGTTTCCCAGCACCGGCGGGTTTCTCCTCGAGAAAAATGTTACCTTTATAATAGCGACTGACGAGCTTAACACTCCAAAAATCGTTGAACTTCTTTCTGCTGCAGCAAAAAAACGAATCAGTTATGTTGCCGCGACGATGGATTACACCCCATTTCCTATGATCATTCCTGCCGAAACAATGGTTGGCGGTGTGACCATCTTCATTTTGAATGTAGAACATTTTGAGGAGTATTGATATGAAGTTGATTATGGCGATCATCAAAGACGAAGACAATGACCACGTCTCTAAAAAACTCACTGATGAGAGATTCAGAGTCACTTTCATAGCCTCTACCGGAGGGTTTTTTCGCAGCGGTCGCAGCACCCTGATTATCGGCGTCGATGATGACCGGGTTGAAAAAGCGCTCGAGATCATAAAAGAAAATACCACAGTTCCCGATAGTTCCGAAGAAAAACAAGCTACAGTTTTTGTTTTGGAAGTGGAAGGTTTCAGACAGCTTTAATTGCGCACAGCTTCATTTACCAACCTGTTCTTAACCAATGAAGCATCCACAGCAGTGTGTTAATCTACCTATGAAGGTTATAATAGGATTGAAAATCATTTTAAAATAAAGAGGTTATATGATGAATTTTGGTAAAGCTTTTACTTATATTTTCGAGGATGAAGACTGGTTTAACAAATTGATCGGTCCTGTTTTAATCAGTCTGATTCCAGTCATCGGCACGTTTGTATTTATTGGCTACACTCTTCGCGTTACCAGAAACGTGGCAAATAACGAGATCCGTCCTCTGCCAATACTCGACTTTGGCGAAGATCTTGGTCTTGGATTTCGATATTTCCTGATTGGTTTGGTCTATTTTCTGCCGGTTTTGCTGGTGGCTGGATTGATTATGGTACCTTTTATAGCGATCAACGCCACCAACAATAATAGTAATGGCATTGGTGTTCTCGCAATGCTATTTATGTTCTGTGGCGGTTCGTTTTTCTTTATTTACAGTTTGTTCCTCGCGTTATTCGAACCGATCATGATGGCGAATTTTGCAATAAAAGATAAATTTTCTGCCGGGTTTGAGTGGGGCAACTTTTTCAAACGGCTTGGTAATAATTTTACTGCCTGGTTGTTGGTCTTTGTTGGTGTAATTATTGCTGACCTTATTGCTCCATTGGGTGGAATGTTGCTGATAGTTGGCGCTTTCATCACCTACGCTTATAGCAAGCTGATTGTTGCCCACCTTGCAGGGCAGGCATACGCAGCTTCAGAAACGAAGCAATAAGCGATTCATGACAGAAAACGAAAGCGAGGAGAAATCTTCGCTTTTTTTATTCTGAAAATTCCTCCACGTGATAACGGGCTACATCAAGTTTCTTCTGTTCCCAAAAATCGGGGCTGCAGCCCATTTTCCTGCACAGCTGCGAGAGGAATTGTTTTGTGTCGGGCAGATCTTCCCAGACCTGGGGTAAAAATGTCGCCCGCCGATGCCCCTCAGAGATGATTACGCCATCCTCACCCGGTATTAGCAGCGTCAACAACTCCTGAGGGTGGTCGTAATCCACCGGTTCGGGAGCAGATAACCTCGAAACTTCAATTTTGATCTGCGCCAGTTCTTCGGGCGTGACAGGATGAAAGCGAGGGTCCTGGCTGGCAGCCTGCAAAGCTCTTTTTTGGACATCCACGATCAGAGGTTGGTAAGCTTCCAGTGTGCCGATGCAGCCGCGCAGAATGCCGCTAATTGTCAGGGTAACAAAGCTGGCGCCGTTTGCAGTGAGAACATGGCTATATTTTTCGGGGTCGAGCCTGGTTAGAGGTTGATTCCGCGCGGTCGCGTTGACTGCGTCGCGCGCGATGGTTAACAATTGTGCTTGTTCATTCAGGCTGAGTTTTGCTGGCATAGGATTTGCACCATTCCTTTCAGACCAATTGAGTATTCTCTATTATACAAATATTCGGCATGTTTGCCTAATTAATTTTTACACAGGAACAATTATGTCAAAGCAAATGCATCAAATAGACGACGATGAAAACCCTGGCAGCGGCATTTTCTGGCACCAGGAGCAGAGCATTGGTAAACCTTCGCCGCAAACCGCCCCAGGGACACCTCCGGAAATACTTGCCAGTGGAGGCGGTTCGGGGCAAGAAAACCACGGGATGGGAAATAGCAATCCCTTTGAAAATTGGCGTGTCAAACAGGAAAGTGAAAAGCAGGCAACACTGCCAACCTCGCATAAAAAATCAGCAAAAAGCGCATTTAATGTGATCTGGCAGGCGATCTCCTCGGTGGTCATGGCGGGAGTTGTGGTGGCAACACTCTTTTCGTTATGGATGCCTGGAAGCGCCATCTCGGGCAGCCTGGCGCTTAATCTTGCAGAGGATGAGGGCTTAACCCTTACAGAAATTGCGGAAGGAGTCTTGCCAGACGACTTTCCGACGAACAAAATTGGGATCGTGGTTGGCCATCGTGGTCATGATAGCGGTGCGGTTTGCTCCAACGGGCTGACGGAACTGGAGATTAACAGCAATGTGGCGACCTATGTGCAGCAAAAGTTGATTGCCGTGGGGTTTGAGGTTGAATTGTTGGACGAATTCGACTCAAGGCTCAAAAACTACCAGGCAGGGCTGCTGCTCTCAATCCATTCTGATTCCTGTGACTATATCAATGACTCGGCGACCGGATTCAAAGTCGCGGCGGCTTATTCCCAATTGGCTGATAAAAGTTCCACAAGGCTTGTGCAATGTTTGTCGGATCGTTATGCGAAGATCACCGGATTAAGGTATCATTACCAGTCAGTAACAACGGACATGACCGATTACCATGCCTTCGGTGAGATCAATCCGTATACCACGGCTGGGATCATCGAAATAGGCTTTATGAACCTGGACCAGGAGATTTTAACCACCCGACCCGAACTCCTGGCAGAAGGGATTGCCGAAGGGATCAGTTGTTACATGAACAATGAAGAGATAAAGGAGCCTTGATCGGCTAAGAAAATTCGATGAGCGAGCAGGAACAGCACATCAACAGCCTGGTTATCCGGGCAAAACAGGCAATATTGGCTGGCGATGCGGAGCAGGCAAAATCCCTTGCAAGCCAGGTTTTAGCGCATGATCCCGACCAGATCGATGCAAAATTGATCATGGCGGGTTTATCCGAGCCGGCTGAGAGTGCGCGCTTGCTGCGTGAGGTGCTTGAAAAAGACCCCTATCATCCGACAGCACAAAAAGCGCTTGTGTGGGCGAGTAAACGCATGCGCAGTGAGACCGCCGTTCAATGGACGAAAGAACCAGCACCTTCAGAGCCACCCCCACCGATTGAAACACCTTCTGTCAAAGAAGAAACGATCAAGCCTGCACCCAGGCGTCGGCTTGCCTGGCTGGTTCCGTTGATCTTTATCGGAGTTTTGGTTATTTTTAGCTTATACTCTACCGGGATCATCCCGGACAGACCGGTTGCTGGTCAGCAGTTCCTGATTAAATACGAAGGGACTGAGCTGGTTAAGCCCAGCCTGACCCCAACCAATACAGCCACATCGACAAACACGCCTACTTTCACCCCCACCCCTACGGCGACGAATACACCGACCCCCACGCACACGCCAACCCCGACCAACACACCAACACCCACGGCAACCCCTACCGAGGAAGAGATTCCAATTGTTGAGATCACGCCGTGGTCGGGTGAGCCCGAACCTGATAACCCCCCTGGCATCGAGCCTTTGGGCGATAAATGGATTGATATCAACCTTTCTGAGCAGAAGCTGTACGCTTACGAAGGGGATTCAATCGTGGCTTCTTTTTGGGTATCAACAGGCTTGCCCGACACTCCAACCGTAACAGGGACGTTCTATGTTTGGGTAAAATTGCTGTATGACGATATGGCTGGGCTGGATTATTACCTGCCCGATGTGCCTTACGTTATGTATTTTTATAAAGGATATGGAATTCACGGTACCTATTGGCACAGTAACTTTGGCAACCCGATGAGCCGTGGTTGTGTGAACATGGAAACCAGCGAAGCCGGCTGGTTGTACAACTGGGCTTTTGTAGGGATTCCGGTTAACGTACACTATTAGCATGAAAAAATTTGAACTAACACGCAGAGACTTTATCAAGTCTGTAGGGTTGGGCTCGCTTGGGCTGCTTATGAGCAAACCAAAACCAACCTCCGCAGCGCTTATTAATTGGTGGCCCAACACCCTCCTCGGAAGAATTTTACGCTATAAACTCCAGGTGAAAACTGAGCCGAATCATCTCGCACAATCGTTGGATATGCTCGTTTATGACGATGTAATGCCGATTTCAGATTTGATCGAGACGACAGATTCGCTTGGGAATAAGGTGGGATGGTACGAAATCGCTCCGGGTCAATACATTGAAGCTGCCTGGGTGCAGCCTGTGTATGACCGCCCCAACCCTATCGATCACAGACCGATTCCGGAAGGCGGCTGCGCGGGTGAAATTACCGTCCCGCTCGTTCCGGTCTATACCAAACCGGGTGTGCGCAATATCCATCGCACTTTTTATTATGAAAACACCTTCTGGATCCAGGCTAAAACCACGGATGAAAACGGCACCCACTGGTATGAATTGTGGGACGACCTGAGTGGGGTTTCTTACTTCATCAAAGCTTATACAATGCGCCGGATTACGCCTGAGGAGGTTTTGCCGATCAGACCAGAAATCCCGGCGGATCAAAAGAGACTCGTGTTGGAATTGGGACCGCAGGTCGTACGCGCATATGAATTTAATGAGCCAGTCTGGGAAGCACCGGTTTCTTCGGGGTTGATCGATGGCTCCACGCCAGTCGGACGTTGGATGAGCCACCGCAAGCGACCATGCAGGCGGATGGTGAACGAGCCGGGCAACCCCAACATCTACGATCTGCCCGGAGTTCCCTGGGTGACCTATATCACGCTTGAAGGCGTAGCGTTCCATGGCGCTTACTGGCATTCGAATTGGGGATATGTGATGAGCAACGGCTGTATCAACATGAAATCGCCTGACGCGAAATGGCTCTATCGCTGGACAAACCCAAATGTGCCTTTTGATCAATATTACTATACGGAACCCGAAGGCACACGCGTCGATGTGGTAACCGGATACGGCGATACCCCGCGAAGTTAATCAAACGCTAATACTTGTCAGCTATAATTTAGGCAAACCTAACAGAAGGAAGGAGTGCCTGTGAAAAAGGCGATTTTTGAGGATTTGGTCTATGACACGCAATCACGGCTTTTGCCGGTGGTTTTCGTTGGCACTGAACCGACCTACGTATATGATGATGATGGCTTCGAACGCCATATCCCGGCCGAAGTGGTTGACCAACAAGTGTGGGATCAGCTTTCAGCAGGGATTGAGGGTAACGAAGACTTTTTGGCAGAACAGACAGCGAAGATGCTGGGGCAGGAAGATATCTTTTCAATGGCGGTTATTCGCAGTCAGTTCCAAAACCGGGATAAACAGTTCGCGGAGCTGCAGCAACAAGGCTTTCCCCAGGATGTACGCATGTATTTAGGGATGGTAGGGTTTCAAATCGTAGTCAACCACCGTGGTGAGGTGATCGAACTGAAACAACCCGCAGTGACCGGAGGAGACGACGAATAAAGATACTTTTTTCTTTATTTGGAGCCTTGTTACTGATAGAATAGGATTACCATGATGTCACCAGCTAATATTATCGACGTAAGTTTAGAGACTTTTGACTTTGAAGTGGTCAATTACTCTGCCCAGACGCCCGTGGTGGTGGACCTTTGGGCGCCCTGGTGCATCCCCTGCCGTGTGCAATCGCAGACCCTCGCCCAACTGGCTGGCGAGGCAGATGGCGGCTTTAGATTGGCGCGCATTGATGTTGATGACCAGGTTAAACTGGCAGAACGCTTAAAAGTCAAGAACGTACCAGGCTTGAAAGCCTTTGTCGATGGTCGCATGATTGCTGAATATACCGGCGTGCTTTCCGAAAAGAACCTGCGCATGTTTGTGGACCGGATCATGCCTAAAACCGGTGGTTTGCTGCTGGCGAAGGGTAAAAGCCTGCTGTTGCTGGGCGAATATGCCGAGGCTGAAGAAGCCCTGGAGCGCTTTATCATCGAGAGCCACGGCGAGCCAGCAGGTATATTGGCTTATGCGCGCGCGCTGCTGTTTCAAGGTAAGGCGGCTCCGGCGCTGGATATTTTGCGCCATTTCCCGGTTAGCGCTGAATCTGAGGCTGCCGCATTGTTAAGACCGCTGGCTGAGGCATATCTGATGCCCGACCTGGACCGGCTAATCCTTGAAGACTCGCTCGAAAATGCGTTTCGAAACGCCATCCGTATGGCAAAAAGGGGCAAGATTCTGATCGCCCTGGACGGGCTGCTGGGGATTTTGAAGAAGGATAAACACTTCCGCGGAGATCAGGTTAGAGCTGTTTACCTGGGCTTGCTCGAATTGCTCAGTGATGACTATCCCGAAGTCCGCCAATATCGTTCTGACCTGAGCAGCGCCTTGTTTTGATGCTTATAGAGAACATGGAGCAGTGAGCGCGACAACCACCCCCTCTTTACTGCTTGCGTCCAGCTTTGCTGGAGAGGGGGAATTAAAGGGGGTGAGAGGATTTGTTCGACAACCGGACTGTCATTCTGAGCCTCTTTTGCGAAGAATCTCGTTAGTCGGAGGGGTAAGATCCTTACGAAGTACACTGTGTGTCACTTCGTTCAGGATGACAGGAAACAGGGAGCGGGGAACAGGGAACGGGGAGCTTTGAAATTGTCATTTTCGTTCCCGTCACTGCGAGCCCCCGTTACTGGAATGGCAGGAGCCGTTGAATAACGACGAGGGGGCGCGGCAGCCTGCCTTTATTCTCTTGCCTTGGGTACAAGCAAAAAGATAAACTGCGAATTGCTTCGCTTCGCTCGCAATGACAAATTTCAGATCCGTCACTGCGAGCCCCCGTTAGGTCGAAGGCAAGAACTTTTGAGTCACGATAAGGGGGCGCGGCAGCCTGCCTTTGATGTCTTGTTCTTTTGACTGCCATTCCGACAACCGGACTGTCATTCTGAGCCTCTTTTGCGAAGAATCTTAACAAAACAGTTGATTAGTCGTTGTGGTTGAAAGGTATAGAACCTTACGAAGTCAGCAATTCTCAATATGAATGTGTTTAGATTTAAAGGGGGAGCCGGGAGCAGGGAGCAGGGACCAGG
>DHRN01000057.1 GCA_002411175.1 Anaerolineaceae bacterium UBA5311 | reverse complement strand
TCTCATCGCAATCCGCTGACCATCGGCATAGTAATATGAAGTGCCGCGTTTCACCGGGAAAGGTCTCAGCTCGGCTTCTCTTGCCAATACCGGCAAATAGGCACAGCTTTCTGTTTCAGCTTCGCACAAGCCGGAAACCACCGGAATCAGAGGCTCCAGGTAGAGCGGAGGTCTTGTGTCTTCAATATATGGATATTCAGACTCGAAGTAATTGCCAATATAAATTGTGCCTTCATTGTCAACATTCAACCTGGCAACGCGCTTCCCATCGCCGTCATAAAGAAATTTTATGATGCTGCCATCCTGATACTCAATTTCTGTCAAACGGTTCTCAGCATCATATTCATAGCTGTCTGTCTGCCCGTTCAGCGTCCGACTGGTCGCATTTCCGTTCTGGTCATATGTATAGCTGTATACCCCGGCTGTCTCCACAGCATGAGGATGAAGAACGTTATAGTGATATTCACCCACGTCTGAATGGTTCTGAAGATTCCCAGTGTCAGGATCGTAGCTGTAGCTTTGGTTATAACGACCCTCGCCGAGATTATCCGTTGCCGCGCTCACCAAACGGTTGAGCTGGTCATATTGAAAACTTTGTGTCTGAAAACCGTTACCACCATCTTGTATTTGGCTTACGTTGCCAAGCTCATCATATTGATAGCGAAGGTCAAGATATTTACTGCTGCTTCCCCGCGAGGCAGAGATGTCTTTCAGACTTCCACCGCCCTCTTCCAACCAGCCATAGTAACGATATTTCGTCTGATTTCCATTGTACAAGCTCTTTTCTATGACCCGGTTATGTTGATCTACTTCAAGCTGAGACTGATAATGTGCCACCCCACTTACGTTCCCTTGTGGAAGATAATTGTATAACACTTTTTCTTTGCTCGGATAAATCATTTGGGTCAGCTGGTCTGCGTTGTTATAAGCCCAGACAGTCCGATACTGACCTCCCAGCACAGTTTTCTCTTCCTGAATCAGCCTTCCGCGCTTGTCGTAGATCCATTCAGTTTCCCCACTTTGATCCTTCATACCGGTGCGATAACCGATTTGATCATGTTCGTCATAACTGTAGCTGACTATTCCTTCAGATGTCGATTTTACATTCAGCCTGCTGAAGGAATCATAGCTCATTGTGATTACTTTTCCTCTTGCATCGGTTTGGTTCAGGAGGTTTCCCCAGGCATCATAGCTGTACATCCAGACGCCCATATCGGCATCGTCCATCCAGGTTTTTTGACCGGCAGCGTTATAACTAATTTCGGTTTCTGCTCCGCCATAAATTGTCTTTATCAGCCTGCCGAGGTTGTCGTATTCAAAAATGCTTTCGGGTCCGGTTGGGGGAACAACCCTTACCACCTGCCCCAAACCATTGGTATATTCTTTGCTTACGTTTCCCTTGGCATCAGTGGTGCTCTTTTCCCAGAAAAACTTGTTGTTGTTCTCTGGGCTGAGCAAAGCATAGGTAAAAATAAGCTCTGTTTGTTCACTCTCTCCGTCAATTCGTGCAACTCGGACCATTCTTCCCAGCGCATCGCTCTCTGTTATTCTGCTTAACCCAGCATTGCTTTGCGATAAAACATTCCCCAATCCATCATAATTGAATATCTGTTCTGTCCAATTCTGAATTTCACCCTCAATCTCAGCTCCCAGGATCACTTTTTCTTTCACTTCCCCAAAACCAGTGTAGCTATATCGGATAGAGGCAGTATCTTGCCGTTTAATTGTTACCGACGGTGGAGTGGCATCCATCTCGTATGTCACGGTAAGAGTCCAGACATTCAAATTACAGTTGAATCCTCGTCCGCAAACGCCTATGACTCTACCAAGATCGTCATAGGCTGCCGACTCAGTGGAGCCATCTGGATGGGTGACCATCACCGGCAAACCAAGTTGGTTATAATTGGTTTGAGTTGTGAAACTCAGTCCATCAGAACCTGAAATGGTTTCTTTAGTAACTAAATTTGGGAAGTCAGGCTCACCATAAATGTAGCTTGCCGTAAGGCTCGCTCCGCCAGGCATGTTGTTGCCAGGCACTGCCTCGTTATAACTGGTTTTTGTCGCCAGCCGCCCTTTGCCATCCCAGCTATAATTGGTTAAGGCGTATAGTTTAGTGGTGCCTGTGGCGTCAACCCAATCTTTCGTTCCGATGAGAACTGGTCTGCCTGAAGAATACGAATAATGAGTTTCACTTAATGTGCCAGAATCGGGATGAGTTAGGTACTGATTGTTAAGTAAATAATGGAATTCAAATTTTTTGTTGTTAATTGTGTAGAACTGTTTGGGTTTGTATGACCAATTCTCAACGCTCTGAGTTGACCAAAGCGTTCCATCGTAAATCTCATTGTTAGTCCTGGTTGGATTCAGATTGCGGTTGTAATTTGCGTCTTCTGTAGAAAGATATGAATAAGTTTTTCTACTGCCGAGTGTTGATGCGGACTCAAGGGAAGAACAAGTAACGCCATCATAACTATAGTCCTCAGTTTGGCTGATTCTTGTCCAGACAACTGCCAAATCAGCATATTCACGGAGTTTTTGATTATAGAGCGATGAAGGGCTATAAAAAGTATCAATTTCAAAGGTATATAGGCTTTGCGAAAAACATTCATCATTCTCTGATCTTACTAGCTGTTTGAGCAATTTACCTTTTAGAGCCCGGCTTTGATCAAAAAACTGTTCAGTTACAATTTTATTCCCGCTTACATTATCTGTTTGGGTTATGGTTACATTGCTGAATCCCCAAAATTCGGTATTCGCTTCTACATATAGTTTTTCTCCTTGTGCGGCTGTGTTCATTTGGAATGTCTCGGGATAAGAGTATTCCCAAGTTGCTGATGTATCTTGAACGGTATCTGCGACTGTTTTCTTGGTTACCGCATAACGAATGTTTGCTGCATTTATCTTATAATTGCCCAGTACCAAACGTTTATAAACTTCAATGTACAACTGGATATCATTGATATCATAGTCAAAAGGAAGCGTTATTTCATCACTCCCTGATGTCCATTCTAATGGACTTGGAATACTAAGTGTCGACCAAATCTTGTTTTTTGTGGGATCAGACCTTGAACGGAATCCAAAATCTGAATAATTGCTATATCCAGGGGCATCGCGATACGCTTCCTGAGTCATTCTAAGGTGGTTGCCTGGTTTTAAAATCGTTTCAGGGAAAGCTGTATAGATATTGATAAGTTCATCATATGAGAAATTAATATATAGCGAACTCCTCCGAACAGGTGAACGATGGTATCTTATATTAACCCTTTTCATCTCCGTGTTTGGCAGGTCATCCTTCCAACCCAAGTAATCAGAAGGACAAGTAGCTCCACATTCTTCCCGCACGAAATCATAAACCACAGTGTTAGAGGCGTTTGCACTAAAATCATAAAAAGCTTTATATTCAAAACTAACTTGCCCTCCATAACCGTTTTCTGCTCTAATCAAATGTACATAATCATAGAAGAATGTGGTGGCTTTGTAGCCCTGGACAGGTGTGTCTGTCCGGTTTGCGAGCTCTTGTATTGATTCTAAAGTGCTGGTTTTCACTCCATCTTGCCACTCAAGACCTGGCATAATTTGATTACCTGGTTCGGTTGCATATTTAAACAGATAGGATTTGACAATTATATTGCTCACGAATAAATCAATGCTTTCCAAGCGATGCTTGGAAAAATTAACCATTGATGTATCCTTCAGCCAAGAAATTCGATAATCCTGGCGACTTTCCACATTGAACACAATTTTAAAATTTCCATAAGAAATTTGAGCTGGAAAAATATCAATTTGATTTAAACAATCAGGCACCCTCTTTGCCGTCCGGGCATAGCTAAAATTGATTTCATTCGAATAACTGTCGACTATCTTGCTTAGCCCCCACTTCCAGCTGCTTGTTGGGTTCTTAGTGCAGGTTTCAGTGGGGTGATATTTTGCAACAGCTTCCAGCCCACCAAAGATATAAATAATCCCTTCACCCGTCTTCATTTCCCAGCTGTTTGTATCGCCGTCAAAGAAAAACCGTTCTGAAGGGTTGGTTTGTAAAACATACTCATTTGCGCTAATTGGCAGCAACCTTCCGCTGACGCCGTTAAAGTTCACTATAAAAGTGTCATCAGATTCAAAGGGTGTCCCGTGCATATCTCGTGTTATAAAGCCAGTATCCAGGTTCCAGCCCATCCCTACCCAAGAGGCTTGCGTAAAGGCAACTCCTTGATCAACTATCTGGCTGTTATAGGTTAGGTTCAGCTCTGGCTTCAAACCACCCGCTCCCTCAAAGGTCTGAATGGGATAGCTGTAGGTTGCAGCACCCGTAAAACCAGATACCTCAAAATCTTGAATCGAGGGTGGCATGTACGCCTGCCAATCACTTGCCTTAATGTCAAACAGGGTCAAATGGTCTGTCTGAAAAGTCAGCGTCTTATTTAGACTATCAACCATTGTTTCATATGGAAACCAATCATTTAGTTCATCATCAAAATAAAAAACCTGCAAGCCTTCTTCTTGAAAATCTTCGAATTGTTCAGGCTCGTAAACAAGTGTGATTTCAAGTGCTTTGTTGAACTGTGTAACGTTTTTTGCAACATCGGGGTTGACCGCCAGGATCTCAAAAGGATTACCTGAGAGACTGTACGACGGCATGTTTTGGGCTATAGGTGGTCCGATATGAAAGATAAGGTTCTTTTCTATCGGTTTATCATCTGTTGAAATATCAACTTCATTCGGAAAATAAATCTTCAAATTTTCACGCTGAATCTCTTCAAGTGTGTAACCATGGGCAGGAATTTGAATATCCAGATTATCGAGCAAAATCTTACCTTCTAAAAGCTCAAGCCTTAGGGATATAAAACTATCTTTATCTTCAAATTCTCCGCTAAAAATGAACGATAAAGTCGATTTTTCACTGCTTGCTGGTAAATCTAAAATACCATCGTCGCTAACCTCAGTATTAATTGTCGGGTCTGCCGGTCGTAGGTCAGCCGGTAAATAAAAGCGCATAATTTTGCCATCTAAACCTTCCAATCCGAGGTTCTTTAATTGCCAACTAATTTCGATTGGCTGGTTTTCTACATAAATCTGAGGTTCAACACTCAAAGAAATTCGAAGAGGTTTTACCTGCGGTTCCGGAATAGGTGGCTGATAAACCTCAACCATTTCCATCTCTGGCATGGGCAATTGCGCTCCACCTTCAGGGGTTTGTCCCGGGATAAGCACGGGAAATTCGACATATTCTGCCGGAATATCGAAACCTGTTCCAATTCCAAACTCGTCTCCATCTCCTATCGGATATGCGTCCTGCGGATCGTAGGGAATATCTAGCGGAATATCACCTTCTTCCGGAATTGGTGTTGGATCTTCAATTGGATAAGCTTGATTTGGATCGTCTGGTATATCTTGGGAATTTACTGCATTCAAAAAGTGAAAAGGACCAGAAGTAAAAAGTAAAACAATTGCCAGAAAAACTGAAAGAAATCTATTCATTGAGTCTCCTTTTGGCACTTCAACAAGCAATAATTATTTGTGTCCAACATCTATAGCTTGTAAGAATAAGGTTTATTCATTTCTTGTCAATTATAACGCTTTTGATCGAGAAATGTTAGTTGGCTTGTCATATTTTCTACTACCCCCAAACCGTAATTATAGCGTGGACTCGAAGATATCCATAAGTGCACAACACTAAAAAAGTGAACGACTCTACCCACCAAACCGATTATGCTTTTGCGGACAAACTGGTGGAGTAAAGGCTTGAACCCCCAGCAATTTTAAATATGAAATCACGCAGTCGGTAAGGGGGTGTACAAAGCCTGAGCGAATCCGAAATTCTTAATCAGCCAAACCCATACCGATGATATTGTGGTTATTGCCGGTTTACAATGCTTGTCCGCAGTTCTTGAGATGGGGGGTCTGACTATGTAAATGGTGATTAAGTGCTCAAGATCAGGACCTGCCGCTACGCTTGTACTCTTATATAAAGGTTTTGCATGCAAAAAGGCAAAAATCGAAAGTTTATTCTCATATTGGGAATTGCTGTTGATCCCCTGCATGGATTATTGGGCTTGATGATCAGCATCGCCATACAGAAAAAAAGGACTGGTTGAAGCCAACAAGTCCTTTTGTCTACCAGTAAGGTTGTGCTATGGCAGGTAGCCAACCACGTCAAAGGTTGCCAAAATTTCATCCAGGGCGTCAAAGTCGGAATCCTGGATCAAATTTACCATCAGGAGAACCAAATATGCCGAAGGGTCGTAGATTGGTCTGGCTGAAAGAACAAACAAGACATTATCCTCGCCGAGACAATTTGAAAAAAGGTCATATTTGCCTTCGAAGGCGCTGTCTTCATAATCATATCGTCCGACAAGATCGCAATCGGCCCTGTAACTGTCACGATACACATCCAAAAGCTGCACATAACCACCCAGGCGGGCGATTTCGTCAGAGGCGGCGTAGAAGATTCCGGGTTCGTAATAGCCAGTGGTAAAGGCGTTTAAATCTGCTGCCGCAGAAATTGCCGCTCCGTAGGTTGTATTGCCATCAACCCATTTGCTGCCATCGATCTGACTCCATTGGGCAGGGATACTAACCTGGATGGCACCTTCGTCGTCCAGGATGGTGACGTAACCACCGGCAGCAATTGAAGGGCTATCCTCGAGCTCGATATCGGATTGCTCAGATATTTGCTGGGCGAAAGAGAAGGATTGCTCGAGGGCGCGCCCATTAATCTGCCCTTCCAGGAATTCCTCGCTGGCAAAGCGCAAAACTTCGAGCGAATAGGTGTCTGTGGCAGAACGGGTGCGCAGAATGTCACAATAGTCTGACATGGTGCCATCGGTCGCCAGCACAAGACCTTCGAGTTTGGTGATAATATCGCCGCCCTTGATGCCGGCTTTGTCGGCTGGGGAGCCTGATTTTACACTGGCGACCCAAATTCCCGTGATGCTGCCATCTGAATTGGAAACTGCCGTGCCATTGACACCGATCGATTCAAAATCGACACCAGATTCGAGCGTGGCGATCACTGATTTGGCAATATCTGCCTTGATCGCGTAGTTGGTGTCATAAAGATCTGAACCAGCATAGTTGATACCGATCACCTGCCCGTCCTTCGAGAGGAGCGGTCCGCCCGAGTTGCCTCCGCGGATACGCGCGTCGTGTTCGATCACAGCATCCACAGATGCCCAGCTGGTTTCACCATCGGCGTTTGCTTTTGAAATAATACCTTTGGTCAACGTGTATTCAGGGTCTCCGAAGGGGAAGCCGGCAGAATAGACCTCAACCCCTGGGTTGGTGTTGCCCTGATACCATTCAAAATATGGGAAACCGTCGCCCTCGATATCAATGACCGCAAGGTCCCAGCATTCTGAGACACCAAGAATGCGGGCGTTTAGCGCTTTGGTGCTGCCGCCAACCCATACTTTAATCAGGGCAGAGCCGGTGACGACATGGTTGTTGGTTACGGCAATACCACTGGGGTGAATGATAAAGCCCGATCCGCGCCCGGCGGAATTTAACAACTGACCGAATTCAGGGTCGACAAAAGAACCCTGCGCTTCGATCTGAATTGTGGCAGACTTCGCCTCTTCGATACTGGTGACAATGTCGCCCTGCACTTCGGAGAGGGCTTCTGTTGGCAGGACCACAGGCGGCTCTGTAGCGGGAACTTCGGTAGGAGCGGCTGGCTTGGAACAAGCTGATAAGATAACTGATAAAAGGATTAAAACGCTAATAATTCGTGTTTTCATAGCTGCCTCCTGGGCAAAGTTGGGGGTGGGGTCTTGTTACTTTTGGAATTATATAATATTAGAATAAAAAACGAATAAAATGTATATTCTTTGAGAAGGCTCAAGCTTAAAAGGTCTGCCGTGAACACGCTCCTGGAAAGCGTCTGCTCCCGTGTACCAGGGCAGGCTCCCCAGATGGGGTTTGTTGGCTTTTTCACATATCATTATCTTGCCAGGATACAGGATAGAAGCGGATTTCGAACAGAAAATATTGCGACACAGGATTGCTAAAGAGTTCAGTCAATCTTCACTTTCCCTACATCAGGAGCTCATTCAACCCGTGTAAAGTATTCCACATACCAAAATAAAGGTGGATCATTGATGACCGATGACGGGAAGACATGAATATAAACACTATATAAACTATGCTGATTTGCTGGAGCTGAGAACCAGACTTTCGCGGGTGATGAAAATGGACGAACATGCAACCGCGAAAGGTGGCTATGCAGTTCGCAGCGTTTACTTTGATAATTATGCCGACAAGGCTTTGAGCGAAAAAATAAATGGAGTTGACGATCGTGAAAAGTTCAGAATGCGTTTGTACAATGCAGACTCAAGCCTGATTATGCTGGAGAAAAAAAGCAAGCTAAAGGGGCTTTGCTACAAAACCAGCGCAAGGGTCTCACGGGACATCTGCGTGGAGGTGTTGAATGGAGATTATTCCTCCCTGGTCCAATCCGAAGAGCCGATTTTGGTTGAGTTTTACGCCAAATTAAAATACCAACAACTGCGCCCGCGAACGATCGTGGAATATTGGCGCGAGGCATACAAACTTAAGCCGGGCAATGTGCGCGTCACGTTGGATCACCACATGCGCACAAGCAACCAGCCCGAACACTTTCTTTCCTCAAGCTATCCGGGCTTTCCCCTGGTGAACGCCTATATTCTTGAGGTTAAATATGACCAATTTTTACCAGAGGTTGTTCGTGCCCTAACGGCACTTTCATCCAGACCAACTGTTTCTTTTTCGAAATATGCTGTTTCAAGAATTTTTCAGGAGTAAAAAAATGACTTTCGATGATATTTTTAAATCAAGTTTTCTACAACAAGCGACAGATCTGTCTATTTTGGATATGCTGCTGGCAATGGGCTTTGCTTTCGCGTTGGGGCTCTTCATTTTCTTTATCTATAAGAGAACTTTTACCGGCGTGATGTATTCGGCTTCTTTTGGTGTTTCCATCATGGCAATGACCTTAATTACCACGCTAATCATTCTCGCGGTCACTTCCAACATTATCCTGTCGTTGGGTATGGTTGGCGCTTTGTCGATCGTTCGTTTCAGAACCGCGGTGAAAGATCCTCTTGATATTGCTTTTCTCTTTTGGGCAATATCGGTTGGAATAGTGGTTGGGGCAGGGTTGTTGCCCCTGGCAGTAATTTGTTCTTTGATTATTGGTGTGGTCTTGTTGGTTTTTGTGAACCGAAAAAGCAACGACACTCCCTACGTCCTTGTGCTCAGCCTTGCCAATGACGCGGCAGAAAACCAGGCTTTGAAGCTTATTGACGACGATACCCGTAAAAACTTAATCAAATCAAAGACCGTTTCTGACGAAGGCATCGAACTCACGGTCGAAGTGCGCCTTAAGGAACCTGCAGCAAAAGTTGTTAACGAATTAAAATCGATTTCCGGTGTTAATTCTGCATGCCTGGTCAGTTTCAACGGAGAATACGCAAGTTGAGCTTTTGCTTTCAAATAGCGAGGCAAAAATGATCAAAGAAAAGATAACCGAAAAACTTGCTCTCATCGTGATCGTCGTGGTTCTGTTCGGGTCACTTGTGATTCAGAGCGTCCAAAGTAAAAACTCCGTGATAACAGCCCCCCTTACCCAGTATAGCGAAGCTTTGTTTGGCGATGAGATCATTACTTTGGAGATTCTCATCGACCAAAGCAAATGGGATGAGATGATTGCGAACGCCCAGGCGAAAACTTATATCATGGCTGATGTGGTGGTCAATGGTGTTACTTATCAGAATGTTGGCGTGCGCACAAAAGGGAATGCCAGCCTCTCGCAAGTTTCCCAAAGCGGCAGCCCCGAACGTTATAGCCTGCGAATCAAATTTGGTGAATATATTGATGGTCAAACCTGCCTTGGGCTGGACGAGTTGGTTTTGAACAATATGATTTCAGATCCGAGCTACATGAAAGAATACCTTTCACAGGAGCTGATGCGCTATATTGGAGTGGAGGCTCCGCTGACCAATTACGCCAGTCTTTCGGTGAACAGCGAAGGGATCGGTTTTTACGTCGCGCTTGAATCTTATGGCGAAAGTTACAATCGGCGTGTCTTTGGAGATAATGCCGGCGAATATTACAACGTAAAAACCATGGAAATGGGCGGAGGTATGCAAAACCGCAGGCAGGGCGGCTTCGCTTTTGGTCAGCAGCAAGACCAAGCCGATGAGCAGGTTCCAAATACTGATGATTGGCAGGATCGACAGGGTTTTGTTGGTGGGGGCGGTGGAAGCCGGGGAGGAAGCCTGGAATACACTGACGATAACCTCGAATCTTACCCCGCTATCTTTGACAACGCGCTTGGAAACGTATCTTCCGCTAAAAAACAACGCGTAGTTACCGCTCTTAAAGCTTTGGATGACGGTGTGGATCTTGAATCCTTCTTTGACATGGATCAAGTGACCCGTTATTTTGCCGCGCACACGTTTTTGGTCAGCCTGGATAGCTATTATTCCAATATGGCACAAAATTATGTGATCCAGGAACGCGATGGAGTGCTCTCAATTCTCCCCTGGGATTATCATCTCTCTTATGGTGGGTTTCAATTTGGAAATGCCTCTCAGATTGTGAACGCCCCTGTTGACACACCACTTTCAGGGGTAACCCTGGAATCACGACCTTTGCTGGACGCAGTTCTAAGCAACGAAACTTATCTCGGGCTTTATCACCAATATCTTCAACAGCTTGTAACTGACTATTTTGGGAGCGGGTTGTTTGAAGAGACGGTGAGGAACCTGCAAACCAAAATATCTCCCTATGTTGAAAACGACCCGACCGCTTTCACAAGCTTTGATGAATTCAACCAGGCAGTTGATACACTGATCACTTTAAACCTTCTGCGGGCAGAGAGCATAACCGGGCAACTGGATGGATCCATCCCCGCTACAACAGAAGGGCAAACCTCCAGCTCATCCGCCTTGGTTGATGCGTCTGAAATCGATATGGCAGATCTTGGCTCGATGAGTGGAGGTGGAAATCGAAATCTTAGCCCACAAGGCAATATGGAATGGACCCCGGGTGAAATGCCTGGCAGCGAAGGTGGCGGGCTTCCAGATGGTCAAAATCAGCAGGGCTGGGGTATGGGTGAAAACGGTTTTCCTGAGACAATGCCCGATCAAGAGCTTATGCGCCAGGCGATGGAAATCGTTCAGGCTGCTGGTGGTGAATTGACAGATCAGGTAAAGGAACAATTGCTCACGCTTGGGATTAGCGAGGAGCAAATCAGTTTCTTTGAACAGATGTCAGGAGGTTTCACCCCTGGTGGCAGGACGGACGGTCAGATTATGCCGCCAGATGGGGAAACCTTTCCAGGTCAAGCCGCTCCTCAGGATGGGCAAATGCTGCCCGACGCGGACCAGCAGCCTCCTGGTCAAACAGGGCAAACAGGAATCCCTGCAACCAGCAGCGTGACTGGAGCTGCTTCCAGTTATGCTTTGCAGCTGGGGATACCCGCCGGCATTCTCCTTGTCGCGATTTTGTTGGTGGCAAAGTTTAAGAGAAGCTATTAATCAGCTGCCGATTATTCTTCTTTATAATAGTAGATACAATTCACAAATTGAAAGGAAGTTGGTGAGGCGCTGGAAAAATGGCAAAGATTCTTATTGTCGATGACGAAGCTGGTTTGAGATCGGTCATCAAGAGATATGCGGTTTTCGAAGGCTACGAAGTGACGGAAGCCAGTGATGGCATGGAAGCAGTTGAACTCTGCCGGGCAGAAACCTTTGACATCATTATTATGGATGTGATGATGCCCGAGCTGGATGGCTTTTCGGCGGTCAGAGAAATCCGCAAAGTCCAGGACACTCCGGTGATCATGCTTACGGCGCGTGGTGAGGAATATGACAAGGTTTTGGGTTTTGAGGTCGGTGTTGATGACTATGTGGTCAAACCTTTTTCTTCCAAAGAGATCATGCTGCGCATCAATGCTATTCTACGCCGAACAGCAAAGCCAGCCCCCGCAGAGCCCGACGATGAAGGGCATGTGATTTACGAAAAAGAAGGCTTTAAGGCTGATCTGACCGCCTACAAAGTGACCATTGATGGAGAGTTGATTCATTTACCCCCTAAAGCGATGGATATGCTTTTCTATTTGATCCGAAACAAAAATATCGCCATCCCACGCGAGCGGCTTCTTTCCGAAGTTTGGGGTTATAGCTATTTTGGTGACGATCGCACGATTGACACCCACATGAAAATATTGCGAAAATCGCTTGGACGCTATGGAGACACGATCACCACACTTCGTGGGCTGGGATATCGTTTTGATGGATAAAATCAAGCTCAAATGGCGGATTTTTGCCTATCTACTCGCTTTTTGCGTTTTACTAATCGGCATCCTCTGGATCTTTCAGACCGTGTTGCTCAACGAGATGTACAAGTTTGTGCGCAAAAACGAGATTAACCAGGCGATCAGCCTGGTTGAGGCAAACATCAACAGCCCGGAGCTCGAAAACATTCTTGTTGATCTAAAGAATCGCAAGGATATGATTATTACCCTTTCCCAAGAGTTTGTTCCGCCAAGCAACCCCGTTCCGCTTAATCCAAAGCAGTCTGGACCAGAAACCCTCACAAAAAGCCAACTTTTTACTCTTAGCAATGGCAGGGAAATCTCCCTGACCTTTCATGCCCTGATTACCCCGGTCGATGCAACCGTCTCAACCCTCAAACTGCAGCTCTATATCATTACAGGCTTAATGATTTTCTTCGCCATCATCCTGGCAATCATTATTTCAAAGCGAATCTCAAACCCGATTGAAAACATCACCCAGGGTGCCAAAGCTTTAGCCGCGGGCAATCTTGATATTCAGTTCGACGGGCATGGCTTTCTTGAAATTCGCGAGCTCTCAGATACGCTCACGACTGCCGCAGCTGAGCTTTCCAAGGTGGACGATTTGCGCAGGGAGTTGATGGCTAATGTTTCACACGACCTGCGTACACCGCTCGCCTTAATTTATGGCTATGCTGAGATGATGCACGACTTCCCCGACGAAGTTGCTGCAGACCAGACCCAAACCATTATGGATGAAGTTCAGCGTCTTTCACAATTGGTTGGAGATGTGCTGGATATTTCCAGCCTTGAATCAGGCATGATGGAAGTGCACCCGGAACGGTACAATCTAACCGAAAGCCTTGCGGCGACCATCGCCCGCACGGCTGAACTGGTAAACAATACGGGCACAGAGCTTGATTTTGTTTTTGACAGGCAAGTTTTTGTAATTGCAGATGAAATCAAGATTACCCAGGCGTTTTACAATCTGCTGATCAACGCAACAAATCACAACGGTCCTGACAACTCGATTATCGTCAGGCAATTGGTAAAAGACCAAAAAGTGCGCATAGAAGTTCAGGATCACGGCGAGGGTATCCCTGCGCAAGAAATCCCCCATATTTGGAAGCGTTACAGCAAAACCAATAAAGCCAGTCAAAAAATAGCGGGGACCGGTTTGGGGCTGTCAATTGTCAGGAAAATTATCGAATTGCATCATGGCAACTGTGGGGTCGATTCAGAGCCGGGAGCAGGCAGCACCTTCTGGTTTGAGCTCGACGCAGCCTGATTTTCCTCGATAAATACTAATCTTCAGCTGATATTCACCTGACAATTATTTAATCTACAAGCAAAACACAAAGAAGGCAGTTATCCTTAAATCAATTAGTGAAAGGATAGTTATGTCAGATGAACATAAGCAAGATCCAGAAAAACCAAAAGATACATCGCAATCTACAGCGTTGATGGTGATCACCCCAAAGCCAAAACGCAAGCCGCGAAAAATTTTACCTGTGCTGTTGTTCGCAGTAATTCTCAGTTTGCTATCAGGCATTGCCGGCGGGCTGATAGGAAGTGCCATTACGCGTAAACAGGTATCTGCTCTCAACACCTCCGAAACCGATGTGGTCTATCAATCGGTCGTCAGCACGAAAAACACCGGGGACAACCTGACAGGCTTAAGTCTGCCTGATATCGCAGAAATTGCAAAAGACTCAGTTGTAGAAATATCAACAGAAACCGTTTCGAACAGCACACGGATGCGCCAATTTGTCGTCCAGGGCGCTGGCAGCGGCGTGGTCATTACCAGCGATGGCTACATCGTCACAAATAATCACGTTATTGATGACGCTACCAACATCAATGTTCGCCTGGCTTCAGGTGATGCTTTTGAGGCTGTACTCATTGGTAAAGATTCACAAACCGACCTGGCAGTCATCAAAATTGAGGCAACCAACCTGACCCCGGTCGTCTATGGCAGCTCCAGTGAACTCGAGGTGGGCGACCTGGCTGTAGTAATTGGTAACCCACTGGGTGAGTTGGGCGGCACCGTTACCGACGGAATCGTCAGCGCCCTGGGACGTGAAATCACAATCGACGGTGAGACAATGACCCTCCTGCAAACCAATGCGGCGATCAACCCCGGCAATTCGGGTGGAGGGATGTTCAACGCCGAAGCCGAACTGGTTGGAATTGTCAATGCCAAAACCAGCGGCACCGGGATTGAGGGTTTGGGCTTTGTCATCCCGATCGACACAGCAAAATCCATTATCACCAGTTTGATCGAAAACGGTTACGTCAGTGGACGTCCCGGTTTAGGCGTTGAGCTGGTTGAGATCACCGATGTGTCGACGGCTATGTATTACCGTGTTTCACAACTTGGTGTTTATGTCACTCAATCACAAGGCAATTCAGACCTGATGCCTGGGGATTTGATTCTGAAGATAAACGAGCAAACCGTTAGTTCATCGGCAGATATCAAAAGCATTCTTTCTCAATTTGATATAGGCGATCAAATAACGGTCCAGGTGAAAAGAGGTGGAACTCAACAAAATATTACAGTAACAATACAAGAAGTGTCAGAATAAGATAAATGCTCCTCTCAAAGACCTGCCCGCCATCGGGCAGGTCACCTTTTAACATCAACGGCAGAAGGCGATAGAACAGCGAGCCGGGAGCGGGGGTGCGACAACGACCCCCTCTTTAGAGGGGGAATAAAAGGGGGTGAGAGAATATTGAATCAATGAAATACCATCAATTCCAGGCGGGTGGCATGAGCGGGGGGGCGTCCGTCCTATGAGGGTACTGACAGAAAAACATGCCGTCACTGCGAGCCCCCGTTACACGAATGGCAGGAACTTTTTAATCACAATAAGGGGCGCGGCAGTCTGCTTTTGATCTCTTGTCTTGAGTAGATGTAAAAAGAAAAACTGCGGATTGCTTCGCTTTGCTCGCAATGACGGGTTACAAATGCGTCACTGCGAGTGTAAAATCTTGCCCGTAGGATTGTTTAGATCCTTCGCAAAAGAGGCTCAGGATGACAGAAAAGAGCGAATAGGGAGCGGGGAGCTTACCCGTCACTGCGAGCCCCCGTTACACGAATGGCGGGAACTTTCGAATCACAATAAGGGGCGCGGCAGCCTGCCTTTGATCATTTATCCTGAATAGATGCAAAAATCAAACTGCAGATTGCTTCGCTCCGCTCGCGATGAAAGCATCAACGCTTTGTTCACGATGGCAGGGCGACCTACGGATAAACCCAGGCACTTTGTTCTCAAGGCGGGGGTGCGATATCTGATAACGCCAGCACAACAAGCCTGATCTATGAAGAATCCCCGACTTTTGTGCCGCACTCTGAGCAAAACTTAGTGCCAGTTTCCAGTTTGGCTCCGCATTCTTTACAAAAGACTACCTGCAAAATTTTAGCGCCGCACTCGGGGCAAAACTTGGTTTTTTCACCAAGCGCTACGCCACATTCCGGGCAGGTTGCTCTTGCACCTTCACGCCAGCTGGATTCTTTAAGCATTTCGCGGTCAGCTTCAGCCATTTTAGAATGTGCCCAGATTTCTTCAACAGTCCGGCTCGACTGCGCGGCAGCCATCTCAACCCCCAGGTCAGGTGAGCAATTTTTGCACAAACCCTTGCTGGTGTTCCAGCATTTTTCACGGCAAACCCAAGATGAGCAGCGCGGACACTGGATAAAATCGTCCTTTACTTCTCCGGTTGCCCTGAGAAAGGCCTGATCGTGGTCCTTCTCCCAGGTTGCATTGCGGGCACGGTCTCCAATTGTGGAGGCGTGGCTGAAAAAACCCCCAAACAAACCACTGGCGGTGTCCAACGCGCCGCTGATTTTTCCGATCATAAAAGGTTGGAACGAAGTGCGATAGCCGGTACTGCAGCGATTGCAGATAAATTCAAACTGAAACCCCTGGTCTGTCGAGAGGTCATTATAGTTGTTGGTAAATTCTATCTTTGCCATTGGGAAACTCCGATGTTTTCGAAATAGCTGCCCCTTGGGCAAGCTGAGATTTGATAAATGAATAATACCATAGTCGCAGTTTGAACAGCTCTACATGGCGTTAAGTATAACGTTTGTTTATGGAAATAAGGGCTGAATTTCAAACCTGAAGATGAAGCCGGTGATGCGGTTGACGGCAGCTGTGTGGTCTTGCACTATGGTTGCCATCAAAAAACGCTGCGAAGGCTGCCAATCGTTAAAATTTATCAAAATAATCAAAAAACCTGTTCATTATGTAATGAGCGGCTTTGAATCGAGTAAACTAAAGAAAATGATAAAAACCCTCCCGGGCGAATTCCAGGGAGAAAACCAAGGAGAAACATGAGTGAATATTTAGACAACGCCACCAGGCGAAAAGAAGCTATCAAACAAATCATCCATCTTCTGCACGAAGGCAGAACGGTTGAAGAACTGCAGGCGGAATATGGGCACTTGATTGCGAATGCCAGCGCACAAGATATTGCCGCAGCAGAGCGCGAAGTAATTGCTGAAGGGCTGCCTGTTACCGAAGTGCAAAGGCTTTGCGATCTGCACGTTGCCGTTTTTCAAGCTGGATTGGAAGCAGAGCCCACCCCGGAAAATAAGCCCGGGCATCCACTTTTCACCTTTCGAACTGAAAATGAACTGATTGAACGTACTCTCGAGGCTGTGGAGGGCTTTGTTTTGCAATTTGCCGGAGGAGACCACGAAATTTTGCCGACGCTGCGTGAAAATGCCAAAAATCTGGACCTGATTATTTGTCATTATGACAAAAAAGAGAACATGATTTTTCCAGTTCTGGAGAAATATGGTTTTGAAGGACCGTCCAAGGTGATGTGGGGCGTGGACAATGAAATACGTGACGCGCTGCGTAAATTCACCGCTTTGCTTGAGTCTGAAAATCCCCTGGGCGTGGCTGTTGAAAGCAGTTTTAATGAACTATCCCGTAAAGCCAGGGATATGGTCTATAAAGAAGAAAAGGTTCTGATCCCCGAATCTTTAGCCCGGTTTACCCAGGCAGACTGGCAGCAAATGGCAGATGAAATCGCCGGTGTGGCTGCCAAACCATCTGAGGCGTCAATGGATGCCTACAGAGGGGACCCTGGGGCTCAGATCCCACTCAAAACCGGCGCGTTAACCCCCGGGCAGATCGATTTGCTGCTGACCAATTTGCCTGTTGATGTGACTTTTGTTGATGAAAATGACCAGGTGCGTTATTTTACCCAGGGCAAAGAACGTATCTTCACGCGCACAGCCGCGATTATCGGGCGGGATGTACACAATTGCCATCCGCCCCAGAGCGTGCATGTGGTTCACAAAATCCTCGACGAATTTAAAGCTGGCACCAAGGACCAGGCTGAGTTTTGGCTTCAGTCGGGCGAAGCGTTTATTCATATTCGTTACTTCGCCCTGCGCGATGACGCTGGGGTCTATAAAGGTGTGATCGAAGTCTCACAGAATGTGACTGGCATCCGCGCTCTGGAAGGCGAAAAGCGATTGCTGGATTGGTAGAAAACTCGATCGCCTGTGTTGAATTTTCACTGAGGCAGCATCCCTGCCCGGAACGTGATTGACCGAAGGTCTCCCGGCTAAGCTGTGCTTGGGTCTTGAGCGGAGGGGGCTTGCTCCCTCCGCTTTTTATGACGGACAACAAACCAACCAGGCAGGGCGGGTGAGCCTCGCTGAACAACTTGGGCAGACGATCCCCTATGTTATATTCATGGCGCTGCCGATTTTGAGAATTATGTCTGAGGGCAGTGTTGCGGCGGGGTGACCGGCAACTTCGCGAGCCAGTTCCGCCGCGCGGGCGTGCAGCCAGACTGCAAGCGTGGCAGCGTCAAAGGGCGCAAGCCCCTGGGCGAGCAGGCCGACCAATAGGCCAGCTAATACATCGCCTGTGCCGCCATGAGCGAGAACGGAGTTGGCAAAAGGCAAAATCCGGCTGTCTCCGTTAGGAGACACAACCAGGGTGTTCGCACCTTTAAGGACCAGGGTTTGCTTCCACTCCCGCGCGTAATTAATGGCGAGATCCCGGCGGTTGGAATGAATCTCTTCGATTGGTATGCAAGTAAGGCGTGAAAATTCCATTTCGTGCGGGGTTAGTACGACTTGATTTGGGAGCCGATCGTGCCAATTGGTTTCCTGGTTAAGGAGATTCAGCGCGTCGGCATCAATCACAAGCGGCTGGTTTGGCGCTTGTTCGAACAGGTGTACAAGCAGCGCGAACAAAAACGCCCTGGTACCCGCCGACTGTCCCAACCCGGGACCAATCAAAGCAGGGAAATGACCGGTCTTCTCCTCAATAAACCTATGGCTTTTTTCATTAAGTATGATGGAGCCTTTTTTATCGGGCAAAACGTACCAAATCGCTTCAGGGATACCCGCGGCAAGCGGAATGTAAATTGAACCTGGAATGGCAGCATAGACCAACCCGGTTCCGCTGCGTAGAGCCGCCTGGATTGCCAGACTTGCGGCACCAGTGAATTGCCGCGAGCCGGCGATCACCAGGGCTTTACCGAAGCTGCCTTTGTGCGAATCATCAGCCCTGCCGGGCAGAAGAGAAGCAGCTAATTCTTGTGTAATCAGGGCGGGGCATGAGGGTTTCTTTGACATTAGTTTTTTTAGCGCCGATTCGTGTTCGGCGAACAAGCAGTCCCATCGCCTGAAGTCAGGCTGGGATGTAAAAACAGCTTCCTGGCAACGGGACGGCGCAGAAGCCGTCCCGTCTCAGGATAATAGTAGTACACCAGAACGAGCCAGGCTGCGTTGCCACAGCGGGACGACGGGTGTCTGTTTAGGGCGAAAGATCAGATCCTTGCGACCCCTGTTTCCCGGGCGGCAGTGGCAACCGCTTTGGCAACCGCCGGACCAACGCGGGGGTCGAATGCGGCTGGGATGATGTAATCCTCGCTCAGTTCTTGCTCCGATATCAGATCTGCCAATGCCCATGCGGCGGCAAGTTTCATTTCGTCGTTAATGTCACTGGCACGCACATCGAACGCCCCGCGGAATACACCAGGGAAAGCCAACACGTTGTTAATCTGATTAGGATAGTCGCTTCTGCCAGTGGCAATCACCCTGGCGCCTCCGGCTTTCGCGTCTTCCGGGAAAATTTCGGGCGTCGGGTTGGCGCAGGCAAAGACGATCGCGTCCTTGTTCATTGTTCTGATCATTTCGGTGGAAACGATACCAGCTGCCGACACGCCGATGAAGACATCCGCTCCGACAAGCAAGTCTGCGAGTGTTCCGGATTTTCCCTGCGGATTCGTTAATATGGCGAGTTGTTCGAGGTACGGATTCGCTTTGCCAACAATTCTGCCAGGGTAGACAGCGCCTTTCCTGTCAGCCAGTTTGATGTCCTGAAAGCCAGCCACCAGGAGTAATTTGGCAATGGCAGTACCGGCGGCACCTGCCCCAGATATGATAATCCTGACATCCTCTTTTTTCTTACCGACAACCTTTAAGGCGTTGGTGAGCCCGGCGAGAGTGATGATAGCGGTGCCGTGCTGGTCGTCGTGGAAAATTGGGATGTCACATTTTTGCTTGAGTTTCTCTTCGATTTCGAAACAGCGTGGGGCGGCGATATCTTCCAGGTTGATGCCGCCAAATGAACCGCTTACCAGGTAAATGGTTTCAACGATTTGATCCACGTCTTTGCTCTTGATGCAAAGCGGGAAGGCGTCCACACCTCCGAAAGATTTGAAAAGCACACATTTGCCTTCCATCACCGGCATACCAGCTTCGGGTCCGATATCTCCCAAGCCCAGAACCGCGCTGCCGTCTGTGACCACTGCACACATATTCCAGCGACGGGTCAGTTCGTAGCTTTGATTGATGTCCTTTTGAATCTCAAGGCAGGGCTGAGCAACGCCGGGGGTATAGGCAAGTGACAGATCTACTTTATTATTGACCGGAACAGTAGCGACTACTTCGATCTTACCGCGCCATTCGCGATGTTTTTTCAATGATTCCTGGGCGTAATCCATGGTTACTCCTCAAAGGGGAATTTATAGTCCAGGTTAAGGGCATCGCGCACAGCCAGAATCTCTTTTTGGACCGCTTCTCCGACGGGTACGCCTTTATCTTTGCGCTCCAGCCAGACCAGGTATTCCTTCTCCCCAGCGGTATAAATGCGTTCTGCTCCAGGAGCTTTTTTGGATGCACGCAGTTCACGCATGATCTCGCCGGAAATTTTTCTGAAGGTTTCCAGCCCCATGAATGCTTCGGGGTCGATGACGATAAACCAGTGACCAAGATGGAAGGGCACTTTCTCGCCGTTTTCACCAATGCCGGTCAGTTGATGCAAAAAACTACCAGCCTGGAGAGCCGCGGAGAAGACTTCGACAACTGTCGCGTAGCCGTAGCCTTTATAACCTGCTAATTCTTCACCAATCCCACCGAGCGGTGCCAGCGCGGCTTCCCCTGAGACGAGGTCTTTCAAGATTTGCTCGCTGTCGGTCATGGGTTTGCCATCCGAACCAACCACCATGCCTTCAGGAGTGTCTTTGCCGATGCGGGCATAATATTCAATCTTGCCGCGCTGGACGATCGAAGTGGCAGCGTCGAGCATGAAGGGAAAATCTTCATCAGTCGGAAAGCCGACAGTCAGCGGGTTGGTCCCGAGCATGTTTTGGACGCCAAAAGTAGGCGCGATTGAAGGGCGGGCGTTGGTTCCGGTCATGCCGATCATTCCCGCATTGGTTGCCATGGTGGTCCAGTAGCCGGCAATGCCATAATGGGTTGAATTACGCACAACCACCATGCTCATTCCGTACTTGCGGGCTTTCTCGATTGCCATCTCCATCGCGCGGTGGCTGGCTATCATGCCCATGCCATCGTTGGCATCCAACACAGCGGTTGTGGCTGTCTCTTTGAGGATATCAATCCTGGTTACTGGGTTTTGTATTCCCGCTACAATGCGGTCGATATAAATTGGTTTAAACCGATTGACACCGTGACTTTCGATGCCCCTGCGGTCGCTTTCGAGCAGAACATCCGCGCAAATTGCGGCTTCTTCACGGGGAACTCCATAACCGACAAAGGCGTCGGTGAGGAATGCGTCCATCAATTCCCAGGATACATAAGGTCTGGTTTCTTCCATTTTTTTTCCTTTCTATTTGTTTGAGCTGACGATTTATCTTGTATTCCACAGCAACTTCAAGTGGTCGACTGATTGATACCTGGATTGTAATTTTTGTACCCATAGTTACGAGCACTGATATTATTATACCCAGAGAAACCTGGATATTTTAAGATTGTAACAAATACCCCGGTTTAGAATGCCGTTATGAAGACAACCGAAGCGCGTATCTGTTTTTGACAACGAACTTTTTCTCTGGCATAATACAATCTGCCCTTCTGCCGGAATGGGCAAATCTGACGTAAAGGGTGACCAATAAAATAGTGGATTTTGATAGAGAAGAGTCAAGGAACGACGGCAAAATCATCAGGCTTGTGGGCGTTGTTGTTGATGTTGAATTTGAATCCGGTAACCTCCCGTCCATCCATAACGCGCTCCTGGTCAAACGCCGTTCAGGTGAAGACCTGGTGCTCGAGATCCAGGAACATGTAGGCACAAAGGTCGTCCGCGCGATTGCCATGGGCAGCACAGCCGGTTTACGCCGTGGTATGACCGTGATCGACCTTGAGAAACCGATTGAAGTCCCGATTGGCAGAGCCACCCTGGGGCGATTATTTAACGTGCTTGGGCAGCCAATTGATGGCAAAGGACCCGTCGAGACAGATCGGTATGCGCCTATCCACCAAATGCCGCCAGCGATCAACGAACAGGTTATCTCCAGGGAAAAGATTGTCACCGGAATTAAAGCAATCGACCTGCTCACGCCTTACCCCAAAGGTGGGAAAGTCGGCTTGTTTGGAGGAGCCGGGGTTGGCAAGACCGTGCTGATGCTGGAGCTGATGAACAATACCATCACGCAAAGCTCAGGAATCGTCCTTTTTGCCGGTGTCGGCGAACGCAGCCGTGAAGGTAACGATATGTGGCTGGATATGAACGCTTCGGGGTTGATCGATTCTGCAATTCTGACCTTTGGACAGATGAATGAGCCTCCGGGAGCCCGTATGCGCGTTCCCTTTACAGCATTGACCATGGCAGAATACTTCCGCGATGAAGAATCCCGACCGGTTTTGATCTTTATCGACAATATCTACCGCTTTATCCAGGCGGGTTCTGAAGTTTCAGCATTGTTAGGCAGGCTGCCAAGTGAAATGGGTTACCAAAGCACACTGGATTCAGAAATGGGTCTGCTGCAGGAACGCATCACCTCCACAAGTCAGGGCAGCATCACCTCTGTGCAGGCAGTCTATATCCCCGCTGACGATGTGACCGATCCGGCTGTCGCGGCAACTTTTTCACACCTTGATGCTACTACGGTGCTTTCCAGGAGGCTGGTTTCGATGGGGCTTTACCCAGCGATCGACCCGCTGCAAAGTACATCCAACCTGCTCACTCCTGAAGCGGTTGGACGAGAACATTATGATGTTGCCATGCAGGTTAGGGCGACCCTGGCTCGTTACGATGAGCTGCAAGACCTTATCGCCATTCTGGGTATGGAAGAACTGTCGGTTTCTGACCAACAGACTGTTATCCGTGCAAGGCGCGTTCAGCGCTTCCTGACGCAGCCATTTATTGTGGCTGAAGTATTTTCCGGGAACCCGGGTGTCTTTGTACCGATGGAAGAGACGATAAAAGGCTTTAAGGAGATATTGCAGGGAAAATATGATGACATCCCTGAGCAGGCTTTCTATATGGTTGGGTCGATCACAGATGCCCTGGAAAAAGCAAAAGAGATGGAATCGGAAACCCAGTTCGGCATGGAGGAGATAGCCAGTGGAACAACCGGATAGGGTTCCCAAAACCCTGAGGCTGGAAGTGTTGAGCCTGGGCACGGGAGGTCTTACGCTGGAAGGAATCACATCATTGCAGATCAAGCTCGCGGATGGGTCGTGGCTGGGGATCAGACCCGGTCACGCGCCGATTATCGCGGCAACCGATGACGGGGAACTGAAATACAGACAAGGTCATGAGGAGCACACAGTACCTGTTAGGTCAGGGATTATGACCCTTACTGACAATATGATTAGCATTTTAACAACTCATTAGGGAACGATGGTCGTGAATCCACCCCCCGGACCAGGCGATAAACAACATGATCTGCTGCCGGAAGAGGAAGTTCCCACCAGGCGTCAGCGACTGTTTAGCAACCGCGACCTGCGCGCCAGCACGATCGGATGGGAGATCGCCATCCCGATTGTCGGAGGACCTTTTTTTGGATTCATCCTCGACAGGCGTTTTGATACCGGCGTGCGCTGGACGATTATCCTGCTTTTGGTCGGGCTAATCTCAGCGGTCGCCTCTGTGGCGAAGTATATAAGATATGAGTTTTACCTAATGAATAAAGAGGCAAGAGAAGACGAAGAGCGAGGCATAAAAAGAGAGTGGGTCAAGTTCGAAGACGAAGAGGACGATGAAGATGAATGACGTAAACATTCTATGGATCATCTTTTGGGTGGCAGTGTCGGCTGGTTGGTCGGTGTTGTCATTTCAATGGCTCAAGAGATCTGTAGCGATGATCCAAACTCCTCAACCGCATGCGAAACCGGATTTAAGTGGGCTGATACTGCGGCGGGTTGCCGTTTTCCTGATAATCGCCCTGCTGATCTTCCTCGCACTGAAAACCGAACCAATTGCCGCAATCGCCATGGCTGTAACAATCACAGTCGTGACATGGCTGCAGGTTATCCTCTATAATGTAAAGTTAAATAAACAAGAGGAAAAGCAGAAGGAGAAGCATATTGGAAGTAATTGAACACCCAATCGTCTTCACATTATTCGGGATAATGCCAATCCGCGATACCGTAGTTTATACATGGATAACTATGGCTGGAATCATCGCACTGGTGTTGATTCTCAAATTACTGAAACCGAATCTGCTCGAATATATCCTTGAGGCAATTATCAGCATTTTGGATGATGCCATGGATGTAGACGATCTTCATCCTTACATCCCCCTTTTGGGCAGTTTGATGATTTTCACATTTACAGCGAATCTGATTTCAATCTTTCCGGCGATGAAGTCGCCCACGTCTGATCTGAACACGACGATCGCGCTTGCTTTGATTATTGTATTTTCTGTTCACGTTTATGGGATGATCAAAAAAGGAGTATGGAAATACATCAAAGAATTTGCCAATCCTATTTTCATGCTGCCGGTCGAACTTATTGGTCAGTTTAGCCGCACACTTTCACTGGCAATGCGCTTGTTTGGCAATATTTTGAGCGGTGATCTGATCGTCGCCATTGTTTTTTCGATCGTCCCCATGTTTTTACCCATCGCGATGTCAGCCATCACGATGGTTTCCGGTGTTTTACAAGCTTATGTGCTTACCACGCTTGCCGCATTATTCATTTCTTCAGCGGTTGAGATCAACGAAGAAGACCTGAAAATGAAGGAAGAAGGTAAGAAAAGAAGCAGTATTAGAGAAATATTCTATAAGAAATTTGGAAAGGAAAAGGCTAATGGAAAATTTAAGTCCTGAAGTTCTGATCATCATCGTTACAACAATTGTTTGTGGAGTGGCTATCGTGGTCGGAACGATGATCCCCACCTGGGTGGAGGGTCAGTCAGCTATCAAAGCAATCGAGGGAATGGCACGCCAGCCAGATGCGGCGCCTCAACTACGAACGGCAATGATTATCGCGCTGGCACTGCTTGAGACAGCCTCAATTTATGTGCTCCTGGTTGTTCTCATTTTATTGTTCGCAAACCCGCTAATCAGCCGGTTTTTTGGGGGATAAACCATGCTTGACCTGGATCTAAGCACTATTTTCTGGGAAATTGTCAATTTCCTGGTACTGACGGTGATCCTCTATTTCCTGGTTTTCAAACCCATGACCAAACGGGCAGAACAGCGCGCAGTGGAAAAGGCTGAAACCAGGGAGGCATTGAAAAAAGATCGCGAAGAAGCAGCCGTGAAGTTGCAGGAGATTGACGAGCGATTGTTGAACCTCGAGGACGAAATCCAAAGAATTACCGATGAAGCCTATGAAAATAGCCAGATCCTTCAGCGTGACCTCCTGGAAGCCACAAGAGTTGAAGCGAATCAGATCATGATGGATGCTGTCAATGAGTCACGTAAAGAACAGGAGGTCGATATCAAGCGTATGCAGGTTGACCTTGTGGACACCGTGATGCACCTTGTTAATGATTCATTACAGGAAGTGACCCCTCCGGTGGCTCACGATAAACTCATCGAAGAGATGACCAGCACCATCTGGAATATGGGCAAAACCGATATGGCTTTAGTGCAAAACATCCGTGAATCCCTGGCAGAACGGATTCCTACTGTTGAGGTGTTTGTACCCCGGGAACTGAGTGCTGAACAGCAGATAAAGCTGTTAAACACCTTTAACGCGCTGGCAGATAAAGAGGTTGAATTGGAAGTTGTGGTTCAGCCCGAGCTTGTCGCTGGGATTAAAGCCCGCATCGGTGATATTGTCATGGACAATTCGGTTCAGGCACATCTCGACAAAGTTCGTGATGATGTCAGTCTGACGTTAGAAACCATGGTGACCCCTGAAGATGACTGACGCAGACCTCGCCACGCAAGCGAGCCTCGAAGTTCTTTCGACACGCTTAGCTGAAAATGACCCACTGGACATCAACCAAAACCTGTTTATCGAACAGGTGAAAAAAGGTGTCAGAGAAAGCCTGAAACCCAAACCAGACACGTTGGAAACCAGGTTTGTTATCGACGAGCTCAAGAGAGTCGCTGATGAACAACCACACCAGGTTTTCATCAAAAGCGTTGGTACGGTCCAGCATCTTGGCAATGGGATCGCGACCTTGAGCGGACTGCCAATGGTGCACCTGGAAGAACTGGTCACATTTCCCAACGGGGTGCAGGGCATGGTGTTGAATCTTGACCGAAAGCATGTGGATGTTATTCTCCTGGGTGGGGATTCTGGTATTCGCGGTGGTGACGTAGCCGAAGCGACCGGCAGACGCCTGAGTATCCCGGTGGGGATGCCCTTTTTGGGGCGGATGGTGGATCCGTTGGGCAGACCGCTGGATGACAACCGCCCGGTGGTGCCTTCGGAGTACCGCTTTGTTGAGCGCATCGCCCCCGGTGTGATCGACCGTGCCCCGGTTGACACGCCGCTTTATACGGGAACGAAAATCATAGATGCCTTATTGCCTCTGGGGCGCGGGCAGCGCGAACTGATTATCGGCGATCGGCAGGTTGGGAAGACCACAATTGCGATCGATGCGATTTTGAGCCAGAAGGGCACGGATGTAAAGTGTATTTACGTTTCCATTGGTCAGAAAAAATCTTCAGTTTTGTCTGCGGTCGAGACCCTGAAGGCGGGCGGGGTGATGAACCAGACCATCGTCATGGTTTCAAGCCCGGATGATCCACCAGCGCTGCGCTACCTGGCGCCTTATGCCGGTGTGACCATGGCAGAATTCTTCCTGGATCAGGGCATGGATGTGCTGATCGTCTATGATGATTTATCCAAACATGCCGATACATACCGGGAAATGAGCCTTTTACTGCGACGTCCACCCGGAAGGGAAGCATACCCGGGTGATATTTTTTACCTGCATTCCCGTTTGCTGGAGCGAGCTTGCCGCTTAAATGAAGAAAATGGCGGGGGCAGCATCACCGCATTACCAATTGTGGTTACTCAGCGTGGTGATATTTCCAGTTATATTGTGACCAACCTAATCTCCATCACGGACGGGCAGATCGTCCTCGACACCGATGAATTCAATAAGGGAAACAAACCAGCCATAGATATTGGCAGCTCTGTCTCCCGCGTGGGTTCTGCCGCACAGGAACCGGCTATGAAATCGGTTGTGGGCGCGTTAAAGCTCGAGCTGAGCCAATATGAAGAAGTGGCGCGATTCGCAAGATTTGGCACAGAGGTCAACGAAGCCACAAAACGGCAAATTGAACGTGGTCAGAGATTGACCGCATTGCTGAGTCAGGGTCCGCATAAACCACTAAAAATGGAAGACCAGGTGGTCTTGTTCTATGCGCTCACCAATGGTTTTATGGATGAAATCAAGCCAGACAACGTGGAACAGTTTTCACAAGAACTTCTTAACTATATGTACAACCATGGCGCTCAGCCACTGGACCAGATCAGCCACCATCGTGAGTTGAGCGAGGAAACAGCGGCTGAGATAGAACGCGAATTAGAACTCTTCAAGGAAATTTGGAAGAAGAAAGCGAAAAAAATCTCATGAAGATGATCATGGCGGTTGTCCCGCGGAAATATGGCGACGATCTTTTGCTCGCGCTTATTGAACACGGGTACACAGCCACATATTCTGAAACTAAAGGAGGCATGCTTCGGCAAACACAGCTGACTTTGTTCATCGCTGTGCGAAGCAGTGAACTCGAAAGGGTGCTTGATATCATTAGCAATGCCTGCAGCGGTCAAACAACCATCCACCGTGGTTATGGACTCGCGGCAGGGCTGGATGATGGTGAACCCCACACCAGCAACGAGGGACGACCATTAGGCAGCAGCGGTGCGGTTGTGTTTATCTGGACGCTCGACCGTTACGAATTTCCTTAAGGTTGAAAGATGTCTGAAGGAAAAGAACGCGCTCAATCTCGCCTGGAAAACCTCGAGGTTATCGAGCCCTTATTGTCATCATTACGCGTGCTTTCGCTGAGTACAATGCAGATGGCTATGAACCGACAGCAGATGCTTGACAAGTATGCTGCCCGGTTTAATGCCCTGGCGACCGAAGTAATGAGACGAGTTGAAGTAACCAGCCCGATCAGAAAAATCGCGGAGCCTTTCGACTTTCGCCCGGTTAAACAGGCGCAGGTGCTGGCTGTGATAGGAAGTACCCGGGGGATTGTTGGTCAATACAATAAAAACCTGGCAAGGCTTACCCGTCAAACGCTTGAGAAAAACGCGGGCGAAGAAATTCGTGTTGTCGCCTTTGGCACGCGCGTTCACTCCGCCCTGAGGCTGGAAAATGTCGAATTCACACCCCAGGAGAGCCTGAGCGCGGGTTCTTTGCCGGATTATGACAGCGCTGCCAGGATGATACGGGAATGGTCCCAGGGTTTTGAAGAGGGGAGGCTGAGCCATGTAAAAGTGCTTTCGTATAAACGGCGTGGACCAACAAACAACTATAAACCTGTTCTTACGGAACTGCTGCCGAGCAAAATGGACAATATCGTTTTTGATGACGATGAAGAAGAAAGCTTCCCTCCACCAATAATCGAAGGCGATCCTGCATTAATTTTCGAAAAAATAGAAAGCCACTTCACCGCGCTGTCATTTTATCAATTAATTTTGGACACCGTGGCAGCTGAAAATTTGTTTCGATTCCGCTTGCTCGAAGAAGCAAAGGAAAACACCAGTAATTTGCTTGAAGAATTATCACTCGAGGTGCAGGCGAACCGCAGGAAAGAAATTACGCAGCAGCTGCAAGAACTCCTGGTCGGTTCGGGGATGCTGGCGCAGCGATAGGCTTTCGCCCGGTCGTTGTGCCAACTCGCAACGGCCATGGCATTTTGTGCTTTTCACCACAGGAGAGAACGATTAAAAGCAGAATCCTTCGTTTCGCTCGCAATTACGGGATAAGAGCTGATTGCTCGTACCCCTAGGGGACAGTTGCCGTCCCAGCCAGGAGAGCCTGGCAATGATGCCTGGAGCAAAGCAAGCAGACCAGCTCTCCCCAACACCCTCCGCTCACTTTGGAAATTCAAATACACTTTCGAATCATTGCCAACTCAGAGGGGGGTTGACCGATTGGTTAACTTATGGGCGAATCCTTTGCTAACGAAGGCGCGTTGATGATCTCAAACATCAGCGTCTTTCGCGAAAGCCTCATTTCCCATCGGCGCAATAGTCACAAAGAGACGCAATGTGCCTTCGCCCTGATTGACGACTTGCACCTTCTCATTACCCTCAACTTTAATCAACTCGCCTGGTTCGAGCGGCGTTTCCAGTCCGTCAGTGATAACCGTGGCGCTCCCATCTAAAATCTGCAGGAGCAGGCTGACCTCGCCATGAGTATGCCCAGGCAAAAATTCCCCTTTGGCGATGTTGAGAATGAAGGCGATTACTTTCTCATCCTTGAAAATCACCCGCTTGGCGATTTTATTCCCTGGTGTCTGGAAAAAATCATCGAAAACAAATTTCTGCATTTTGTCTCTCCTTTGAACGTTAATTATTTTTACAAAGCTTATATAAATGATTATAACGGAGGGATGGATCAGAGCTTCACTTTGTAAGATCGAATCGCATCAAAAGCCAGGCAAAAGAGAACATGCCATGGCTGCTTGCGGGACAGCATGGCAGCCGCGAATAGAGAAAAGGGAACAAGGAACAGGGAACAAGAACTGGGTTTTGTCATCCTGAGCCTCTTATGCGAAGGATCTTGTCGATTGGAAGGGTAAGAACCTTATGAATTACATTTGCGAAATGCTTTTCTCGTTCCGGCGCAGCCACCTTCTAGTAGGGAACGCGGCTCGTCCCGTTCCGGCGCAGCCATCTTTTCGTAGGGAAC
>DHRN01000092.1 GCA_002411175.1 Anaerolineaceae bacterium UBA5311 | reverse complement strand
ACATTCATATTGAGAATTGCTGCCATTCCCTGCCGCGGTTAAAAACACTCCTTCAAAATTATGGTATTAATGTACCATGCACAAAAATAATCTCTCTCTGCTTATGCTCTTGCTGTTGGCTCTTGCCTTGGTGTTCGCGCCAATCCTACCCGCCCGAGTCAAAGCAGAGGGCAATCCGGCACCACACAGCCAGGTCGGCGCATATGACCTGATCGCCGCGATGAACATCCTGCGCATGTCTTATGGCTACGCTCCACTGATTGAAGACCCGATCATCAACGCCGTGGCGCAATCCACCGCCCAGGTTATGGCAGACGGGCTGCTATCGTGGCATATAGGCAACGTTGGAGGGCGGCTCGCCGGGGCAGGTTATGGCGGAGGCAAAACCGTCTTTGCGACCGAAAACTTTGCGATCGCCGGCGATGGTGCCACGATCGACCAGATCATGCTAATGTGGGCAGATTTTGAGCATATGCGCCCCGCCGCCTCCCCCAACTACTGCCATGTCGGCGCAGGTACAGCCAAAGCCAGCAATGGCATGACCTATTTCATCCTCCAGGCTGCCTATATTTCAGGTGAAGCTTGCCAGAGCAACCCGGTCGGCACACCACTTCCCGGTCAGACACCAGGCAACTACGGGTTGATTACGCCCGTCGAATTGGTCGAACCTGACGCGGATGGAAACTATCTGCATACCGTCAAGCCTGGGCAAAGCTTTTGGTCAATCGCGGTCGCGTATGGTGTGACCATAAAAGATATCCTGCTCTGGAACAACCTTTCGGAAAGTTATGTTTTGCAGAGCGGAGACAAACTAATGATCGCCGGACCAGGCTCTCAAAATATGGTCACGCCCACTCCCCTGGGGAATGTGATCAAAGCTACCCCGGACGCGGAGGGGAAGATCGTCCACGAGGTCCAGGCATACCAAAATTTATCCAAAATCGGTGAGGCTTACAATGTCAGTGTGGCGGAACTGCTGCGACTTAATGCTCTTGCCGTCGACACCCCCCTGCAAATTGGTCAAAAGCTGCTCATCAAGGGTCCCAACCAAACGCCAACTTTCACACCATTGCCCCTGACGCCTCTTCAGCGCCTCACGCCGGCAGCCGACGGGAAGTATTACCACGTAGTTGCTGATGGACAAAACCTGGTTTGGATCGCCAGCCTTTATGGAATCCAGCTGAGCGATTTGCTCGCATGGAATTATTTGAACGCGTCCAGCGTTATTTATCCGGGCAACCGACTTTTACTGCAGGTGACCCCACCGGCAACCAACACTCCCATTTCTGAGCCGGCAACCGCTACACCTCCGCCCACGCCAACCTTCACCCCAGGTTCTTCACCAACCGCGACACGTTTACCCCTGTCGACGCCAACCCCAACCGAAACCCCAAACGCTTTCAGTCTGACCGATGACCCAGCAAACTGGCTCTGGCTCCTCGCATTCGCTGCTATCGGGGTGGCGGTTTATTTCATTACCGACCAAATCAAAAAGGATCAGTCCACCCGACCCAAAGACAATTAATTATAGTTTTTATGAATTTTCCTGGATGGATTTATCCTGCTCTTCTTTGGAGTTAAGGCTTAAACCTGTATACTCCGCTTCAGGCGCCATGATCTTCTTCTGCAGCATACCAACAAGACCAAACATGACTTCTGCAATTACCCAGATAATCCGGTTCATGGCAGCATAAACTGCGATCATTTCCACCGTTGCGATGTTCGAAAAAACAAAAGACAGGACTGCTTCACGGATGCCCAGCCCTCCCGGAGCAAACACGGCAATGTATCCGACCGCCCAGCTTACGGCGTAACCGCCGATAAAGAGGGGCGCGGCTGAAGCTGGAAACTCCTGGAACATGACAAAGAAACTGCCGCCGATAAAGGTCCAGAGAACCATTCCCACAGCGGCGACCAGAAAAATGCTCGGGAGGTCTTCGGTGGTATAACGGCGCATGATTTTGTGAACCAATGCCAGGACAAGCAGCCACAAACCAAGCGCGGCAACCGTAAAAATCACAGCCAGCCACTTTTGGTTGGGCAGGTGCAAAAGATCTGCAATCAGGTCAAACCGGATTAGAAAAACCCCAACCACACCAGTAGCTACAGCTGAACCCAACAACCAGATATTTTCCAAAACCAACGCCCTCGTGGTTGCCTTTGCCGACAGACCGTTTATTTTGTACACTCCGAAGCGCCCAACAAAATGCCAGACCCCTCCCGGGATGTACTTACCCAACGATGAGATTCCATAAATCCCCAGGGTTTCAGTGTATTTTGGGTGCCATCCTTCTGTATTGACCGAAAATTGGACCAGAAGCACGAGAAACATTTTCCCGATCAGCAAAAGAATCAACGAAAGCATAATTCGCCAGGCACTCAGCTGGCTTAGCAGGTTGGTGACTTGTTCGCGGTTACGATAAAAGTAATAACCTGCAGCGGCTAACACGAGCACAAGCCAGAGCCATTTGACGATTCCGAGTATTTTCTTTTTATCCAATGCTGATGCGCCTTAAATATTCAAACTGGCTGGCTGAAGAGGTCTTAACAGTGTCAATCCTGCTTTGCAGCTGTGCCCTGGTCGTTTCCAGGTTGTCAATAAAAGTTCGGTAAGCCTTAAGGAGATTCAGGTCCGTGTTTTTGTAGTCGATGGCATAAGTTTCCATGCCAAAATCTGCCAAGGTTTCACGATACTTATGTGACCAACCAATCACCATGGTGGGAACACAGAGAGAGAGCCCGGCAACCATCGCGTGGAACCGCGACGCGACCAAGCCGTCGCTTGCTCCAATAATTTCCCGAACCCCACGGGTATTGATGTCATAATCCACCCATTCTATTCTTTCAAACACTTCTGAAGATAACTCATCTCTGAACTTATCGCGAATCAAATTGATGGCAATAATGTCGTTATTCATCGTCTTTTCAGAACCTTCGCGGGTTCCATTTGGAAGGAAAACATAGCGAAAGGCTTTATCTCTGGTGTCCAGACACAGATTCAACAGTTTGCCCGGGTAGTCAAATCCTTGTTTAAGTGAGCGTTTCAGGACCAGGCTGCTGGGCACGATGCTGATCACTCTTTCTCCAGCACGTTTCCATTCTATTATCTTCGCCCGCATATTTGCGGCTTTTTCTTCGTTTTCTTGTGAAAGGCTGTACTCCGGCTCAAACAAAAAGGCGATATCGGCTGCCTGTTCCACCTTGCCCTCCAGTTTTGGCAGTCCCTGGACGAATCCATTGCTCAGGTAACCACGGGTAAAAATGTGTTCGCACCTGGGCAGGAAGTGGGTTGCCAGTTTGCGGTTCAGATTGGTCTGGAAGGGACCAAGAGCTTGGGAAAGCTTAATCACCGGCACTCCCAGCAACATTGCCGGCCAGATCGTAAATACATTATAAAGCAGCTGAAGCGCCCGTCCATCAGAAAAAGTGATCCCTCCAATGTCAAGCAAAAAGTCGGACCCTCGCAAGGCTCGAACCGACTTGGGCAGGGGGATTTTAATCCCCAGCAGCCTGAAAGGGGCAGCCAGTAAAGACCAGGCAAGGTGGTTGATCGCTACGGCGAGAGGCGCTCCACTCAGGAAGCGGATATTTTCATCCTTGACCAGCGTTCGGTCCTTTTTTGGATAAATTGTAAAAACATTGAAGAGCGCGTCAGGGTCAAATTTGCGAATTTCAGCGATCACAGTCATCAGCATCGCCTCCGCGCCGCGGTTGCCCCAAACTGAGCCGCCCATAACGGCATATTGTCTGCCTGCCATCAGAGCACCTGCAGCGCTTTCAACAAATAAAGCTGTAAGGTTATTTGCCTGCTGGACATGTTGCGCACTTTTTCGCGACCCTCCTCCGTCTGGGTGAGTAAATAATTCTTTAGGATAATCCGGGCTACCTGGTAGTCAGACCAACGCACTTTTTCGTTGACTTCATCCTTGATTTTCAAACCCAATTTTTCGCCAGCTTTCGCGCGGGCTGAGATGTTGTAGTGGATCTTGAATGAACGCGATTGTGCTTCAACAATTTCTTCAACAGGTTTCGGTTCGATCACCAACAGATTATCGCTCGCGGCTTCTTCAAGGATTTTCAAACCCTTCGCAGACTTTGTAATCACTGCTGAGTGTTTGATCGGGTCGTTTTTCATGCGCTGCAGCCAGATATCCCCACAGGCGATATCTCCAAAGTACCCGATGTGGTCATAACAATGCATGCACTTGGTTTCGCAGAAATAATATAAGTTCTGATACTTGCTGAAGGCGGAGAATTTCTTCGACACCACCCGACCGTTATCATATTCCGCCGTCAGCCTGCCGCGCCAGTGCCCTGAGCGATAGCGAAAGTCTTTTAGCTCAGCATCAGGGTGGGGTCGCAGTCGGTCTGTCACAAGCTGGGTCAGTTCGGGTGAGGAAAGGTGACCACAAAACAAAGTAATTACACAAGCGATTTTTGCTTTCAGCTCGGGAGACCTTTCGGTCGCTTTGCGGAGTAACTTTGCATCGCAGGGGAGACAAACCACCGCCAAACGTCCATCAAAATTTCTGATTATTTCCATTGCCTGGGAACTAAAACGCGTGGATATATATTTACTTCCCTGGGATGCGAGCAATTCCTCGTGGGTACGGGCAAGCTTGAAATTGGCTTCAACCTTCCCATTGATCACTTCCGAAACACAAACCAAAGCCGCATCGATCTCTTCACGATCAAGTAATGATTTCAGGACCGCGGTCACAGTGCCACCTGATGCAGCATTGCTGCGTGTCAGGTGGTCAGTTGCATAGGTAAAAAACGATCCGTTGTGCGGACCGATGAACTTGTTGACTTGTTCTTGAGACCAGTTGGTCTTTAATATCCTGTCGACCAGGTTTTCGAATGCCATGTATTAACCTTGCTCTTTATTGTCAAAGCGGCGTTTCTTCTCCGCATAAAGCAATTGCTCCTGGTTCAGGCGAATGCGCACGAACATATCTGCCAGGATTCCCACAACCCAGAGCAAAATCCCAAGGGTAAACAGGTAAACAGCTGCGAACGCGACAAAAATATAAGGTGAAAAAGCCCCGGCGGTCGCATAATGGACAATCACAAAAATTCCCAATGCCAGGCTGATTAGCAGCGGCACCAGCCCAAGATATCCAAAGAATTTCAATGGGCTATAGTCCCGATATGCTCTGAAGATGATTTTGGAGGTTTGAAAAATATATCTCGTGATACTTCCGGCGACCCGCGATTTTCGCTCGGGGAAATATTTCACATCGACCGGAATCGTCCTGATGCCCAATCCTTTATTGGCAAGGTCAAGGAAAGATTCCTGCGTGTAGGTGAATTTTCCTGTTAAGTTCAGACGCATCATCGCTTCCTTGGAATATGCCCTGAAGCCACAGCTGACATCATCGTAGCGATTCCCTGTGATAAAGCCAATCAGGTCAGACATGCGTTGATTACCCCAGAACTTGACCCTGGACATATATTCAGGGCGGAGCAATTTTCCATCGGGCGTGCGGAACCGGTCTCCCGAGACAAAATCCGCCTTTCCGTCAATGATTGGTCTGATCAGCAGTGGAATATCGGCGGGAGCAAACTGCCCGTCGGCGTCGATATTGACCATGATATCAGCGCCCATCTCGAGCGCCGTGGCTAAGCCGGTGTTAAATGCCTTCCCGACACCTTGATTGTAGGGGTGTGAAACCACAACGGCTCCCGCGGTGCGTGCCAAATCGGCTGTGGCATCGGTCGAACCATCGTCCATGACAAGAATATCAATAGTATCAATACCATCAATCGTCTCAGGCATCGATTCGATCACTTTTCCAAGGGTTTCGTCTTCATTGTATGCTGGAATAAGAATAACAAGTTTCACGCTTTACTCCATCGTAGCTTTCATCGCCTATCGTCCTTGTGATTATACTCTCTTGTGCACTATTCCAATTTACAGTGGTACTAACCCCAGGTGAACCCGGTAACAACAAGGTCACTGTCCTGGTGGAATACCCTTAGTGTTTTTTTTCTTGAAGATAAGACCAAGCAGAGTTAACAAAATAATGCCACAAAGACTAATCGTTGAGATCAACTTTCCCATTTCAAATGACTCAGGTAGGTATTCCTCAACGATCCTATTGCATCCCTCTTCCAAATACACACCGCGGTAGACAAAGTTGGTCTGCAGCACTGTCGCAGGTTCACCATTTACCGAAACATTCCAACCAGGCCAGTAACTATCTCTGACCGTCAAAATGCCAGGTTGATCAGTGCATACTTCTATTTCGTTATAATCAGCAGTGTCGGTTATTACAACGATTTTACTATCAGCTTCCGGGACTTCCTTGGCTTCGGGCAGGGTGGAGCTTTCGGATTCATAATAAATATGTTCTCCTCTGGAAACAGCTTCAAGATTATTTTCAAAATCTTCCAGCGATGTGAGTTTGGAAAAATGAGCCGAAAATTGGTAGGGTTGGTTTGACCATTCCAGGTTTTCATAAGTATCGGCACCATCCACATTGGCTAACACCAGTCTCCAGGTTGGATCGTCAATTTCCTGGTCCTTTCCGATTACCACGTATTTAACACCATAAAAATCAATAACCGGAGATGAAAAATCTGTCCGTTCTGTTTGCAACATCGGGGAAGTGACTGAGCCCCAGGCACCCTGTGAGAACATTTCGACCAATTCCTTCTCACGTGCTGTATGTAAATTATGGGTCAATGCGGTATCAATTTGGTAATAAATTTGAGTTCCCGAAATTAGGAAAAGATTGTCAAATATCAGCAACCTGCCGTTTTCGAGGTTTTCTTGCAGAAAGTCAGTTTGTTCAGTTCGGGGATAAAAATATTCTCTGGGCACAAATGGAATTTGCCCAACCATAAACAAACCAATATCAAAAAGGAGCATCAAGTTTATAACTATACTCAAAACGTTCGATTTGATGTAATTTTTGCGATACAACCAATTTGCGATAAAGAAAAATATTAACAGCACTAAAGCGAAAAGGACTGTTGAAAAAACAAAAGGCTCATAATCAGTTATCGTAGGGTTGATAAGCCCCGCCTGGTTGATAAATTGATATTTGTAAACGGCATATGCTGACAGAAGAACCAAGACGATTACGAGGTAGGAGCTGATAAATCTCAATTTCCGATTTTCAACAACTTCATTCAATCCAGACAAGCCAATTGTTATTACAAAGAAGGTTAAGGGTCCAAGCAGCCTGACACTTGATGAGGAATCAAGGATTGGTAAATGTCTCACCATACTTAGCAATGGTGAGATATCCCAGATAATTAATCCACAGAGGATCGCCAAACCGCTTAACACGATGATAGGTGCCTGTTTTTTTCGGATTGCATAAAAAATGCCGATCGGTGAAGCGATGAGAGCTAAAATTGTTACAAAACTGCTCGTCTCGACCCAATTAAAGACACCTCTCCAGTTTTTGAAAACCGGATTGCCGAAAATGTTCGGTAACCCCATTTGCAATAAGGTCTTCAAAGGCAGAGATGTTGAGGCGTTTGAAACCTTTCGGTAACTTACATCTATAACTTCAACCCATTCAATTGATGGCAATAAAAATACTGCAGCTAACCCCAACGCGATGACCATGCTCCCAAGGATCATTATCCCCGGGAACAACACATTTGTAACCGATGCAATTGTTCTCGGGCGGCTCCTTACTAGCAGGACTATCGTTCTAATTAAGACATAAAGACCCAGTAAGTAAAATGTGTAGCCAGCTCCTGCAATAAAGCCCGTAAATAATATTGTACTCAACAAGATTCCCAGGCTAATCATCCGCCAGAATCGCTGTAGATTCGTTTTGGAGCTTAAGATGTAATCTGTAAGTAAAAACACCCACGGAAGCATTAAATTCTGCGTTGCCGCAGGTGCCAAAAACCATCCCACATTGAACCCGGAAAAAACAAAAACTATCCCACCGCCAACTGACAGCGTCCGATTGACTCCAAGGCTCTTCAACCAGTAAAACATTCCAATTCCAGCAACAAGGGTTTTTAATATCGTTCCAATAGTAAATCCGATATCTACCGGCAACAGCCACATAAAAAGATTAAAGGGAGAAAATAGAAATTGTGCTGCATATTGCGAAGCTGGTTTGCCCAAATCCGCTATGTCGTACCAAAGAGGAACATTGCCATTTTGAATTGACGTTTTTACGAAGTTAAATTTTGGAATATAAGAATCGACCAGGTCACTCCTCAATCCCAGATACCTCACTCCAAGGTCTGGCAAATATTCTGCCCAGGGTTGATATTTATTGAGAAGATCAGGGAAGATTACCCAACCTTTGGTAAACACAGGCAGGAAGAATAACAGTATTATAAGAGTCAGTACTAAAAGATACTTCCAATCCTGTTTAAGTATTGATTGTGGTTTATTCATTTTAACTCCGATAATCAGCCTTCAGACCCTACCGTCAAGGTCTAAACACGGTCTACCCTTGGAGGAAAGGAGAACGAAAAATCTGCTCGTTCAATGGATAAATTAAGGTTATACGCCGGATCGTTTTCCAACAATTTACTCCAGTTATCCAACATGTATTGCACTTCTGAAGCAAACCGGGCTTGCTTGGATGGTGTATCTTCCTGCCCCCGACTGACAGATTCGTGATGAATAAAGACAGCATTCGGGGTCCACACATTTCTATAACCTGCCTCGAGTAGTTTTAGACAGAGATCGATGTCATTGAAGGCGATTTTCAGGTCAACCTCATTAAAACCGCCCACCTTAAGGAACTTGTTCTTTTCAATCGCAAGACAGGCTGCTGTAACTGCTGACATATTTTGGACTATCCTGGCTCTGCCCATCTGACCGATTACGTTGGCAGGAGCGTCGAGGTAAGCATGGTTGGCAACACCGCCAACGCCGAGAATGACACCGGCATGCTGTATGGTTCTGTTTGGATAAAGCAGTTTCGCTCCAACCGCCCCGGTGTTTTCACGGATTGACAGGCTGATCATTTCTTCGAGCCAGTTTTCGGTCAATACTTCAATGTCGTTATTCATCAAGACGAGTTGACTGCCATTTGCCTGGCTGGCTGCATAATTATTGATTGCGGAAAAGTTAAATTCCTTATCGTACTTAAGCACAGTAATCGCTGGATGGGCTGAAATTGAATCGAGGTAATTTTTCGCTTCGTCTTCATCCGAACGATTATCCACAACCAGGATCTCATAGTTTTTATAGGTTGTCAGGGAAAGTATGCTCTCAATGCATTTGTAAAGCAACTTTTTCTGGTTTTTTGTCGGAATAATGATACTGACCATCGGTTGCGGGTCTGGAATTGGGTAACCGATATCCCAATAATTTACATCATTGAGGCTGATGTTAACCGGAATCTGAAGCGCGTCGAAGTGTGCCCGAAGTGTCTTATATTGAGACTCTTCGATGTAAGATTTTTGGTCTGTAGCCATTGCAGTTGAACCCGAAACCGCGCGCCAATGGTATAGCACATGGGGGATGTGAACAATGCTTTCAGCTGACACCGATCGGGTAACACGCAGGGCGACATCCCAGTCTTGAGCGCCTTCAAATCCGACCCTGAAACCGCCAACCTGATTGAGCACGCTGCGTCTGATGATCGATAAGTGGCTGAGGTAATTCTGACTATGTAAAAGATCGGGGTTCCAATCTGGCTTGAAATAGGGATCATAACAATCACCCTGCTCTGTGATTTTATCCTCATCCGAATAGATGTAATTCGCATCACGTTGATTTTGCAGGACGGCTGCAGCTTGATAGAGCGCATCTTTGGTAAGAACATCGTCATGATCCAGGAGGACAACAAATTCACCTTCAGCGATTTCCAAGGCACTGTTCGTATTGGCTGAAATATGCCCGTTAACCTCTCTGAAAACAAATTTTATACGATCATCTTCAGCAGCAAGTTGTTTGATCGTCTCCCTGACGACAGGGTCTGTTGAGCAATCGTCTGAGATACATAATTCCCATTTCAGGTAAATTTGGTCACGCACAGACTGGACTGCGTCCAAAAGCCATTGTTGTTTGGGGTTGTAAGTAGGCAGCAATATCGAAAACAGAGGTTCATAGGTAAAATCTTCCATTTTCGCGCTCATTTCGGCTTCCATCTCAGTGGTTATGTCGCCGTACAGGTTAAGCCACTTGGAGTAATTTTGCCGATCATAAACGAATATTTTTTGTTTTATTTGTTCGAGCCCACCACTGGTAAATAACAACTTCACACCTTTCAAGGCGTAATGAATCAAATCTCCTGGATGTTGGATTCTCGGTTTGAAGGAGTTGTATGCCTTCTGCAGGGTCATCCATGTGGAAATCTTTTTGAGACCGAACCCGACGATCCTGATCTTTCCAGGATTCGAGCCGGGATCAATCCGGATTTTTCGCACACCGCCAGGAATATGAATGATTTCACGATGTAATTGGTTTGTGGCTGCGGAAACCCTGACTTTTAGCATCTCATTGAAACCAAAACCAACATCAAAATAGAGGGTCAGGTCAACAACAGATTGCGGGGAGCTGATGTTAGTAGATAGAAAATAGTCCCCCGCACGTGGATATCTCCTTCTTACTGGAGTGAGTAAAAACTGTGGGTCGGAACTATAGGCTTCAAAACTTCCATCTTCCGCCAGGTTCGTGACTCCGTTTAATGCGTCAAACCGCCAATTATCAACCTTAAAACTGGTCCGCACTGAAGTCAGTTTTTTTTTAGGTGTATTGGTTGCTGATAGGGTGCGCTTCCGTTGACTGTGCCTGATTCCAATGCCTCCTGGTTGAGTTCGGACAGGTCGAGACCTATTTGAGGAAATTCTCTGAACCGTCCTAATTTCTTCAACCCCTTCCAGGTACGGGATGTCTGCAAGGCGTGCCACAAACCATTCCATTCGGATAGTTTTAATTGGTATGCTTTCAGGAGGTTCTTAAGCTGGCGGATCTCAAGTTTCATTCTTTCTGAATCCAATTCCAATCGGTTGTTGGTCGTCTGGTCCGCAAGGATATGATGGCGCAAATCCAAATTTTCTTTTTGGAGACTCCAAAATCTGCGTTCATATTGAGTTAATAACTGGCTTTTGCTCAAGTTTTGCTTGGTAAACAGCGATGCCCAGGAGGTCAGAAAGCTGCCGTCAAAGTCCAGATCTCTATAAAAACCATGGTAGGCAAACTCCTTGCTCCAATATTCGGGGGGGTGAACATTGATGTGGGTTACTTCAGTGTAATCAAACGGTGTGGATGAGAACAAAACCTGATCAGTCGAATTGCAAAAATTTTCGATCGCTCTAATCGCATCAGCCTGCTTCATGTGCTCCAACACCTCGATATTAACGATGAGGTCATACTTGCGATCGAAAGGATTAACGATTGAGCCTACCGTGCAGTAGTCTTTGATGGATTCATGCACGTTTGATATAGCATATTTTGATATGTCGATCCCCCAGGCTTCCACGCCACGTTTTCGCAATGCTTCCACCAGAAAACCCCAGGCACAACCTGCATCAAGCACTGTTTTTGGTTCAAGTTGTTTGACAATTCGATCAGCAATTTTGTCAAAGAAGGTCAACCAATGCTCAGTGCGTCGGTATGGAATTCCGCAATCGTGCGAATAGTAGTATTCTCCGAAGTGTTCACCATTCAATTCGATCGGCATGTCAATCTCCTATCGTCAACGCCAGTCCGGCATCCCATGGAGGTAAGCGCAAACCAAAGGTATGCGCCAATTTATCATTGTTTAACACCGAGATCATCGGTCTTTCAGCCGGCACAGGGAATTCACTGCTCTTAGCGCGCTCAATTACTCTGACGATCTGCTCTTCTTTATGCGGGTCGAGGTCCAGAACAGCCTTCGCCCATTCATAGCGGCTGCAAGAGCCGCCCCCGGCGCAGTGGTACACGCCTGCCTTTTCGCCAAGCCAGCTGTAGGGGTCGTCACCTGCTTTTGCCAGTATCAACGCTGTCACTTCCGCAAGCAAACGGGCTGAGGTTGGTCCGCTTACCTGGTCATCCACCACGCGCATCACTTCCTGTTCACGCGCCCACTGCAATACTTTGGTCACAAAACCACCCTGCCGCATGGAATAAACCCAGCTTGTGCGCAAGATCAATCCAGCCCCACCTGCATCCAGGACAGCTAAATCACCTTCCAGCTTGCTTTTTCCATACACATTCAAGGGGTTGGCAGCGTCAGTTTCGACGTATGGCGAGCCTTTTCTGCCATCGTAAACATAGTCGGTTGAATAATGAATAAAAGGAATTCTCAACTCTGCAGCGGTCTTTGCCAGGGCATCCACCGCATCCCGGTTGATCATGTAAGCCAACTCTTGTTCGCTTTCAGCTTTATCCACCGCCGTATAAGCAGCAGGGTTGATCAGGCAGGCTGGTTTCATCTCATGGATACGCTCACAAATCTGATCCGGATTCGTAAAATCAACTTCCGGATGATCCATGGCGATCACCTCGCCCAATGGAGCCAGAGTTCTTTGAAGTTCATGCCCAAGCTGACCGTGTTTAGCGAACAGGAGTATCTTTTTCATAGTGATTGACGAAACTCCTGCTCCAGCATGCGCAACAAATATTGACCATATTCATTGCTTGCCAACGGTTCAGCGCATCTTCGCAGGCATGCTTCGTCTATGTAGCCCATTCTATAGGCGATTTCTTCGATACAGGAGATCATCATTCCTTGTCGCTCTTCCACAGCCTGGACAAACATTGAAGCCTGCAAAAGGGATTCATGCGTGCCCGCGTCCAGCCAGGCTACGCCCCTGCCCAACACCTTAACCATCAATTCGCCATCGCCAAGATAGCGCTTGTTGATGTCTGTGATTTCGATTTCACCTCTCGGCGATGGTTCGAGCTCTTCGGCATAACGAACAACGCGGTTATCATAGAAATAAATACCCGGAACAGCAAACTTCGAGCGCGGTTTCAGTGGTTTTTCTTCCAATGAGATCGCTCTACCTTCCACGTCAAACTCCACAACCCCGTAACGTTCGGGGTCTTTAACCGGGTAGGCAAAGACAACCGCGCCGCGTTCTTGTGCGGCAGCGCTGCGCAATACCTCTGGCAGCCCATGCCCGAAGAAGATATTATCTCCCAAAATCAGGCAGACCTTGTCGCCGTCAATAAAATCTTTACCAATGATGAATGCGTCAGCCAACCCGCGCGGTACCGCCTGCGTGGCATATTGGAACTGCATGCCAATATTCTCACCATCACCGAGGAGACGTTGATATTGCTCGTTGTCTTCTGGGGTAGTAATGATCAGAATTTCCCGGATTCCTGCCAGCATCAGCATGGATAGTGGATAATAAATCATTGGTTTGTCATAAACCGGCAAGAGCTGTTTGCTTATACCCATGGTCAATGGATATAGCCTGGTGCCTTTTCCGCCTGCAAGTATGATCCCTTTCATGCCTATGCCTTTCTTTCTACGTAGTTCTTCTTCAACCAGCTAGTGTAATCAGACTGCCTGGTGATTTCGTCAACCCAATCAGGATTATCCAGGTACCATTTTACAGTATCGCGCAAACCCTGAGCCAGGTCATGTCGTGGTTCCCAGCCGAGTTCCTGGTGGATTTTATCTATTTTAATGTCGTAACGGCGATCGTGCCCGGGTCGGTCCTGAACATAGCTGATCAACTGATCGTGCGGAGTAAACTCAGAATCTGGCAGCTGTTCATCCAAAATCGAGCAGATTGTTTTTACAATTTCGATGTTGGGTGGTTGATTATCACCACCAACACAATAAGTCTCGCCTACGCGTCCTTCTGTAGCAACTTTCCAAATCGCTTCACAGTGGTCATCTACATACAACCAGTCACGAATTTGCATTCCATCCCCATAGACAGGTAGTGGCTTGCCATTAACCGCGTTCAAAATCATTAACGGGATCAGTTTTTCAGGGAATTGGCGGGGACCGTAATTATTGGAGCAGTTGCTGATCGAAATCGGCAAACCATAGGTAATCTGATAAGCGCGCACGAAGTGATCGCTTGAGGCTTTTGATGCCGCGTAAGGTGATCGGGGCTGGTAATTTGTGTCTTCTTCAAACGGAGGCTGCTGGGGGCTCAGGGTGCCAAAAACCTCATCCGTAGAAACGTGATGGAAACGAACCTGTTCAAGGGGGAGAATTTTGTCTACTAGCCAATAGCGCCGGGCTGCCTCGAGCAGGGTGAATGTGCCGACGACATTCGTATCAACGAACACCCCGGGGTTATGGATTGAGCGATCCACATGGCTCTCAGCCGCAAAATGGATAACCGTATCCAGCTGGTGGTCCGCAAAAATCTTATCAACCAAATCTCGATCGGTAATGCTTCCTTGAATGAAGGTATGCCTGGCAGGGTCGGGCAGGTCGCGCAAATTTTCCAGGCTGCCTGCGTAGGTGAGGGCATCAAGGTTGACTATTTCAACCCTGGGTTCGTTTTTCAACAACCAGTGGATAAAATTTGAACCAATGAAGCCAGCGCCACCGGTTACCAATACTCGTCTCATATATTCTCCTTGTTAACTATATTTCAGCTCGCGGGGAAGGTTTCTGCTTCCGCCAAAACTGGCGCATTGGCGTCTTTCTCCGACAATGTTGGTTGCTGACCTTTAACCATAGGCCATTCAATTCCGATCGCGGGGTCGTTCCAAAGCAGGCTGCGTTCCCATTCAGGGGCGTAATAGTCTGTGGTTTTATAGACAAATTCAGCCCACTCGCTAATTACCAGGTAACCATGCGCGAAACCCCCGGGTACCCAAAGTTGATGCTTGTTTTCTGCTGAAAGCACCTGACCAACCCATTTTCCGAAGGTTGGCGAGCCCTGCCGTATATCAACTGCGACGTCAAAGACTTCACCCGCAACAACACGCACCAGTTTGCCCTGGGTGTTTTTGACCTGGTAATGCAGCCCTCGCAAAATTCCCTGGGGTGAGCCGGAATGGTTATCCTGCACAAATTCGTGATGTCCGCAAATTTCATCAAATTCAGATTGGCGGAAAGTTTCCATGAAGAAACCCCGGTGGTCACCAAAAACCCTGGGCTTGATTAAGACAATATCAGGGATATCAGTACGGATATATTCCATTAAATGTTATCTCCCCGGTAAGCCGAAATAACTTCGTGTGGCGCACCAACTTTTTGAATCGAGCCGTGGTCGATCCAGGCGATGCGGTCGCACATTCCTTCCATCATGTCCAGTGCGTGCGAAACCATCAACACCGTTGCTCCGGATTGTTGGAAATTTTTCATGCGCAGGTTGCACTTGCGCTGGAAAGCCTCATCGCCAACACTGAGCACTTCGTCTAAAATAAGGATCTCAGGTACATGCGCGGTCGCCACGGAAAAGCCGAGTCGGGCGTACATCCCGGAAGAATAAGTGCGGACAGGAGCGTTGATGAATTGTCCCAGTTCCGAAAACTCGACGATTTCATCGAAAACAGCCTCCATCTCCTGGCGGCTGTAACCGAGTAAAGCCCCGTTCAGGAACACATTTTCCCGACCGGATAACTCGGGGTGAAAACCAGCGCCAAGCTCGAGCAATGGGGCAATTTTGCCAAATACAACAACTCGTCCCTTGGTGGGTTTCAAGACTTTGGATATCACCTTGAGCATCGTACTCTTACCGGCACCATTGTTGCCGATCAGACCAAAAACTTCCCCTTTGTTGACCTGCAAGTTCACATCGGTCAGTGCCCAGAAGTTTTGGATTTTAACTCTCCGCTGCAAGGTGCGGATCGCGTATTCTTTAAAGGTACCAATCCGCTCGGTAGGCAGACGATAACTAACCGATACATTTTCGAGTTGGATGTATGGTTGGAGAGACACGTTTTGATCGGGTTTCACTTTTTGCTCAGACACGGTAAGCATATTCCTCCGATTTTGAGGTGAAGTAAACCCAACCGAAAACCAACATAAGCACTGCCCAAAGAAGCGCGGGTAAAAACTCCTGCCAATGTGGAATGCGACCTTCAATAATCGGCAGACGGAACATCTTAACCATCCAATACATCGGGTTTAATTTGTATACTGACAGCCATTGTGCTGGAATCATAGTTTCGGGATAAATAATCGGGGTCAGATACATCCAGGCAGTCAGCACAACCTGGTACATCTCGGCGACATCTGGGAAAAACACCGCCATTGAAGATATGAATAATCCGAACCCGAGCGTGAACGCAGTCAGGATAAGGATGGAAACCGGTAAAAAGAGCAAAGACGCGTAGAAAGGCGCCCCATTGATCAGCATCACAATCACCAGGGGAGCAAGAGATAGAACCAGGTTGACCAATGCCGTGCCGATGGCAGAGACTCCGAAGACTGTGCTGGGGATGTAAATGCGTTTGAGCAAGCCGCCCCCCCATACCAGCCCGCTGATCGCGGCGTTGGTACCCTGCGAGAAGAAGTTCCAGACAAGCAAACCGCTCAGGATATAAACCGGGTAGTGCTCAATCTCTGTTCTGAAAAAATTGGAGAAAACGAACGTCAGGATCAGCATGGTGCCCAGGGGGTTGAGCATCGTCCAGGCGACACCGAGCACCGAGCGCTTGTAACGCGTCAGAATATCCCGGCGTATCAATTGCCCGAGCAGGTAGCGATACTTTCCCAATTCTTTCAATTCGGAAATTGCCGAAACGCGATTATTTGCGGAGTCGTATACGGGTTTAGCAGAAATAGCCAATATGTCACCTTTAAACATAGCTTCAAACAACTTTCAATCTTACCATACCAGCAAGGAATCAGAAATAATCGGGTTGACTCACGTATGCGTTTCAAAAGTCCGT
>DHRN01000003.1:6699-12450 GCA_002411175.1 Anaerolineaceae bacterium UBA5311 | reverse complement strand
CATCCTCGTCACACCAATGTCAACACCCCCTCAATCTCGCCCTACGGCTACTCGCGGGACGGCGTGACAACTGTCCCCTACACCATAAAATAAATAGATTATTCCATATTGAGAATTGCTGTTATCGTAAGACGACACAAGTTTCACTTGTGAGGCTTTTTCGCGTGTCCGATAAAAGCGCTCGCCGCCTTGCGGGATTGTCGCAAGACGCGAACAACGCTGATAGATGGGCTCCAGCCTATGCTTTTCCTGAGCGCAGGTGTTCGAGCTGAGTTTCCAATTCAAGGCGTTTTTCAACGCCCGCCTGGTGAACTTCATACTGAACATTATCGGCATAATCCTTGATGCGCGCTTTCAATTCCTCACCGGAATAAGGCGTAAGAAGTAAGACCAAAGCACTGCCAACCAAGCCGCCTATCAGGGCTCCTATAAACCAACTGGATGATTTGCACATAGTTTCCTCATTTCTCTATTGAGATATTATAAGTTGATTTGTGGGGATGTATGGCTTCGTATCAGCAATTCTTAATGTGGAATAATATGGTTTTTTGCCCTCAAAAATTCCAAAAATGTTTTTTACCTGCACACAAGCGTAGGGGAAGGTCCCAATCACGAATCCACATTGTAGGGGACGGCTGCCACGCCATCCCCTACTTTCATTCACACAAAATTAACATATGTTTCCATATTGAGAATTGCCGGGCTTGGTATACGGAACATAATCGGGATTAGGATTGTAAACTGGCTGATTCTCGCCGAATTTGGCATAGATAAGGCATGACCGATCGGTCATAATCTGGCTGGTGGCAGTCAAGTTTTGAGGCAACCTCGGGGGTAAGTTTTACAAACAGCTGGCAGAGCGCAAATAATGATTCCCAGATGTGGTCACTGCTGTCCATCTTCCAGGTAAGCATGAGTTGCGCCCAATCCTCTTCAGAAACGTAATTTTGAAGGTATTTGTAATCCTTACCAAAGTTTATGCTGAACCCGCCGTCCAACCCTGCTTGCCAGCTTAGCATGCGCATAACCTCTGTTCGCATCAGGTCCAGATGGGCATTGGCGTAAGGGAGTTGACCGCGCGCGAGCGCTTTGGCCACATAACCGCTGAGCCACCAAAATTCGTTGCAGCATTCATCAAACAGGGTACATGCAGGTCGTTTGAGCCAGAAATCCTCATCGGTAGGAGGAGGTAACACCGGCACGAGGTCATCTTTGTCCAACAAAAGCACGCACATACGGTCGGACGCCAGGCTTTGTTCCATCATATCGAATGGGACGAGAGTCAGGTCAATGCGATTACCGTCTGAGAAAAGCATAAGATAAGCAAACGTCCCGTCATCAACGGGCGGAAAGAGGGTCATGGCTTCAGGCTTTTGCATGATCAGGCGTTCGCCAAATGCCTCCAGCCAATCGTCATCTGCCAAAAACGAGTCCATTTCTGTAACGGCGAAAACAATATCAAAATCCTGGTATTTATCTGCTATTGTAGTTGGATTTGCCCGAGAGCCATTCATCCAGGCTGCCCGGATGCGTTCGTCCTGTTGTGCAAAATTGAGGATAAGGGCAAACATTTCATGCTCGGTACGCATTGTTACACATCCGTCCCCTTGTTTTCGGGGAGGTTATCGCAACCGAAAAAACTTGCCAGCGCGCTGCTGATAATCTGGATATTATGTTCATTAAAAATCACGTCATGCCGGGTGTGCAGCCGATCTATATAATATCCGATCAGAGGTTTTTTCTTAAATACGGCAATAGCAGCTGAAAGAGGAAACCCCATTTGGTCAGATGGATAAAAAATCCGCTCAGCTTTTTCAAATCGCAAAATTTTGTCAGGCATTTCCTGAACATGGGCCTGGAAGGAATCCATTAATCGCTGCTTGAATTCGGGCAGCTGGCTGGCTTTGCGATTGAGGATGACCAGCAGATGATCGCCATCGCTGACGCAGTCGAGGTTGATCAAAGGCGTGGTCTTCATTGAAGAATTGTGTTTTTTTCGAAACGCGGCAGAACCAAGCAATCCAGCTTCTTCGAGGTCAAACAAAACAAAACATATCCGTTCACGTTTTACGGAAGAGACCGCTAAAATTGTCTCGATAACGCTGATCACTCCTGAAGTGTTGTCATTGGCAGTGTGTTTATTGGCGGGACCAAATAGCATCAGCCCTAAAACCAAAAACAATAGAAACAAGTTTGAAAGAAAAAAGGTCAACGGATGAATTTCAGAGAAAAAATGACTTAACAAAAAAGACAATCCTGCGATCAAAAGTGATAACGGCACCATAACCACAACCAGTTGATAGAGTATAGTGATCAGCAGATTGCGAGGGGCAATGAAATTTGGGAAAGGTAAGACCGGGGCGGTGTCATAATGGGCAGAAAGGATATAGTCGCAGTTGTCAGGGTCTCCGACGATCAGGTTGCGCGATTTGAAAAGCCCGGAATGCTCTTCTGTCCACATTTCGACACCTTCGTTGGCTAAGGAACGGATCAGCCAGTGTTCAAAATCGAGCTTTTGCTTCCTCGATTTGCGCACCTGGTAATCTGCCAGGATTTTTTGAGAGACTGGATGTAAATACATTTTTCTTTCAAACCGATTTCAGGCTACCAGCTCGATCAGGTTGCCTTCCGGATCGGTGAGTACACTCTCGTAATAACCATCACCGGTTGTACGCGGTCCGTTGAGCAGGGGATAGCCGGCTTCTCGCAGAATCTTAGTGCGCAGGTCGACCTTTTCAGGAGATCCAAGCTTAAAAGCGATATGCACATAACCCATGGGGTGTTCGCCGGATGCCCTTGGGCTCGTATCAGGGCGCTGCATAATCTCGAGACGGGAACCGTCTGAGAAGCTGAGAAAGTAGGTTTGCAAGCCTGTTTTGGGGTTGTGATATCTTTGGTTGGGTACGGCATCGAAAAAACACGTGTAAAAATCCTTCATCTTTTCCAGGTCTTCAACGTAAAGGGCTATATGATCTAGTTTCATTCTCATCTCGCTTTCAGGCGAACATAGCGCAGCAGGTCCTCTAGATAATCACGATTCGTAAGATCGATCGAGGTTTGTTTTGTTGAACGGCGCGTGCCGCGTTTTCTTGCATCCATAAAAGAGAAGAACCTCATTAATAGTCGATCGATAACTCCCATTTTTTCGTAGTTGATACCGGCGATAAGGTAAAAAAAGTGAGCTGGTCTGACCTCACCTTTGCGAAAGTTGGTCTTGAAAAAAATCTCTTCGTTGTTTTTTCTTGACGGGGTTGCACCGGTGGCAAACACCACCCAGATTTTATCAGGAAACTCCTTCATCCAGCGTTTTGTTTTGTCAATTCCATTGATCTGCCCGGCGTAGAGACCACCCCCATAGACGATCAGCTGATATTCAGATAGTGTTTGTTTATCGGAATCAGCCAACTCGACCAGATCGCACTGCAGGTTGTCAGCGATCCAACGGGCATACCGCTCGGAAAAACCGGTTTTTGATTTGTATAAGACGAGCACTTTTTTCACCGAACACCTCGATTATTGAGTTTAACAGATAATTCGCCGCATCGTATTCGGAAAGTTTCACCAAATCTGATTAACGTGCCCTGTTGGTCTGGTTTTCGGTTGCATTGATACTTCTTGCTCAAGCCTATGCTCCCATTTGAATTGTGGACCTCGTCGTAACCATTTAAGAAAAGCATGGGGCAACACGACTCCCTCCCATGCGGAAGATGGATCATGTTATTTCATCCTGAACTGGAGGACGCACTGCCACAAGCGATTTCAACACTCAACTAAAGGCTTACAATAAAGCCTTGAAGTTGACGGCAAACGAACTAAATCTGGTCAATAACCCGGATGGGATATTGACAGGTGGGTCGGGAGATATTCTTTTATGCGTACGAAGAATACATCCTGTAAAATTCCTGGGCTTTCAATTGGTTATAATCTGCAACCTTACTTGACAGCCCAAAAACCTCGATAAGTGCAATCCAGGCAGGAATGCTCGTCCAGCAAAAAAGGAGGTAAACAATCCCAGCCCCGGTCTGCCCGAGGTAGAATTTGTGAGCTCCCAAACCTCCAAGGAACAGGGCTAACAACACGGCTGTTGTAGGATCTTTCCTGACTGAATTCACCTGCAGCATAAAAGCAGTTCGCTTTTCAGGGGATAACGAGTTGACCAACTGTGCCAGGTCTTGTTCACTTTGTTCGGCGATCTTCTTGCTTTTTCCAATATTGAGAACTAATACTACGACAATTCCTATCACTAATAAAACAAATAAAGCTATAACCCAACCAAAATCATCCATCTTTCCCTCCAAATTTAAAAGTGTTAAGGGACAGCTTTCCCCATAAATTGAATTATAAATCAAAAATAAGATTTCGTGGAACTAATTTTGTTTAAGCAATATCTTTTAAAGGGGCTAAAAAAGGGTGGAAATTTGGATTACTCCTGCACAAAATGAGACTACCTCAAAATCGATCTTGAATTCCAAAAGTTGCCTTTGTAATTCCGTAAATACCGGGTAAAACTCTTCCTCATCCCAGGCATCCGCGAAGCGTCTTTGGCAGGCATCGAGGTCAGATTGGGTCTCAAAAGCGATATCACCGATCAGGATTTTGCCATTCTCTCTAAGGATTGGCAGTAACGAGTGCAGGAATTCCACTTGTTCTTTATATTCGAGGTGATGAAGAGCATAGGTCATTACGATGAAATCGTAGGATCTTTCCAAAAGCACCTGGGGAAGCCCGGTTGAAAAATCGTGTACAAAGAAACTCGCCCCAGGCATACGCAGGCGAGCTTGTTTTAGCATCTCTTCAGAGAAATCTACAGCGGTGATATTCCAGCCAGCCTGGTAGAATCGGGCAGCCAGGGTACCCGATCCGGTTCCAATATCCAGCAATTTACCGGGTTTCCGGGTTAAAACCAGCCTGGTTATGCGAGCGAGAACTCGGGCGTAGCCGGCAAACGGAAAGGTCGCATCATGGTCGCTTTGAAAGACGTCCTCATCATAATTATTAGCCCAGTGATCGAAAGCGTTGGCGTCACACATAGGGTTAGCGCTGATAAGTGACCTGAATAACAGGCTTCTTTTTACCCAGCAGAGCCAGCGGCAGAAAGATCAGCCCAAGGCAGCCGGTTTTGATCAACGACCAACCCCGGTCAATGGTTTGCACGGAAAGCACGCGGTAACCCCGCCGTTCATTGCGGGCTATGCCGCGGTTGGCTGCGGATTGGCTGTGATAGTATTCAATTTTGGTTTTTTTCATAATGACCTCTGGTTGAATAATACTTCATTTCGACCTACGCTGAAACTTTCGCCGGGGCAACCTGAATTGCTCTTTCCTCAAAATTCACAACTAACACACCGCAAGACGGATGGGGGTCATGACCGCGTTCGCAACAAAAAGATGGCTTCGCCGGAACGGGCAAATCCTGCTCGGAGTGCGCAGCCTCCCGTTTAACGGGACGTGGAACCGTGAACCTGACCATGTATCAAACAAAAAAATGATCCTGCTCGGACTCGAACCGAGAACCTAACGCTTAAGAGGCGCTTGCTCTGCCAATTGAGCTACAGGACCATTTTGTGGCTGCTATTATAGCACACCCACTTAAAAAAAAGACCTCTGGTTTCCCAAAGGTTTTCAACTCAGCTCCCCGGAGAGGACTCGAACCTCTAACCTAGCGGTTAACAGCCGCCCGCTCTGCCGATTGAGCTACCAGGGAAGGCAAGTGCTTATTATAGGCAAAATCCCGACCAGTGTCAAGACAGC
>DHRN01000003.1:0-6295 GCA_002411175.1 Anaerolineaceae bacterium UBA5311 | reverse complement strand
AACGACTCAAACCCAACCTGCTTGCATTAGTTCGGCTAAAATGTTACTAAATTGCTATCGTTAGGTCAAATGAAAATGTTACCGAGGCAGCGATGGCAACAACAAATCCTATGACAATTAACCAAAGACGCAAATATACTCATAAAATCCGTGCTCTTCTAATCTTACGGAAAAACCAGGTTACACCCCGCACGAAGAACAGAAAACCAGGCAACTGATAATGACTATGTGATCGAAGCAATAATTTCGAAAACAGTCAGGTCTTCTGTGGCTTTTTTTAACTGTGAGATAATTAACATCGCCAAAAAGCTGAAAATCAGCTTTATCTACAGGGGCATTATGACTAAAATACTTGTTGTCGAGGATGAAACCAACCTGAATCAAATTCTGCGAGACTATCTGCAGCATTATGACTACAACCCTGTCAGCGCATTTACCGGACAACAAGCCCTGGACCTTTTGGATAAAGAAAAACCAAATTTAATCTTGCTGGATTTAAACCTTCCCGATATGGACGGTTTGCATGTAATGCGTGAAATTCGTAAAAGAAAACCGGTGCCCATTATTATCATATCCGCCCGGATCGAGGAAGTCGACCGGCTAAAGGGGCTGGAGCTCGGCGCAGATGATTATATTTCCAAACCCTTCTCCCCCCGCGAGGTGGTCGCCAGAGTCAACGCGGTCTTACGCAGGATGGAAACAAGGGCAAGCGAGATTTCCCACCTGTGCCTGGGCACGCTGCGCATGAATCCGCGCGGTCATTCGGCTGACCTTGCCGGCAAACCACTTGAACTGACACCAGCAGAATTCGATTTGCTGTCTCTGCTTATCTCAGAGCCCGACCGCGAGTTTACCCGGCTCGAATTGCTGGAAGTCACTCAGGGTAGTCGTTATTCAGGTTACGAGCGTACGATAGACATACACATCAAAAACATCCGGCGTAAGCTCCGGGCGATCGAACCTGAAAACAACCTGATCAAGACGATTTTTGGTGTCGGATACAAGGCTTGCGAATAGGACCTGAGATGCATAATAAGTTGTTAACCAGCTCATTTTTTGTTATAACAGTCGCGCTTGTAGTAGCCGCCCTGGCAGGTATCTGCTTTGTCCGATTGACTTATACCGACTATTTAAGCGAGGTTCAGGCTGATAAGGTTGAACCGCTGCTGACATTTTTTCAGGATTACTATCTGAGCCATAACGGTTGGGACGATATCGGAGCAGTGGACATCCAGCGCGCATATTCTGGACGAGCTTTCCCGGAAATTATTCATGATGACATGGCATTGATGAACCTGGACGGAGAAATTGTTCTCGCCCCAAACATGGCTCAGCAAGGGATAAAACTCAAACGCGATTTATGGGATCTGGCAGTCCCCATCCCTGTCAAAGGCGTGATAGTTGGATATTTATTTTCAGGCAGCACGATCGACTATTTATTGACGAGCCAGGATAGCCACTTTATTTCTGGCAGCATCAAAGCAATCGTTGGCGCAATGCTGATAGGTCTGATTGTTGGCTATTTGCTGTCTGTCATATCGATTCGAAGCACTATGAAACCTGTTTGGACAACCATGGCAGCTGTCAAACAAATTTCACAAGGAGACCTCTCTCTGCGGGTACCACTTAAACCATATCGCGATATGGCTGAGGTGAATCAGGCGGTCAACGATATGGCGGCGTCCCTGGAAAGAAATCAGGAGATGCAAAGGCTGATGATGATGGATATCACTCACGACCTGCGCACACCGCTGAGTGTACAGCGAGCGAGCATTGAGGCGATTGAAGACGGGATTTATCCATTTGACCAGGCAACGATCGCCTTGTTAAAAGATCAAAACCAGCAGCTGATTCGGCTGGTCGAAGACCTGCGCCTGCTTGCTTTGACCGAATCGGGCAGGCTGGAAATTAACAAAGTGCCGGTTGTGCTTGATGAATTTATAGAAAATTTATTAACCCACTTTTCATCTGTTTTTGCTAAAAAAGCGATTCAATACAAGTTCGATTCCATGGAATCCGATTGCGTAGTCGACATCGACCCTCATTTACTGACCCGCGTAGTTGAAAATTTGCTTCAGAATGCTTATCAACATTCCCCCGAAAACAGCGTGATTGAAGTGCGCATTAACAAGCATGCAGATCATATCGTGGTTACCATCAGAGATCAAGGTCCGGGCATTCCTCCTGAAAAACTCGAAACCATCTTTGAACGTTATTACCGGGTCAAACCGGTGGAAAATGGCGGGGCAGAGGGAATTGGGCTGGGGCTTTCGATTTCAAAAAGAATTGTGGAATGGCATTGTGGAAACCTCTATGCTCAAAACAGCGAGGAGGGCGGAGCTGTTTTTGTGATTGAATTGCCCTTTCCAGGCAGAGTTCCACCTGGTCAGTCGTAAAGATCAAAACATATGGATGGTTGGTATAATCCTGTTACTATTAATGGAATCATTTGGGAGATGAGATGCAAAAACTTCGGGTTATGACGTTAAATTTGGGCGGAGGTGTCAAAAACTTTTCAGGAACAATCGAAACCTCCTCGGGTAAGGCGAAATCTTTGGCTAAACTGATTGATGACATTAAACCTGATTTTTTAGGGGTCCAGGAAATCGCCCAATACACCGACGCAGATGGCTCCCTGCACAGCATGATCGAACGGATTAGTTCTGATGGCGGCTTTGATTATTCCTACTACGGTGAAACACTTTCAATAAAAAAGCATATGCAGATAAAAAAAGACCTGATGATCAACGGTCTTTTTAATGACTGGTGGGACTGGTCGAAAGGTAACGCGGTTTTCTCGCATATCCCGTTCAGCCGGCTTGGTAACATAGAAAAAGAGGGTGTGCCCCGCAATGTGCCCATCTTCCAGCCCCTAAGTTACGAAGGCACCCGCGACACGGACCCTCGTTACGTTATTCTCACCCGACTTAAGAAAGACCCCTATCCCTTCATGATGAACCTGCACCTGACCACGCTGGTCGGCGAACGCGGTGAACATGTCTGGTCTGAAGTTGTCGACGCAGCCAAACTGACCCGCTCTCAGCAGATCAGCCGCATTTTAGGACTCGTGGAACAACATGTTCTCATGCCTGAGCACCCTTTAATTATGATGGGGGATTTTAATGCGCGGATTGATGAATATTCGCTTAAAGAAAACCTGGAGCGTGATCACAAATTTGTCCACCTCTCCCCGCTTGAAGACTTGCCCACACATCCAACTGCCGGAGCTGTGGATCATATCTTCTTCTTCCCTGCGAAGCGCTTGTTGAGTTTTGAAGCCCACGTGGTCGACAATGACCTGACACACTCAATTTCTGATCACCTGCCGGTTGTGGCAGACCTCGTGATCGAGTAATTTCGCAGCAGGAAAGCTCCTATGACAACAAAACGTTACTTTGGAACTGATGGCATCCGCGCTACTTATGGTACCGAGCCCATGACTCCAGATTTTGTTTACCGGCTTGGTCTGGCTTCGGGGCGAGCCTTGTCCGCCGGGCAGAGAACGACCCCGCTGATTGTGATCGGTCGCGACACGCGCACATCCGGACCAGCATTGCAGCGAGCCCTGGCAACTGGTCTTCGTGAAAGCGGAGTGCGTGTGCTGAACCTGGGCATAATTCCGACCCCGGGCATTGCCTATCTGACTCGCTTTGTCGGGGCAAACGCAGGCGCGGTCATCTCGGCTTCCCATAATCCTGCTGTTCAAAACGGGGTTAAATTTCTCAACGCTGAAGGCATGAAACTGAACGGAGAACAAGAGAATACCATTGAAGCAAACCTTGCTTCAACGAACAGCACAAACCGGGTTTTTGACGACGAGTGCCTCGGAGAAAATGCACCGACCTTGTTCGAGGTCTATTTGCAAGACATGTTGGAAAGTGTGCCCGGGTTGAACCTGGAGGGTGTGAAGATTGTTTTGGATTGCGCCAATGGCGCTGCCTACGCCGCCGCGCCAGAAATTATGCGCCGATTGGGGGCAGAACTGGTGGCGATCAACACCGAGTGCGACGGGATAAACATCAATGTCCGCGCTGGTTCTGAAAACTTGCGTTCAAAACCGGAAGGGTTGGCAGAAGTGGTCGCAAAAGAACGGGCTGATGTGGCAATAGCCTTTGATGGTGACGCGGATCGTGTGATCCTGATGGATGAAAAAGGCAACCTGATTGATGGAGACCACATGCTGGCATTGTTCGCAGGTGAACTTCACCAGTCTGGCAAGCTCCTGGGAGACACGCTGGTAACTACTGTGATGGCAAATGGCGCCTTGACGAAATATGCAGATGAAAGAGGTTTCACCCTGAAGCAAACACCGGTTGGGGACAAATATGTCACCGAAGCGCTGCTCGAAATCGCCCAGGGTGATCTGAATACTGGCAAATTGGGTCTGGGTGGGGAACAAAGCGGTCACATAATCCTGATGGATGAAAATCACCGCACAGGCGATGGAATCCGAACAGCGCTCTTCCTGCTGAATATTCTCAGGCAGAAACCCGGGCTTTCCTTATCCCAGTTTGCCAACCAGATTCAAAAATATAACCAGGTAGTGGCATCGTGCAATGTGGCATCAAAACCTGACCTGCAGAGCCTCCCCCGGTTTCAGGAACGCCTGGAGCGGATACCCGCCGAACTCCCGGGTTTGGTGCAAATAAACTCACGCTATTCAGGCACAGAATCGAAATACCGGCTGATGCTCGAGGCAGACTCGCACCACAACGTCCGGGAAGTTGCCAAAATCGCCTGGGATGTATGCGACCTGATCCAGGAATTGACCGATACCCCACCCGGAGCCAAAATCGAAGTGCTGAATGTCGCTCATGGTGGTCTTTTACCACGACCTTCAGCCGAATAGGAGAGCGATGACAGAAAACCCATTGGATACAAGTTTCAAAAACAGGATTGGGCAGGAGTTCAACCGCCTCAATCGCGATATACTGGTCGCCGACCAGCCAGAAGCCTGGCAGCCGGCGATTGCAGCCATGGCTGCATTCGTCGCTCAGCTGGAGCACCTGTTGGCTTCTCAGCCAGAATTGGTTGGGAACAATCTGCCCCTTTCCTCACGCCTCTTTAGCATCCTGCTCACAATTACGGCAACAGCCACACAGGGGCGACTGGAACTCTACAAAGGAAAAGATGACAAAGGCAGGGCTTACCAGCAGCTGATTGAATCTGAGTACCTGCCCCGGTCTGGTTATTTGCGTCGAAAGGCGATTAAGGCTGCCAGGACCTACCTTGAGAACCCGGTTTTTGAAACCCTGCGGGAAGATATCAAATGGGAAATTTTACCATTGCTCGATAGCATGAACGATCAATACGATCCGGATCGCTACATGCCTTACCGGGTTATCCAGATCGGAAACATCTTTGACCGCTTTTATGCTTTTCGACTACGCACTGAAGACCCGATTCTGCTCGGGCTCGCTGGTAAAAAAGGGCTCCTTCGCGAAATATACGACCGCAAATACCTGCGCTTTGGCACCTCCGGAGTGCGTGGACGCTGGGGGAACGATTTTACAGAGACTCGCGCCCGCCAGGTCTGCCAGGCAATTTGCGACTTCATGAATAATGAAAACGTTCCATCCTTCGTTGGCGCCGAAGATCTATCCGGACGGATCGTTGTTTTAGGGCGTGATACCCGCAGAAATTCAGATGTGGTCACCCGCTGGGCAGTTGAAACTTGCCTGGCAAATGGGTTCAGGGTGCATATGGGAAACCGCGACGTGCCCACACCCGCCCTGGCTTTTTATGAAACAGAAGTCATTCCAAAAGATGACATTGCCGGGCTGATCATCGCGACCGCGAGCCATAACCCTCCTGAATGGCAGGGGATCAAGTTTAATCCCCGCCTGGGATACCCCGCGCCGACCAACGTCACTGATTTTATTGCATTTCGGATCAACGAATTGCAGCTGGTCGATGAAACTGGCGGGCAAGGCGATATCGAAGAGGCTCGTTCGCGCGGTGTGGTGCAGGGTTTTGACCCCATTAACCTGTATGTTGACTGGATTAAGGAAAATGGCAACGGAAATGCCCGCATTCCGATCGATTTTGACCGCATACGACGCTACTTCTCAGATAAAAGCATCGTTATTGACGAAATGCACGGGTCGGGGCGCGGCTATCTTACCCGCCTGGTGGGTGAGGCTGGCGTGCGCTATACCGTTGTTCACGCGGAAGTGGACCCCGATTTGGGCGGGCAGGATTATGCCAACCCCGAAGAGCCATTTAACTGGCTGCTGAAGAAAACCGTTGTCGAAACCGGCGCGCAGGTTGGTTTCGGCATGGATACAGATGCCGA
>DHRN01000015.1:33101-34057 GCA_002411175.1 Anaerolineaceae bacterium UBA5311 | reverse complement strand
CTTTAATTGTGAGTCAATGCGATCAATAGTATTAAACGAGAACTTATGTTATATTATTATATCGATTGATTAAGTTACAAACCTGGTGTATCTCAGGGATGAAATCTATTTAGACTTTGGCTACGGTGAAAAAAACATGCAGAAATATATGTTCTTGAAGAGGGAATTGATAAACTATATCGAAAATCAAGAAATGAGGCCCGGTTCGTTGATGCCGTCCGAAAGTGATTTGATGGAGACCTACAATCTTAGCAGAATCACCGTTCGCCGCGCTATTGAGGAATTAAAATCCGAAGGTCAGGTCTACAAAATACAAGGTAAAGGGACTTTTGTGGGCTTTCCACAAGCGGACGGCATGAAGATCTCGGAATGTCAGTCGGGCTATTTCGATGAAATCGAAGAAAGAGGGATGACGGCGAAACGCAACTTGCTGACTACCGGTCTTGTCAAGTGCGACAAAACTCTCTTTGATCGCTTCGGCGTGACAGAAGGCAGCGTTTATTTTAATTACGAACGATACTATACTGCCAACGGGATCCCGACACTCTATGTTAACGATTATTACAAGAGCGAGCTGGTAAAAGGGATTGAATTATGCGATCTGGAGCACCTTTCGATTGCAAGTTACTTGAAAGAGAAAATCGACTTTTTTAAAAATTCCAAGACCATCGTGCTCGATGCCGTGATTGCTGCGGGGAAAATTAAAGATATCTTTGGATTCTCACAAAGGGAGGCTTTGCTTCATGCGAAGTCAAAGACGATCGGAATCTATAAAGAAAATCCCTATGAGGTTCTTCAATTTGGTGACGCGTATTATCGAACCGACATCATCCCAATCACAGTCTAAAATTTCGATAGGTTAACCTGCAAGACCGGCAAAGCCAACTTTTGTAGGGAACGCGGCTTGTCCCGTTCCGGCGAAGCCATCATTCGTAGGCGAAGCCATCTTTTCGTAG
>DHRN01000015.1:32811-32969 GCA_002411175.1 Anaerolineaceae bacterium UBA5311 | reverse complement strand
GAAAACACCTCGCGCTTACCTCTGCGTGCACCTTGTGTGTTTTCAATCCGCCACACACTTACCCCGTTCCATTCCGGCAAAGCCATCATTCGTAGGCGAAGCCATCTTTTCGTAGTGCGAGATTGAGGGGGTTGTGGCATTGGTGTGACGGATATGTT
>DHRN01000015.1:15746-32460 GCA_002411175.1 Anaerolineaceae bacterium UBA5311 | reverse complement strand
AAACACCTCGCGCTTACCTCTACTTGCACTTTGTGTGTTTTCAATCCGCCATACACTTACCCCGTCCCGTTCCGGCGAAGCCATCTTTCCACCATACACAATAACCACACAATGGCGAATCGGAGGCGCAACACGATCGCGGCAATCAGAATAACCGGCACCGACCGCCCAACCTTCCTCGTCCTGTTCCAGTATGTTGATTATGGCATCCCTGACTGTTCCCCGCCAATTGTGCCGGACAGAAAACGATTTTCCGCTGGATTAAACACTGAAACCTTGGCTTGTGTGAGGATTTAAGAGGTAAATTTACAGAAAACAGGTTCCCCGATCCTTATACCCCGAAAGATTCCCAATAGTCCTTCCTTCGTATGTTATTTTAATCACAATTGCCCTTTTTTGTCTAAACGAGCTGCAAGCCAATTACACTGTGGTATAAATTCGAAAAATAAGTGTCAACTTAGAATTTGCATTGCAGCTTTTTTTTCACATCGCATTCATTAACGGTTACTGGAGATTGTCAATGTCAAAAATGTGATTACGCAACAGGTGACAGAAGAGCTCTGTAGCAATGCAGACTGGAGGCTCACGCATGCGTTAATATTTGACCTTGATCAGGTGTATTTTAAGGATGGTAAGCTGAACTCGAACTGAGTTTTTACCCTTACATCGTTCCTTCTCTCACGAAACCTATTAAATACTAATAAATAAACCTTGAAACGAAGATAAAAATGAAAACGAAAATACCTCGTCTGGTGTGGCATCTCCTCATAATCGCCTGGCTTGCGATTGGCTGTCAACAATTTCTATATTTTTCCTATGGAATGATGATTCCGTCAATAAAAGCCGATCTCAATCTGGATTACGTAGCCGTTGGTCTTATCGGCAGCGCCGCTGGGATTGCCTCACTAATATTTACCATCCAAGTCCCCTTTTATGTAAATTTACTGGGAGTTAAAAAGGCTATGCCCTTGACGATTGGCATTTCTGCCGTCGGAACGCTCATATTTGGCTTAGCCACAAACAGCCCTGCGCTCGTTATTGGCAGGATTCTGATCGGGATGGTGGCGAACGCGATTGCGATCGTCATTGTAACATTCAAAATAGGCAATGTGCCCTTATCACGCATGCTGGATGTAAACGGCACTGAAAATTTTGTTCAACCAATTGCTCAAACCCTGGCACCATTGCTCATAACCCAGGTAATGGCGCTGCTGGGCGGTTGGCAAAATGTCTACCTGGTCATGGCTGCGGTGCTTGGCGTTCTAACCATTTGTTGGCTAATCGCCTACCAACCAAAAAAATTGCCAGAAGCTGAGAAAAACGACCAGCCCGTTGAACCGGTTTTTGATAAGAGTTCATTCGAGGCTTTGCGCACAAAAACTCCCTGGCTGCTGGCTATTGGCTGGACTGGGGTTGTCTTCACATGGATTGGTATGCTCTTCTATTGGCCTTCTTACGCGCAAACATCCTTAGGAATGACAGCATCTCAAACTGGAATCGTTCTCAGTTGCTTCCCGTTATTTTCCGCCCTGGGCTCATTAATTGCTCCCCGGATTACCCAGGCAGTCGGTTATGAGAAACCACTAATTTCTGTCTGGGGTTTCTTGTTGCCGCTCTTTTTCTTTGGGATGGTGAAATCCACCAGCCTTCCGCTTTTGTTGGTTTCTTCGGCAGCTGCTGGTTTTGGGACCTACTTCTTCGTCCCATTAATTTTTTCATTGCTCTATAAGATAGATCTGAAACCCAAATCAGTGTCTCTTGGAACTTCCATGATGCTTACAGGAGCGGGTTTGGGATCCGCGCTTGGCTCTGCGGTTATCGGGCTGATGATTACCCACTTTGATGGCGATATGTACAAAGCCCTGGCTATTAGCTGCCTCGCTCCACTGGTATTTGGAATTCTGACCCTGTTTATACCCGAAAGAGGCAGAAAATGGGCAGAAAAACAAAGCACAGCCGCGCCGGTCAAGTAGGTTTATCGCATTTACCGAAACGCGGTATTATAAACCAACACATAATCTTGAACCATTACGGGAAGATTTTCGGAAAACTGTAAAAGATACTTTGCCACAAAACTCAACTTTTTCAAAATAGGATTAATTTTGCGAAACCCCTTGACAAGGTCGGAGTTGATAATATAATGTCAACATGTTGTTATAATAACTTTAACAATCAAAAGGAGAGAATCATGAATAGAAAGGTAGTTTTTTTAATTGTATGCGCTCTCGTGATGGGCTTATTTTCTGGTTGCCAGAAAGCAAGCCCCGCTACTGTTGAACCAGTTCAGGTTGAACAAGACGCGACACCTGAGAGCCAGCCGGAATCAATTAATCCAAACAGCAAAAAAGCGGCATTGATCGTTCAGGTTGGCGGATTGGGAGATGAGGGCTTAAATGACGGCGCCCACCTGGGCATGAAAAAAGCGAGCGAAGAGCTCGGGCTTGAATTCGTTGTCGTCGAGCCTACCGAAGCCGCTGAAACTCAAACCTATCTACGGCAACTTGGCGAAGAAGGTTATGGTCTCGTAATCTGTATGGAATATGGCGCGATCGCATGGTCAGAAGCAACCGCCAAAGAATATCCAGACACTACCTTTGTTCAATTTGGAGATCTGGGAACCGAACATGAAGCCCCCAATTATGTTGGCTTTGCCGGTGAAGTCTGGAACACCGCCTTTCTTGGCGGAATCGCAGCCGGTTTTGTCGCTCAGGATGGCAACGAGCTGGTCGAAGGCAGAGGTTCCAAACCTGGCTCCAAGATCGGAATCGTCTTCGGACTCGAATCTGTTGGCTTCTATCAATTTGAAGATGCCTTCAAACAAGGTATTCGCGAAGTCTGTGCGGATTGCGAAGTGATTGTTGATTACAACGGTGGTTTTGAAGACACCCAGAACGTAAAAACAATTACAGAAAACATGATCAACAATCTTGGCGTCGATGTGGTTTGGCTGGCATGCGGCACCGCTGGTTTGGGCGGGTTGCAGGCAGTTCGCCTAAACAACGCCTACGCGATCGGTGTCGATCTGGATCAAGATTGGATTGAACCAGGTTATGTTATCACCAGTGTTCGCTATGATTTCGAATCTGGTATTTTCCACGTGATTGAGAGCTGGGTTAAAGACGAAATGCCCCAGGGTCTGTTCTTATTCACCCTCGAAAATGGTGGAATTGATATCACAGACATGTCAACTATCGCTGAATTTGTCACCAATCATGAAAAATTTGAGGAACTGAAAGGTATCCTCGCTGAAAAACGTCAAGCTATTATTGATGAAGAAATAATTGTCCATAACACCGTTTATCTAAACGGCGAACGTTATCCCTGGCCATAGACCTTTACTCCTTGATGATGGGTTGTAGCCCTTGCGAATTTCGCAGGGACTACAACCCAGGTTGCTTTTGAAGAGGACGGAATAATGAAAAAAATTGAAACCATTGAACTCACAAAAAAGTTTGGTGATTTTACTGCGGTGGATAATTTAAGTATTGCTGTCGAAGAGGGGGAGGTAAGAGCCATCATCGGAGAAAATGGCGCTGGAAAAACTACATTAATGAATATGTTATTCGGGCTCTTACAACCTGATCATGGTGAAATTCGTTACAACGGAACTCCTGTAACCTTAAAAACACCGTTGGATGCGATTAACCAGGGGGTTGGCATGGTCCATCAACACTTTAAATTGGTACCATCACTGACAGTATATGAAAACTTAATGCTCGGCGTGGAGAAACATAAAAAAATTAATCTCGGCGGCAGGCAATTTGACAGTATTTTTATTGATAAGCAGCAAGAACAGAAAAATGCGCAGGAACTAATCGACAAATTTGACTTCAAACTTAAGGCAAATGATATCGTGTCCGAAATATCCGTGGGCGAACGACAATGTCTTGAGATACTGAAGATGTTGAACAGGAATGTTGAAGTCTTGATCCTGGATGAACCCACAGCGGTTCTCACACCTCAGGAAGTCAAAATGATGATGAAAAACTTAAACGAGTTGAGACGGCAAGGGAAAACAATTGTGATCATCACACATAAGCTTGCTGAGGTCAAAATGTGCGCTGATTCCATCAGTGTAATCAGAGCGGGGAAGCATGTTGTTACTGTAAACAACAAAGATGCATCGGTCGAATATTTGTCCGAAAAAATGGTAGGGCGAAGGGTAAAGTCGATTACCCGGACTTCAAACCCAGAGGTAAGCTCTGAGGTTGTTTTTGAAGTCAAAGATTTGACCGCTGAAGACATAAATGGCAAAAAAGTTTTCCAGGATATAAATTTTGCAGTCAAACGGGGAGAAATAGTTGGGGTTGCTGGTGTCGAAGGCAATGGTCAGACTGAATTGATCATGGTCCTGACAGGACTGATGAAAGCGACCAAAGGGAAAATTTACATCTCGGGAAAAGATGTTACTGGAAATTGGCCCGACGGATTACGTAAAAACAGAATGGGGATTATCCCTGAAGAACGCTTTGTCCGTGGATTATGCACAAGTATGAATGTCAGCTACAACCTGCTTGCGGGATACCACACGAAAGATGAATTCTGTAGTCATGGATTCATGCGAAGCAAGGCGATCCAGACAAACCGGGATAAACAAGTACAAAAATTTGATGTCAGACTCTCTTCCAAAGATCCAGTCGTCTCGGAATTGTCTGGAGGGAACGCCCAGAAAATAATCATTGCCCGTGAAATTCAGCAAGATCCTTTAATCCTGCTTGCCTGCCAGCCAACCAGAGGTCTGGATTTGGGCTCTACAGAATTTGTTCAGAGGCAGTTACTCAAAATGCGGGACGAAGGAAGAAGTATTTTCCTGGTATCGTCCGACCTGAATGAAGTTGTAGGACTTTCAGACCGAATATTGGTTATGTATTCCGGAAAAATTGTGGGAAGTTTTTCTGGTGATGACATTTCAAACGAAGAATTAGGCTTGTACATGGCAGGAGCGAAAACAATGGCTGAACCCGTATTGGCTGAAGAATTTGTGTGTGGCAATGAAAACTAAAGTTAACGATTATCTTGTAAAAGTTATTAATTTCTTGCTCCCCGTAACGCTTTCTTTAATACTCGGCGCAATCGCGATTATTATCGCTGGTCAAAACCCCTTTGAGGTTTATGCTTCCATAATAAACTCCGCGTTTTTTAATCGAACCGGTTTCTTAAATACGCTCACGTTCGCTACACCAATAATGCTTACTGGCATTGGTGTTGTCCTCGCCTTTTCGGGAGGAGTCTGGAACCTGGGCGGCGAGGGTCAGATGCTTTGTGGCGGGTTCGCGGCTGCATATCTTGGCTTTACCCTGACCGGGCTGCCAGCCTGGCTGCATATACCCATTTGCTTAATTGGTGGAATTCTGGGTGGAATGTTGTTCGCCTTAATCCCGGCAATTATGAAAGCTCATTTTCGTATCAACGAGATGGTAACGACGTTAATGCTTAATTATGTAGCCATAACGTTGTTTTTATATCTGACAAACGGTCCGTTTGCTTACAGTTACCAATACTCATCAACAAAACCAATCGAAGCGGCAGCGATCTTACCCGCCTTCATCCCGAAAAACAATTTGACATCCGGAATAATAATCGCCCTTGTCGTCGGTATAGCCGCCTGGGTGGTGATGAAAAAGACAAAATTCGGTTATGAAATATCGGCATTAGGGAAACAACAAGAATTCGCTGACGCCGTTGGAATGAGAGTCTCAAAGAAAATCATCCACCTGTTTTTGATCAGTGGAGGCATCGCTGGTCTCGCTGGCGCCATCGAGATTATGGCAATCCATCACCGGTTCCTTCCTAATTTTGCTGAAGGGCTGGGCTGGGACGGCATGCTCGCGGCAATGCTGGGCGGTTACACGCCTCTGGGCACCATCGTTTCCAGCATCGTCTTCGGAGCCTTTAAGTTTGGCGGCGTTTCTTTACAAGTAAAGTTTGGAGTGCCTGGTGAAATTATCCAGATCATCCAGAGTTCGATGATCCTGTTTCTATCAGTGAAATTTTTGAAAAATAAAAAGCTCCTTTTCTGGAAGAAAAAGGAAGAAGATATTCCAGAGGTACAAAAAGTATTAGAAATGGAGAAATTTTAACCATGGAATTTCTACTTGATTTATTACACATGACCATTGCCATGTCCACTCCGTTCTTGTTTGGAGTTATCGGCGGCTTGTACACAAACCGGGCAGGCGTTATGAATTTCACGCTCGAAGGAATCATGGCTTTTGGCGCGTTTGGATCGATCTTCTTTACACTGGTGACCCAACAAGTCTGGCTTGGAATCTTATTGGCATTAATTTTATGTCTGTTGGTCCAATACTTATTTGCCATTTTGGTATTCGAATTTGGCGGAAGCCCCTTGTTTGTCGGGTTTTCCATCAACCTGGTATCAGCCAGCGTAATCCCTTTCTTCATGATCGCAGTTTTCAATAAGAAAAGCAGTTTGGGCGCCGGACAATTTATCGACCCAGCTCTGATGATTAAAGACCTTCCAATATTACGATCGATTCCCGTGTTATCCACGATATTTAATAACCACACTTTCTTAACCTACGCGTCCTTCTTTGTCGTCGTTGTGCTCACAATAATTCTCTACAAAACCAAATTTGGCTTGCATCTGCGGGTTACTGGTGAGAACGAGGATGCAGCCAAATCGTTGGGCATCAATGTAAAGCGCATTCGTTATATGGCCTTGACCATTTGCGCGATCTGTTGTGCACTCGGTGGAATCAACATGGCTGTTGAAAACCTGGGAATGTATACAAACGGAATGATCGCTGGAAGAGGTTACATTTGTCTGTCAGCAATCATGTGTGGGCGAAACAAACCGGTTAGGTCAACATTGTTCGCACTCTTGTTTGGCTTGGCAAAAGCCGTCCAGATTCGTATCACAGCCTACGTTGACAGCACAACCGCATCATTAATTGGTATGTTGCCATACCTGGCTATGTTAATCGTATTGGTGGTTACTGAATACCCTGTTGCCAGAAAAAACCCTGAAAGGATTTTTAGATAGAAATTGGTGTAATCATGAAAAAAGAAGTAACAAAGACCTTGTATTCAAATCTTTCCTCTGATGATGTTTCAGAATACGTTATCCTCACTGGCGACCCCTGGCGGGCTGACAAAGTGGCGAAGTTTTTGGATCCTGGCGAACATATTTCTTTCTGCAGAGAATTTAACACGCATACTGGTTTTTATAAGGACCTCCGAATCACAGTCAGTTCCACTGGTATCGGAGCTGCTTCTGCCGTTGAAATTTTAGAGGAATTGAAGAGTTGTGGGGCGAAAGTCGTGTTGCGCATGGGCTCAGGCGCGCCTGCCAATGACGAAGACTTTGCCAAGTTCCTGATCGCCACCGCGGGGATGGCGGATGATTCTGTAAGCATTAATTATGCCCCTGAAAATTACCCCATTGTCGTGGACCCAAAGCTGGTCGAATCCATCAAGGAAAGTGTCAGTGAAAGCGGCTACGAATATATTTCAGGAATTGTCAGAACGGGCATCGCGGGTGAATCTTTAATCTCACTCACAAAGTTTGGCGCTTACCGACGCTCTATGACTCCAAAAATGAAGACCTTCGAAGAATTGCGTACCGAAGAAAACTATTTGGGCATCAAATACTCAGACCTGGAATCCCCCGCCCTGATCAAAGTTGGCAACCTGATGGGAATTGCGGTTGGTTCCATCTGCCTGGCTACCGTAGTGCGCGATCGTTATAAAAAAATTATGCATTCCGACCCAGCCTTTATGCAGTCCATGGAAGATGTCCTCTGCCAGGTTGCCCTAAACTCGCTTTTTATCTACGACCAAAAGTTTGGCAAAGGCGCGAAAGCAATTAATGAATGAACCATCCGTCCCGATGGATTATTAACTATTTTAAGAAGAGGAAAAAATGATAGACGGAAAGACTTTATACTCAAAATTAACACCGGACGATGTTGCTGATTATGTCTTATTGAATGGTGACCCCTGGCGGGTCGAGATGGCTGCGAAACTCCTCGACGAACCAAAACACATCGCCTTCAGCCGGGAATTTAACACCTATACTGGTTTCTATAAGGGTGTGCGCGTGACTGTCAGTTCAACCGGCATGGGCAGCGCTTCAGCGATCGAAATGCTTGAAGAACTAAACGAATGCGGCGCCAAAGTGGTCATCAGGATGGGTACTGCCAGCCCGACAGATGATGTCGATTTTTCAAAATTCGTGATCGCCACGGCGGGCATGGCTTCCGACTCGGTCAGTATCAAATACGCTCCAGCTAATTATCCCATCGTAGTGGATAACAAGCTTGTGCAATCCCTGGAAGAAAGCGTGAAACAAAGCGGTTACCCATCTGTCTCAGGGATCGTCTATAGCCACGATGGCGGAGACGCCTTGACCTCAATCTCAAAATTTGGCGCCTACCGTCGTTCCATGATGCCAGACCCACCTTCTTTTGAAAAACGCTACATCAAAATGAAGTATCTGGGTGTTCGCTTTACAGATTTTGAATCCGCGCCGCTTATCAAAGTCGGCAATCTGATGGGAATTTCTGTTGGCGCTCTCTGTATTACAACCACATACAAAGATCGATTTGAAAAAGTAATGCATACCGACAAGGAACTTTACAGTGAAATGGAAAATGCCTTATGCCGGTTGGCATTGGATGCTGTAGTGATTTATGACGAGAAATACGGTCAGAAAGCTGGATGAAGCCGGTCGCAATGTTCTGCCGGCACAACAAAAGCACTAAAACTGGAGGATTAGTATGATTGATGGAAAAACGTTATATTCAAAATTGACCCCTGAAGATGTTTCCGAATATGTTGTTATTTCAGGCGACCCCTGGCGGGTCGAAAAAATGGCAAAGTATCTGGATGACGCCAGGCACATCGCCTTTAGCCGCGAGTACAACACGTACACCGGCATGTACAAAGGTGTCCGCATCACCATAAGCTCCACTGGCATGGGCAGCGCTTCCGCGGTGGAAATGCTGGAGGAACTGAACGAATGTGGCGCGAAAGTTTTGGTCAGAATGGGAACCGCGGGTCCGACTGAAGATGACGATTTTGCTAAATTTGTAATCGCGACAGCCGGGATGGCAAACGACTCTGTCAGTATCAAGTACGCGCCAGAAAACTACCCAATTGTCGTGAATCCAAAACTTGTGGAGTGTATCGAACAGAGCGTCCAGGAAAGCGGCTATCCGTTTGTATCCGGAATTGTAAAAAGTTACGACGGCGGATTCGCCCGCACTTCAATAACTGAATTCGGAGCCTACCGCAGATCCATGACCCCCGACCTGCCTTCATTCGAAGACGAATATAAAACCAATAAATATTTGGGAATTGTGTTTGAAGACTTTGAATCTGCCCCGCTAATAAAAGTCGGCAACCTGATGGGAATTATGGTGGGCACCTTGTGTATGACAACCGTCATCAGGGACCGCTTAAAAAAAGTTTTGCACACAGATAAAGAAAGATACGACGAGATGGAAGAGGCTCTCTGCAGGTTGTCCTTGGATTCTCTTGTGATCTTTGATAAGAAATACGGGCATCTGATAAAAAAATGAAAGAATACGATTTCATAGTTCTTGGTGGGATGGGTTGTCACTACATATTAAAAGTAGACACCATTCATCGCGATGATATTACCTGCTACGTACAAAACGAGAACTTCGACGAGTTGTTCTATGGTGGTACGGGCTTAAACATTGCCTACAACCTGGCAAAGCTTGGAGAGCGTTGCGTCTTAGCCACTACAATCCAGGGACCCACGCTTGAAAAATATGAGAAAGTGCTCGACAATATCGGTATTTCGAAAGAAGGTCTTCACTATATTCAGGATCAATCAAAAGGAATTGGTTTGATTATTGAGGACGAGAATAAGAACAGATTAACCCTCTCCGGGAAGTTTAAGCAAGGCGAACGCACCCCCCATCCGATGGATGACGCTCTGTTTGAAAAATCACGCATGGCGATCCTTTCCATCGACAATAAAGACAACATCCTCGCCTTCCTGGATAAGCTAAAAAAGCACAAGTTGCCTTTCGCCTTCTCGATGAGATCAGATACAACCATATTTACCAAAGAAGTGCTTACCCTGGCAGTGCCTGCGGCTGAGGTCGTATTCTGTAACAATTTTGAAAAGAGCATCATCCTTGACGCCCTGGGAGTGTCTGATATCACCGCTCTGTTCGATTACGGGTCCACCAAAGTCATCGCGGTCACCGATGGCAAGAACGGCAGCGATATCTGGGTAAAAGAAGCGGGTGGCGTCTCCGCGTACCACATCGAAACCTCACCTACGCAGGGAGATGTAGATTGCACAGGTGCGGGTGACGCCTATGTCGCCGGTTTTATGCATGGATATTGCCACCACAAAACCCCCGTAGAATGCGCCCAGCTTGGAAGTACCTTGTCCTCTTTCATTATTGAAAAATGTGGATGTATTACAAATTCCCCTTCCAAAGAAAGCCTGTATAAACGCTTAATCACAAGAAAAGATTGCATCGAAAGGAATCTAAACCAATGAATTTAATCGGTTATCTCTCCTGTGGTTATCCTTCCCTGGAAGAAAGTATGCGCTTTGCCGGGATCTATCTTGAAGCTGGATGTGATGGCATCGAAATGAGCATTCCTCCAGTTGACCCGAAGTATGAACCCGACCATATCGCCGCGTCCATGCGGGTCGCTTTGTCAAAATGTTCCGACTACAACCTCTACCTGGAAAGCATCCAAAGTTTTCAAAAGCAAAACCCTGCGGCTTATACCATGAATCTGATCTATGGTGAGACCTTGAGACTTATCGGTATCGAAAAGTACCTTGAGTTTTATTTTGCGTCCGGAATGGCTCATTTGCTTGGTGTGAATTTTGACGCCGAATTAACCGCGGAAATGGAACAAGCCGGTGTCAGCATGTCGGCAACGATCGACTTCGGAATGACCGAAAGCAGAATCCAGAATGCTTTAAGACTAAAGAAGGGCTTAATCTATCTTGCCGCGACACCTGCGCCAACAACCATCATTCGGGAGGGCTGTGATACCACGAAAAAATGCATAGAATATCTAAGAAACCGCGGTATTACCCTCCCAATTTACTGTGGAGTTGGCATTCGCACACCAGAACAAGTCAGCGAGATGAAGAGCGCTGGAGCAGATGGCGTGTTTATCGGGGGTAGTTTGTTAAACCAATACGATGATGAAAAAGGATTGTTTACAACAATCCAGGAATTAAAAAAAGCAACAAAATAAAATGGAGAAAAGAAAATGAAAAACATTACAATGCACGTGCCAACCAGAATTTATTTCGGAAAAGGTCAGATTGAAAACCTTGCTTCGAGCATCAAAGCCTATGGAAACAAAGTCCTCTTTGTGTATGGCGGCGGAAGCATCAAGAAAACCGGGCTCTATGACACCGTCGTGGAGATTCTCAATAATAATGGAATTGAATTTTGGGAATTAGCTGGTGTCACACCGAATCCGAAAATCACTACGGTTAGAGAAGGTGTCGGGATTTGTCGCGAACACGGAATTGAAGTAGTGCTGGCTGTTGGTGGCGGAAGCGTGTTTGATTGCTCAAAGGCGATCGCTGCCTCGGTCTCATACGCTGGCGATCCCTGGGATCTGGTTATTAAGAAAGGTAAAGTTGTCAGCGTTTTGCCAGTGATCGTTGTCTCAACCCTGGCAGCAACCGGATCTGAGATGGATACAAGCGCGGTCATCAGCAACCTCGAAACCAACGAAAAACTTGGTTTGGGACATGCAGACATGAGACCCCGAGCCGCGATTTTGGACCCGGAATATACCATGACGGTTCCAAAACAGTTCAAGGCTGCCGGTGTTGTCGATATTATGTCTCATGTGATGGAGTATTACTTCAATAACTATGACACCGCTGGATTTCAAGACCGGGTTGGTGAAGCCATGCTCATCAATACAATTGAATACGGAAAGAAAGCCTATGACGACCCCAACGATTATGACGCTCACGCTAACCTGCTTTATACCAGCGTTTGGGCACTCACAGGTTTGATTGGCAAGGGCTTCCCAAATCAGTGGACGGTCCACTTCCTCGAGCAGGAAATCAGCGGATACTACAACACAACTCACGGAGCCGGGTTGGCGATATTAATTCCCCAATGGTTCAGATATAGCGTTCAGTTCGACTCCACCTTGCCAAAATTTGTCGATTATGGCGTAAATGTCTGGAAAATCGACCCCAAGGGCAAGACAGACCGGGAAATCGCGATGCTCTCAATTGAAGCAACGGAAGACTATTTCAAATCGATCAACATGCCTTCCAGGTTGGTTGAATTGAACGAAAACATTACCGATGAATATTTTGAAGAGATGGCAGATCATATTATGAGCACTGTCGACAATGCCGCTTTGGAAAATTGTTTCGTTCCTTTGAACCGGGAAAACATTTTAGAAATGTTAAGAATGTGTCTGTAAGCAGATAGATGGAGAAGCCAGATGCGAAAATTAGCCCTGCTCGTTGTAGATTTGGTAAATGATTTTACCCAACCGACCGGAAAAGTCTATTACCCATCAACTGGCGCAATGATGCCAGCTGTGGTTAGGCTGATAAACCAGGTGAAAGAACGTGAAATTCTTACTATTTACATTCAGCAAATCGTGGAATTAGCTGAAAACGAGCGAAGAGGGAAAACGTTTATCTCTCTTAGGGAAAGTTGTGTTGAAGGCACAGGCGGGGAACTTTTGGATCCCCGCCTGCCCATCGATGAAAATGACCCAATCGTTGTGAAAAGGAAAGCCAGTGGTTTCTTTAAAACTAATCTCGAGGAGCTTCTCATCGGGAATGGAATCGAAGCCGTCGCGATCATTGGCACCAAAACAAATGTTTGCGTGAGAGCCACGGCTGTTGATGCATCGATGCGGGAATTCCGGACATACCTGATAAGTGATTGCGTTTCTACCAATACGGACGAATTAAATAAATTCCATATTGAAGATATCGGAAAGTACACGGCAAAGATTCTCACCTCTGATGAACTGATTGCCATGATCGATAGCGAAACAATTTGAGAATAGCCGGCAATTATTTGCCTGGCAAATGCTCACAATTTGGATCAAAGAACGAAAGGCAAATGCTATATGAAATTAAACGATTTACTAACCAGGAAAACAATAATTGGAATGGTGCATTGTCTTCCTTTACCTGGAACCAGGAATTACTCAGGCAGCATGCAGCAGATTATCGATCGGGCAGTCGCAGACGCGACAATCCTGGAAGCGGCTGGTGTGGATGCTCTGATTGTTGAGAATACAAACGACAGCCCGGTAGCAATCGACCTTGATACTGAACAAACTACAACCTTGACCGTAATTAGCTCAAATGTGAAAAATAACATCTCCATCCCTGTCGGCATTGACGCGGCGTTTTGCGATTATAAAGCCGGTCTCGCGATTGCCTACGCGATCGATGCTGATTTTATTAGAGTTCCGGTGTTTACCGATACAATTGTTACTTCGGCAGGGATAATCTTTCCCTGCGCGCGGGAGGTAATTAAGTACCGAAAAGCTCTGGAGGCGGAAAACATCTTACTCTTTTGTGATGTCCAGGTAAAAAGCTCCTACCCATTAGTCCACAACTTACCCCTGGAAGATAGCGCTCTGATGGCGCAGAGTAACGGAGCGGATACCATTATCGTGACAGGCTCACGGACAGGAGTCTCATCTTCGACCGAAGAATTGGATCGTGTGAAACAGATCGCTAAAATACCGGTGTTTTCCGGAAGCGGGCTGAACCTGGATAATGTCACATCAATTCTTGAAATCGCTGATGGAGCAATTGTTGGTTCTGCGCTGAAAAAAGACGGGCTCTTAATTAACCCGATTGATAAAGAAAAAACCCTTCAGCTTATGGAAATTGTAAAGCGATTTGATGCATAACGAATTCTCATTTTGACAAAAGAACTGTCATTCTGACAAAAGAACCGTCATTCTGACAAGCAAACTGTCATTCTGACAAGCAAACTGTCATCTTGAGCCTCTTTTGCGAAGGATCTTAAGAATGCCGTCGTGCAATGAGACCGCCGCGATGCTCCCAGGCTCATCGAGCCTTCCGCGCGGTCTCATTCCGATCAGACGAAGGATTGCCCTTGCCAGCACAACCCCCTCTTTAGAGGGGGGCAGGGGGGTGAGAGAATTCCGATCGTAAAGATTTCAGTGATCAGCCATCAGCCCTTTTCCTGTCATCCTGAGCCTCTTTTGCGAAGGATCTTACCAATCCCACGTGCAAGATTCTTGACTCGCAGTGACGCATCTGTAATCCGTCATTGCGAGCAAAACGCACGTCATTGCGAGTGAAGCGAAGCAATCTGCCTTTTATCTTTTACATCCGATCAAGACAAGAAACCAAATGCAGACTGCCGCGCCCCCTCATTTTGATTCAATTGTTCCTGCCATCCCTTTAACGGGGGCTCGCAGTGACGGATATGAGATTTACCAATTTCAAAGCTCCCCGCCCCCCGATGTCCTGTCATCCAGAGCCTCTTTTGCGATGGATCTTAACATTTAATGGAAAAGTCGTTGTGATTGAAACGGCAAGATCCTTACGAAGTACACTGTGTGTCACTTCGTTTAGGATGACAGGGAACGGGAATCGGGAAGCCACAACCCCTTTTTAGAGGGGGGCAGGGGGGTGAGAAAATTCCAAAAAAAAGCTCAGCACAACCCCCTCTTTAGAGGGGGGCAGGGGGGTGAGAGAATTCCGATCGTAAAGATTTCAGTGATCAGCCATCGGCCCATTTCCTGTCATCCTGAGCCTCTTTTGCGAAGGATCTTAACGCTCCCACAGCCAAAAAATTTACACTCGCAAGCTAAAAAAAGATTATACAAATCTGCCAAAATACACCTATATTTAACCAGAGTATAGTATAGTTATAGGTATTATTCCATCAAACCAAAAGGAGATATCATGAAATTAAATGCACCAAAACAAATCGTTTTTTACATCGCTGTAGTACTTTTTCTCGTTGCGCTGTTGGCTGAGTTCGCTGTGGCGGCTCTCGCAGTTGCAAACCCCTGGCTTTGGATCGTGGCATTCGTTCTGCTCGCGCTGGGTGTTATTCTCAAAGATTTCTAATCAAACATTCAAGAAAAAGAGGCTGACTTTTTAGTCAGCCTCTTTTGAATTAAAAAAGCAACATCTACAAAAGGCGCATATACTGGGGGAAGCCGCAAACCCAAACGTTTTTGTCGGCAGTGATACGAAACCAACCAATTTTTTCTTCGTAAATCCCAACAACATCGTTACGGACAAGGTTGCCAATGATCTTGTGTTGTTTGCCTGGTCCTTCCCGTTTGAAGAGCGCCGAGACGATGCATTGGGCGTGTTGTATCGTATCTCCCTCGTTCATGCGGAAGACATAATTCGACGCGCCGCTGCACCAAACACTTGCCGCTGGGTCTATCCTCAGCCAGCTGCCCCGTTCCTCATAGACCGAAACCACATCACCCAGGTAAAGATGCCCGATAACGGAATGATTGCTGCCGGGACCGCTGCGCTTGCGCAGGGAATTGACCATGCATTTGACTTTGAAGAGCGCCTCGTCTTTGGGCGGGTCGATGACCGTGTCCTGCGGGTTGTTGAAAAATTTCTGAACCGCCTGCAGGTCCCCATTGAAGCGGTTATAGTCCATGTAGTGGCTCTGCGCGCCGATCGAGCGGTTCTTATCGCCGGTTTGATGAATCAGGTAGGTGCTGACACCCTTCGGCAAAAGGGGTGGTCCGGGATGTTCGCTGGTGTAAAACGGTGAAGGGGAGGGCTTGCGGTAAGTTGCCAGCCACCAATTGATTTTCGGCATGTCGCCAACAGCAAGATATGAATTCACCCAGGATGCCCGGGAATAAACGATGGGATAGCGACCGGTGCGGGATTTGCAGATCTCCAGGCAATTATTCGTCGTGGTGGTGATGCGTGAACGCGTGTTGATGCCCTCCACTTCAAGGTCGAGCGCGATCCGGTCGTGGGCGAAATCGGATTGCTTTTCGAGCATTTTGAAGAGGGAATCCATCTGGGCGATCGCGCTTTCACCGAAATAGATCACGTGGTAGGCAATCCGCCCGACTTTGAGCAGACCAGACTGGGACCAGTGGTAGTGAAACTGTGGGTCCTGATAGCCCCATGATATGCCGGCGCGTGAAGCAATAAAGCTTATTTTTTCTTTGTGGTCGCGGACGGCAGCGAAGTTCATGAGTTTTTTACCGTCAGCGCTGGCTTGATGTTTACTGATGTCAATTCCGAATGCTCTTGTCATGCGCTCATAGTTGCAAGTAGAATGCCAGAGTTGGCAGATTGAAAAAAAGAAACGTTTCTCCGCTATCTTGCAATAATGCGGTGGTGACTAACAACCCCCTCTTTAGAGGGGGGCAGGGGGGTGAGAGCATTCCAAAAAACGGCTCAAAACGACCCCCTCTTTAGACGGGGGCAGGGGGGTGAGAGCATTCCAAAAAGAAGCTCAGAACAACCCCCTCTTTAGAGGGGGGCAGGGGGGTGAGAGAATTACAGGATGAAAGCAGGAGTCTGGTCATTGCGAGCCGTTTTGCCGTTATGCCTTGATTGTTGGGCATATATTTCATTCGGCAAAACGGCGTGGCAATCCGCAGTTTATCTTTTTCGCTTGTACCCACGACAAAAGAATTAAGGCAGACTGCCGCGCCCCCTCATGTGATTCAAAAGCTCCTGCCATCCCTTTAACGGGGGCTCGCAGTGACG
>DHRN01000015.1:0-15637 GCA_002411175.1 Anaerolineaceae bacterium UBA5311 | reverse complement strand
GAAGCGAAGCAATCTGCCTTTTATCTTTTACATCCGATCAAGACAAGAAACCAAATGCAGACTGCCGCGCCCCCTCATGTGAATCAAAAGCTCCTGCCATCCCTTTAACGGGGGCTCGCAGTGACGGATATGAGATTTACCAATTTCAAAGCTCCCCGCTCCCCGTAACCTACCCAAAACAGAACAAATGTGCTATAATACCGCAAAGAAAACTACAGCACCTTAACATAACCGGGTTATTGCACTCAAAAAGACATTTTGCACTATCAAAAAACACTGCAAAAAGGGTAAAAAGTGAAAAACCCCCCTATATGCTATCGAAAAAGGAGTCATATGCATCCACCTCCCGATCGAACATCCGGGCGTAGGAACCGGTTCAAAAACTGACCAACCGTACTAATAGTCAATAACGCAATCCCGTTGTAGGGAACGCGGCTTGTCCCGTTCCGGCGAAGAAATCATTTGTAGGGCGAGATTGAGGGGGTTATGACATTGGTGTGACGGTGATATTGCTCCCCCTCAATCCGCCGTGCACATTGACTACGGACGACAGCGGATTGGAGGTTCACCACTATCGCGCCAATTGGAATAGTCAGCACCTCCAATTTAGGGCTTTTAGCGGGACGGCATGGCAACCGTCCCCTACTAATAGTCAATAACGCAATCCCGTTGTAGGGAACGCGGCTTGTCCCGTTCCGGCGAAGCCATCTTCCCGATGACATCGAAGTCATGAACCCATTCTGTTTTGAAGCAACATACACGACACTAAAATGAGAAACTCAGGTATTAGATTTCCCACCCAAAGAGCGTGCTTGTACGATCAAAAACCGGTGGTATTTGTGGTAAAAGTGGTCAAACCAGCGGATATCGATCCTGGTTGTCAGCTATCGGTTACCAAACCTTGCCTGAGGGCGAGGATCACTGCCTGGGTACGGTCGCCGACACCCAGTTTGGCGAAAAGGGTACTGGTGTAGTTGCGCACGGTGCCTTCAGAAAGATACAACTGCTGGGAGATATCCGCGTTGGAGTAACCCTGGGCAAGCAAATTCAGGATATCCTGTTCACGGTCGGTCAGGTTGTACGAATCTTCGGGGGCGTCCTGGCGGTGTGAAGAAGCAACATTATTGAGCACTTTTCCAGCAACACTGGGGTCAATATAGGCATCACCAGCCAGCGTGCCGTGGATCGCCTCGAGCAGCTCCTGCCGCGGGCGGTCTTTCATCAGGTAGCCTGAAGCTCCGCTGCGGATGGCGTCGAATAACCATTTGTCATCCATATAAGTGGTCAGCACGAGTACTGGCAGGTCCGGGTGGGTCTCTTTGAGCCTTCTTATCGCCTGGACGCCGTTCATACGCGGCATTTGCAGGTCCATCAAAACGATATCGGGCGAAAGCGCGTCGACCAGGTCGAGGGCTTCCTGACCGTCAAAAGCGGTCCCGACCACGCGGATGCCGGGATCAGTTTCGAGAATCATTTTCAATCCCTCGCAAACGATTTTCTGGTCATCGGCTATCAATACTTTAATCATAAAAATCGCTCCCAAACCAGGCGGACCGTGGTGCCTTCGCCAGGGCGGCTGAGCACAGTCAGGTCTGCGCCTATTGAAGTGGCGCGTTCGCGCACGCCTTTGAGCCCATAGCGCGACGTATTGACCTGGCTTTGGGTGTCGAATCCGACTCCATTGTCGCGGATTTCCATCGAAACCATATTGTCTTCCTCCTGGAGCCGAAAAGAAATTTTACTGGGGCTGGCATGGATGGAGACATTTTCAAGCGCTTCCTGCGCGATGCGATAAAAAGCCTGCTCAACATTGGGCGGCAGAATCTGGACGAGATTGGCGATGCGGATATCCGCCAGCAATGCCTGCCGCTCAACCAGGCTTTCGACCATGCCCTGAAGCGCAAGCTCAAGACCGAGATCCTCGAGCGGCTGGGCGCGCAGGTCGTTAAGAGCACGACGGGTGCCGTCGAGCCCGGAGCGCGCCGCGCTCAGAGAATTGTCGAGCATCGAGGCAGCTTCGAGCTCCTCCGCGGGCAGCATCGTCTTGAGGGCTTCAAGATTGACCGAAATCCCGCTGAGAGTGTGCGCGAGGGTATCGTGCAGTTCGCGGGCGAGGCGTTTTCGTTCACGGCTGGTGGCGAGGCTCTCGAGCGTGTTGGCGTATTGCCCCAATTGCATGTTTGCCAATACCAGTTTGTGTTTTTGGTCACGTTGTTTTTCATTGAGCTGATTAACCACGAAGCCCACCAACGCGAATGCAAACGCACGCACGACCGGCAGGGTGAAGAGCGGCAGAGTATCCAGAGAAAAGTGCCCGAGGATCAGGAAGGTGATGATGAAATCGGAAAGATTCGTGACCACGGTATAGATCAGGACGATGTGAAAATGGTATTGCCAGGCGATGAAGACAACCGGGACGATCAGGATGGGAACCAGGGAATAAGATTGCGAAATGAAATGGGTGATGCCGCGGCTGGGTTCGAGCAGGTAGAGCCAGCTTCCGCCGACCATCGCGAGGGTGTAAATAATCAGAACCAGGGGGAAATATTTGTCCTTCAGTTTTGATTCCAGCCAGGGGAAAGAGAGCGAAAGGAACAGCAGTCCGTGAATGATAACGTAGTATAGCGACTGGAAAGCGATCAGAGCGGTGCGGGGGACGCTGACGTCTTCATAGACCCAACGAGCGGAGAAATAGAGCAATCCGATCAGGGAGAAGTAGCGAAAGAGTTTCAATAAACCCGGTTCAAGCGGTCTTTTCATGATTTTATGTTACCACTGTTTAGCTTTTAGCTAATCGGAAAAGACGCTGGCTTTTCATGGATAATGGCTCAAAATCAAATCGTTCAACTTCAGAATGTATTTACCGTGATCAAAAAGAGTGGCTCACGTTGCCACTCTCTTAAAAACTGACGAAACGAATTCAACAACTATTTGATGGTTGTCAGGTAGTAGGGCAGACCCATTTGGTCGATTTGGTCGAGGTGTTCCTCAAAGAAGTCGATGTGCGCTTCCTCATCCTCGAGGATCGCTTCCAACAATTGCTTGGAGCCGTTGTCTTTCTCTTCAACCATAACCTGGATGGCGAGGTTGTAGGCATCGATGGCGCTTTGTTCGAGTATTCGGTCGTTTTCAAGCATTGTAGGCAAATCTGTGCCAATGCGAATCTGGTCAATATGAATAACAATCGGTTTGCCGCCCAGGAATAAAATGCGGGCGATCAAATCTTCGGCGTGTTCCATCTCCTGGATGGCGGTGTGCTTTTCAATTTTGTAATAGCTCTCATAACCCCAGTCTTCAGCCATTTCGGCGTGTACAATGTACTGGTTGATGGCAGTTAGCTCAGACTTTAACAACTCGTTTAATGTTTCAATTACTCGTGCGTTGGGTTCCATGGTCACACCTTATTCCTTTGTCACTGTCGAGAGATAATTTTCGATACCCATCTGGTCGATCTGGTCCAATTGTTCCTCGATGTAATCGAGATGATCTTCTTCATCTTTTAAAATGGCATCCAAAAACTTTTTAGTACCATTATCCTGCAGATCTGCAGCGAGCTTCACGGCTTTGTTATATTCAACGATTGCGTCTTGCTCAGCCTTCTGGTCATTTTTGAACATACCGGGCACATCCTCCGCGATATGGATCGGGTTGAGCTTGCCCACGATGGGAGTGCCTTCGAGGAAGAGAATCCGACCGATAAGCGCTTCGGCGTGCTTCATTTCTGTAATCGAACGCTCTTCGATGACTTCGTGCAAGGCTTCATATCCCCAATCCCCACACATTTCCGCATGGACGAAGTACTGATTAATCGCAGTCAGCTCATCCCTGAGCAGAAAATTCAGGCTGTCAATAATTTCTTGTTTACCTTTCATTATTTCTCCTTATATATTTTTTGTAGGTTAGAATTCCCTTGTTTCCTTTATTATAATCTCTGATGCAAATTTGGAGCCCGTGTATAAACGCAACCAATCCATTTAAAATATGGTTAATTATTATATTATCCCTGAAACGAGGTTCATATGGGTATTTTGAGCAGCAATGTGATGAAAAATTATAATCTGGAGCATGCAGACACGCCAATAAGCGCCCTGCCGCGCTACGATTTTGCGACACTGATCAAGCCGCAGGCGCATTTTTTACGCCCTCTATCCTGGCTGCTCAGTTTTCCGGATGTTTTCAAACACAAGGCAAAAATCAAACGCGACTTACAGGGAATTGAGCCCCCATACATCATGGTAAGCAACCATAATAGTTTTTTGGATTTCAAAGTGATGACGGCGGCAATTTTTCCGAAGAGAGCCAACTATGTGGTCGCTTTGGATGGGTTTATCGGGCGTGAAGGGATCATGCGCGCTGTGGGGTGTATCGCCAAACGCAAGTTCGTCAACGATGTCGAATTGATCCGTCAGACCATACGGCTGCTGAAGCAGGGACAAATCGTTGTCTACTACCCCGAGGCACGCTATTCCCACATCGGCACCAATTCAGTTTTGCCCGAATCGCTTGGAAAGATGATTAAATTTTTGCAGGTGCCGGTTGTCAGCCTGTTGATGCATGGGCACCACATTACCGAGCCAGCCTGGCATCAGGTGAATCGTGGTTCGAGGGTGGAAGCCGAGATGAAATTGCTGCTGACGAAAGACGAGGTTTGTGCGCTAAGTTACGCAGATATACACGACAGGATCGCGAGAACGCTCGTGTATGACGATTATCGTTGGCAGCACGAAAACCAGGTTCGCATAGATTTCGCGGAAAGGGCGGCAGGAATGCACCGAGTGCTCTATCAATGCCCCAATTGCAGGACTGAATACCGGATGTACAGCCAAGGAGATCGGATAGGCTGCAAGCGTTGCGGCAAAGTGTGGCGATTGAGCGAATATGGTCAGCTGCAGGCGCAAACCGGTGAGACTGAGTTTGTTTTCCCGCCAGACTGGTATGAGTGGCAGCGTCAGAACGTCCGGGAAGAGGTGCGGCGAGGGGAGTATGCGTTTGAATCCGAGGTATTGATCGACTCGCTGCCAAACGCGGAAGGCTTTATCCCGATGGGCAAGGGCTGGTTGAGGCACGATATGGATGGAATGGTCTTGCGCGGTGAGCATGCCGGTGAGGTGTTTGAGCTGGTGAAATCGAACCAGTCGCAATATTCAATTCATGTTGAATTTAACTACATCGACAAGCAGAAGGATGCTGTGATTATCAGCACGCTGAAGGACAGCTATTTTGTGTATCCGTTGTCAGAGGATTCATCTGTGACCAAGATTTCCATGGCGGTGGAGGAGCTGTATAAGCTGAAAGCTGATGGGTAGCAGGAAGCGGGGGGCAGGGGCGCGACAACGACCCCCTCTTTACTGCTTGCGTCCAGCTTTGCTGGAGAGGGGGAATTAAAGGGGGTGAGAGATTTATCGAATCAAAAAAACATCTTCAATACCAGGTGTGTGGGATGAGCGGTAATTCGCATTAGGTATTACCGCGTTCGCAATGACAGGCTAGGTGATTGCAGAAAAGATTAACGGCAGATTGCTTCGCTTCGCTCGCAATGACAGGCGTTTCTCTCGCAATGACCAATCCCCTGATCCTTCCAATGAGGGGGTGGCAGGAGCGACTCATAATTATTTGGCTCGCAATTACAGGACCGAAACCTCAGGCTCCAATGGAGCTTCACCCCGGGAAGTCTGGAGCGTCGAGCAGGTCACTGACCTCGTACTTCAAGTCTTGCCAACCTTGTTCTGCTTTGTCGCAAATTCGGTCCCAATTTCCATCATAGCTGGTGCCGGCACGATAGCCCTCGATAAAAGCATGACTGCGGTCGAGCCAGTTTTCCAGTTCCTTGTTTATGGCTGGCCAGTCAAGTTTTTGACGATTTTCGAGATTCAACATTTCGATCCTTCGTTGTTCAATCTCAGCTTTGATTTCCATGTATTCAGCTTCGGTTCTTTCACACCAAAGATATCTTTTTGTATTCATTTTCATCCTCTCGCGCCTGGTACTTTCCAGCGCTGCTACCTGTTAAGAATAACAAGATGGCTGGGGGAGTGAAAATAAAATGTATAGTGTAGTTGATAGATGATTGGAAACAGAAAGCGGGGAGCGGGGAACCGGGAGCGGGCAGCAGGGAGCGGGGGTGCAATCATGACCCCCTCTTTAGAGGGGGAATTAAAGGGGGTGCGGCAGTCTGCCATTGACCTTTTTTTCTTCTGATTGCAATTCAGACAAGCGGACTGTCGTTCTGAGCCTCTTTTGCGAAGAATCTTTACTTTACAATAAAACGGTCATTGCGGTTGAAGGGTCAAGATCCTTACGAAGTACACTGTGTGCCACATCGTTCAGGATGACAGGAAAGAGGGAAGCGAGGAACAGGGAGCGGGGATGCAATCATGACCCCCTCTTTAGAGGGGGAATTAAAGGGGGTGAGGAGATCGGGGGGCTGAAAATATGAAATTCTTTTACCCGTCACTGCGAGCCCCCGAAACACAAAGGGCAAGACCGATTGAATAACGATAAGGGGGCGTGGCAATCTGCCTTTGAGGCTTTTTCCATCACAGGTAACAACTGCTTGCTGATAGGAAAAGATTAAAGGCAGATTGCTTCGCTCCGCTCGCAATAACAGATTACAGATGCGTCACTGCGAGCCCCCGAAACACAAAGGGCACTTCCTATTGAATAACGATAAGGGGGCGTGGCAGTCTGCCTGTGAGGCTTTTTCCGTGACAGGCAACAACTGCTTGCTGATAGGAAAAGATTAAAGGCAGATTGCTTCGCTTCGCTCGCAATGACGGACGTTTCGTTCGCAATGACGGACGCTTCCCTCGCAATGACCGGCGCTTTGCTCCAAATGACAAATTGAGCAATAGAAAAAACCGGGTTCGTATTTTGAACCCGGTTTGCTTTATCTGATGGTTTGATAATCTGCGGCGAAAATATTAAGCCATGGTGTAGTTTTCTTCATGAATCTGCGACTGGTCAATACCCATAGCATCGAAGTGTTTTTCAATAGCTCTGAGCATAGCGGCGGGACCACAAACAAAGTAAAAGAGCTCCTTGTAGTTTTGCGGCAGGTGGTCGAGCAAGATTTCTTTGGTAATGTAACCGCGGTATGGATATTCTTCATCCTTCGGCTTTTCCAAAACCTGCACAAAAGCCATGTTGACTTTGTCTTTAAGGCGTGCAAACTCGTCCTCATAGAGGGCGTTATCTTCGTTGAGGTCGCCATAGAAAACATAACAGGGGCGATGATCCCCGCGATCGGCAAGTGTGTTGAGAATGCTCATCACCGGCGCCAGACCTATGCCGCCGGCAATCAAAACCAAACCGTTCTGCATGCGCGGGTCGGCAAGGTTGAAGGTTCCATACGGACCATCCACATAGACACGCTGTCCTTTTTTCATATGGGGGATGGTGGAGGTGAAATCGCCCAGGTTTTTGATCGAAAAGCGAAGGTCGCCATCAGCTTCGGCGCTGCCAGAATAAGAGAACGGATTACGGCTAAGCACAAAAGGTGATTGCCCGGTGCTGATCCAAGCAACCTGACCGGCTTCGAAAGGCACGCCTTCGTGACCATCGGGCTCGAGGGTCAGGCTGTAGGTATCGGCAGATTCGCCGACCACAGATTTTACCATGTAGGGTTTCTGACCGATTCGGTAAGGTCTGATGATGCGGATATAAGCAAACGCCACCACCCAAACGGCTATTTCGAAGTACCAAATCGCTCGCATAAAAGGGTGGCTGGTGTAGTATCCAACCTTGAAGAGGTGCCACATACCAAAAACGAGGATGACGATGGTCAAAATATCGTGGATCAGCAGCCAATAGCGGTAATCCATTTTGAAAGATTTACGCAAAACGGAAGTGATGCCGATCAGGATCAAACCGAACAACCCGATCGTACCGGCGCCGATCATCCAGGGGGCTTCAAAAACGTTCAGATAGGTGGCGATGAGGGGGTTGTACCAGCTGAGCAGCATAAAGTGGGCGATGATCAGCAGGATGGAAAGCAGAGACACCCAGTGGTGATTGTTGTAAACCTTGTCCATATCGAGGGCATCTGCCAGCCAGTGGATACGCCCGATGGAGATTAGCTGAATACCTGCCAAAGCCATACCGATGAAACCGAGCAGTACGGCTGTATCACGGATGCCATCTCCGCGGAAATAACCTGAAACCAACATGGCGAAGGCTGGCAACAGCACCAGGGTGAAATAAACGATGTAAAATATTTGTCTCTTTTTAGTTGGGCTCATGAGGTTGCCTTCTTATGTCCAGACTATGACCTGACCCTAAGGTCGGGTCAGACCTGCAGTAGTCACGCCACTCTGGGCGCCGAGGTCTTCAATGGAGTCAAACAGCAGCTGCAGAACGTAATCGGGGTTGTGAACGTAAGCGGCAGGTTCTTTTTGTACGAACATAAAGTTGAAGGCTGCTTTGAGCATGCGTGGAGTGAAGGTGTTGTATTGATTAGGGAAGATAGCCTCGCTCTCGTCGATCTCACCATCCGTATTGCCATCAATAAAGGCGTAGGGGTAATTGTCGAAGTCGAAGCCAAAGCCAACACCAACAACTGCCTGAGAATACTTGTTTAAGGCTTCCTCGAGGATAACTTTCATGCCTTCAATTTCGTCGAAAACCGGTTCAACCGTGCCATCGCCGTCATAATCGATATTGGACATGTTCACGCTGCGATAGTCTGCCCAGCCGGAAACGTTGGAGTGACAGGTGGAGCAGAGGCTGGCATCAGATTCAGGGATATCCCGGGTGTGCAGGGAGTGAGGGTCGTGGCATTTGGTGCAGGAATCGACAGTGTTGGCGTGTTTGAATGCGCCGACGTATGTTTTGCCTTCATACTGGTAGGCAACAGCGGCGTCCGCGCCCTGGTGGACAGCGGCAGCATGGTAATAATGGGGACCCATCAGGCTGGAACCCTCGATCGGGGCATCTTCGTCCAGACCTTCAACCGTTGTGTCAACGCTGGTGCCGGCTGAGAGACCGCTGTGACAGGTCATGCAGACTGAATTCTTTCCGGTGGCGGTAATTTCGTTGCCGGAGGGGAAGGTGACGGCATCGAGTGCATGGGCGGCATCGCTGTGGCAGGCGGTGCAGCTGATCGGGTCGTTGATTTTTCCGGGGGCATTGACTCTTCCAGCTTCTGAGCCATCCGCACCGACGAAATCGGCGAAAGCGGAATTGCTGTGGCATTTGGCGCAGAAGACCGGGACTTCAGCCGGATCGTCTTCGTTCCAGTGGGTAAAGGCTTCAGATTCAGCATCCGCGTGACCTGAACTCCAATATTTGCTGCTGATCGATTCGATCGGTTCAGCCTGGACGGCTTGTTGGGAGGTGTAAAACATCCATCCAGCAAGCAAGGCGGCAATGATTACAAGAACTATAACAAAATTTCGTTGATTCATTGGCTTCTCTCCAATACTAAGTGAATTGCTCTAAATTTATATAAATTATAAAGCCTCAAAAACAGGTGTCAATAGTGTTTAATTTTTGAGGATTGCAGGAAACTCAAACACAGACAAGTTAACAATACCAAATTAAGCATAATTTTAGCATAAGTCTAATTATTATGGGAAGAGCAAAATTTTGTCGAAAGATGATAGAGTATCGTGACCGGAGTTTACGGTTATTATGCTGAAAGCGAAGAAAATGTCCGCCCGAAGGGGTCTGTATTTTCGTCAACTTTCGATCTGAAGGAGATTGCAGTTGGGCTGATACCCTGCCAGGGGGCGCAGGGTATTTCGTAAGCAAAATTTACGCCGGCTGCAAACAAGACTTGATCTGTCAAATAATGGTAAACTCTCAGTTCGTGAAAGATGCACCTTTCGGTTAAAATAAGTTAAAAAGCAGTCAAAGGTTCTTAAATGAAGAAAAAACCAAATATCAAACTCATCGTGGGCGGGGTAGTGATCGCGCTCGCCCTCGGTTATCTCTTGTTCCGGGTTACACAATCAAATACGCAATATTTCATGACCGTGCAGGAGCTGCAGACGCGGCAAAGTGAGCTGCAGGGTCAGAAATTGCGCATGTCCGGGGCGGTGATCGGCGAGACGATCGAATACAACTCCGAAACGCTCGACCTGAGCTTTACCGTCGCCCAAATCCCCGGCGATCATCGTCTGATCGCGGAAATGGGCGGGATGGCGAAGACGCTTGCCGAAGCTGTCGCTGACCCAAACGCAGCGCGTATGACCATCCACTATAACGGCGTGCGTCCCGACCTGTTGAAGGACGAAGCCCAGGCGATCATGACCGGTTCGCTGGATGAAAACGGGGTGTTTCAAGCCACACAACTGATGTTGAAGTGCCCTTCCAAGTACGAATCCGCTCTTCCTGAGCAAGCTGAGGACTAATTATGTTCCATGCTGGTCTTGGCACTTTTTCTGCAGCCGCCTTGCTGATGCTGGCTTGTCTTGGGCTGACTGCCTGGCAGCTTCCGCGCAAACAAATTGAGATTACAACGCTCGTGCGTCGATTAACCAACCTTGGATTTGCTCTGCATACGCTGAGCGTACTCATTTTGGTCTTTATGCTCGTCTCTCAGGATTACACCAACGCCTATGTTGTCGGCGTGGTCAACCCGGCGATGCCAACTTATCTGAAAATCACTGCCTTGTGGGGTGGGCAAGCGGGATCGATGTTTTTCTGGAGCTGGATCATCAACCTCTGCCTGGTGATTGCGCTTAACCGACGGCATATCCTGCAAGATAACTGGAGCTACCTGTTCGCACTGCTCAACCTGCTATTTTTCACCGGGATTTCATTTTTAATAGAAAGCCCCTTCCGCCGGGTTTGGCAGCTGGCGGACGCGAGTCTGACTGAAAGCCTTTTCAGCCCCGCGGCGGGCGCAAGCGTTTATGGCGGCTTGATTGGTTTTGGTTTGAACCCGCTGCTGCGTCATTGGGGCATGATCATCCACCCGCCGCTGCTTTATATCGGCTTCGGGGCGTTCTTACTGCCATTCGCCGAAACGCTGGGGCATTTGGTTATCAAAGGTGACGCCGAAAATTTGATCGCGCGGCTGCGACCATGGCTGCTGTTTGCCTGGATATTCCTGACCGCAGGCATCGCCTTGGGCAGCTGGTGGTCCTACGATGTGCTGGGGTGGGGCGGTTACTGGGCATGGGACCCGGTGGAGACCTCCTCTCTATTGCCCTGGCTTATCAGCACGGGGTTATTGCACAGCATGTTTTTGCAGCAAAAGCGGGATATCTTCAAACGGATCAACGTGATTCTGATCCTGTTGAGCTATTTGTTGATTCTTTTCAGCATCCTGATGACGCGCGCGGGCTTACTCAGCTCGGTGCATGCTTTTGGAGAGAGCGCGATTTCACGACCGCTAATGGTTTTTTTGCTGTTTTTCACGGCTATCTCGTTCGGGCTGGTTATCTGGCGCCGGAAGAAACTCGATTCCGGCTGGGAATTTACGTCATACTTCAGCCGCGACGCGCTGTTCCTGTATACGCTGGTGTTGCTCGGCGCGATTACGCTGGTCTGTCTGTGGGGGCTGGTCTATCCGCTGATTTTTGGAGCCGGCGGAACGGAGATCGCCCTGGATCGGGGCTATTATGACCGCGCGGTCACACCATTGTTTGTTTTGTTGGTTTTACTGATGGCAGTTTGCCCGTTGGTTGGCTGGTCGCTGAGTAGTTTGAAGAAATTTGGCAGACGGTCATTCATCCCCGCGCTGTTTGCCCTGCTTGGGGCGATCGCGGCGTTTATCTGGTTGAGCAGATCCTGGGTGGCGTTGCTGGCGATCTTCATTGTTTTGCTCGGGCTGGCTGTATTGGTCGCCCAGACCTGGCGTGAATTATGGGGCAGTGAAAAACCGCTGAAGAAATTTTGGCAGATGCGCTCGCGCTACGGCGCATATCTTGTGCATGCCGGCATTTTACTAATTGTGCTGGGGATTGTTGGTGTGGAAGGCTTATCGGATAATATCCAGGGCACAATGGCACCGGGTGATAAGATGCCCCTGGCAGAATATCATTTCGAGTTTGTCGGGTTAACAGAAGCTTATGATAACCCCGAGTATTTGAGCGTTAGGGCTGAGATCGACCTGTGGCGCGGCGATGAGGTGATTGCACGCTTGACGCCCGGGCAGGATATCTACGACAACCGCGGTCAATATGTGAGTATCCCGGGTAAACGCAGCACGTTTGGCGGTGATATTTACACGCTTTTGCTGGATTACGAAGCAGACATGGGTTATGTGGTTGTCCAGGCGACGATTAATCCGCTGGTCAATTTTATGTGGCTGGGCGGGCTATTTCTGTGCCTGGGGGCGGCATTTAACCTGAGTTCACCAATTGTACGCGAGCAAGCGCTGCCAAAACAGAAAGACGATGATAACGAAGATGATTCTGAGCCGGAGGGGAATGCTTCTTGAGATAAAAGGGCTCAGCAAGAACTTCGGAGCGCTGGTTGTGGTTCGGGATGCCAGTTTTTCGCTTGAAAGCGGGCAGTTAATCTGCCTTTTGGGCAGCAACGGAGCTGGCAAGACCACATTAATGCGCGTAGCCAGTGGATTGCTCAGCCCTGATGAAGGAAAATTTTATCTCGATGGGACAGAAATTTCACTACATTCAGCCCAATGGCGCCGTCAGGTGGGGCTGGTTTTTCATAAAACTTTTTTGTATCAAAACCTGACCGGGGTTGAAAACCTGCATCTTTTCTCCCAGCTATACCAATGCGAACATTCAGAAAAAGAGCTGCTGCAAGCCATTGATCGGGTGGGGCTCAAATCGGCAGCCAACCGCCTGGTGCGGATTTATAGCCGCGGGATGCAGCAGCGACTCACAATCGCCCGGGCGCTTTTGCATGAGCCGCGGGTTTTGATTTTGGACGAACCGTTTACCGGGCTGGACAAGGACGGCAGCCGGGTTTTGATGGAACTGCTTGCTGAAGTTAAGTTGCAGGGCAGCATGGTATTGATCACCAGCCACGACCCAGGCGCCACGCACTCGGTAACAGATGGCTACATGCGCCTGTTCCGTGCGGCTCTGAGCGAAGTTGTTCTGGTTAAAGGACGCAGTTGGCAAGAACTTGAACCGCTTGTCTACGAAGACCAGGTGCAAGGTGCAGCTGCCAAAACCCCCTCCGGGGAGGGGGGCAGCGGGGGAAACCTGGGATGAAAAACTGGTTCCGCACGCTAAAAGCGCTGGTTTGGAAAGACCTGCTGCAGGAATGGCGTAGTAAAGACATGCTCACGTCGATGCTGGCATTCGCAATCCTGAGCCTGTTTATTTTCAACTACGCCATGGAGCTGGACCCGCGCCAGCGCGCTGAGCTCGCTGCGGGTGTCATCTGGGTGGTGATCATGTTTTCGGGCACACTGGGACTGAACCGCTCTTTTCTGGCAGAGCAGGAGCAAGGTAGCTTTGACGCGCTGGTCATGGCGGTACCAGATGTGGCTGTAATCTGGCTGGCGAAGCAAATCAGCAATTACCTGATCATGCTGATCCTGATCGTAATAACCCTGCCTGTTTACAGTGTGTTGTATAACCAAAATTTGTTTGTTCCGCAGTTTCTGATTGAGTTGGTTTTGGGAGCCTGGGGGTTCAGCGCAGCCGGGACGTTGATCTCGAGCATGACCGTGCAGACGCGCATGCGCGATTTGCTGCTGCCGGTTTTGCTCTTCCCGGTGTTGATGCCCGTAAATATGGCGGTTGTCAAAGCCGGGCAAGGCGTGCTTTCGGGTGCGGGTTGGGAGACATACCAGGTTTGGATCAGCATCCTGCTGGTTTACGGTATCATTATGACGACTATTTCACTACTGGTGTTTGATTATGTTATTAGAGAATAAACCGCTTCGATTACTGACTTATTTTTCAATTTTGCTGGTTTTGCTGGCATTTTTGATGGTGATCTTCTACGCTCCGGTTGAGCTGAACATGGGCATGGTGCAAAAAGTGTTCTACTTCCATGTCAGCGCTGGCTGGCTGGGGATGCTCGCATTTTTGGTGGCAGCAATTTCAGCGATCATGTTTTTGAGCAAGAACAACCTGCTTTATGACCATATCGCAGCGTCGTCGGTTGAAATTGGCTTGCTTTTCACGGCGATCGCCACCTTCACCGGCATGATCTGGGCGCGCCCAATCTGGAACACCTGGTGGACCTGGGATCCGCGCCTGACAACGATGACGATCATGGCGTTCACCTATATTGCCTACATTTTGCTCAGGCGGGGCATCGATGAACCCTACAAGAAAGCCCGTTTTGGGGCAATTTATGCGATCATCGGCTTTATTAGTGTGCCGATCACCTTCTTTTCTGCCCGGCTGATGCGCACGATCCACCCGATCGTCATAGGGGGCGGCAGCGGGGAGATGGCGATGACCCCGCGGATGTACCAGACTATGGCAGCGAGCCTGGTGGCGTTTACGCTGTTGTTCGTGGTTTTACTCTGGCACAGGACGCGGCTGGCGGGCGCGCAGTTTTTGATGGACCAGCTTGAGGCTGAGCAAACCGCGGAGGAATTTGGCGAGGTGGATAATGGTTGATACGATGGCTTATTTTATTGCTGGCTATGTAGTGATTTTTGGACTGCTTGGTTTTTATGTTCTGCGGTTATTTTTACTGGCAAAAAAGGTTTCGGCGGACAAGAACAATCGGAAAATTTAGCGATGCCAAAGTTCAGACTGGAGGCTTTGAAGTTTTCTCCTTCATAATTTTGGAAATATTAGGAAAAATTGACGAAAATTAATCAGAGCGTTCTGTGCCCGAAATTCTTCCGGCATCACCCCCCAGCACCTGGGTTTTGCCCAGATTTGCACCTGGGTCGGGTGACAGGCTGCTTTCGATATATTGACTGGCACGCAGGAAACGGCTGGTTTCGTCGTCGGAGAAGCGCGACATCAGCTTCTGGATGTCTTCGATAAAACCAGGATAGACGCGGTCGAGCAGAGCCAGACCTTTATCAGACAGGAACAATTTGTAACAGCGCCGATCTTTGGGGTCTACCTCGCGGGTGATCAGTTGTTCTTTGAGCATACCCTGGACGACGCGGGTGGTGTTGCTCTTGGTGCAGAGCATACGATCACTGAGTTCGATATAGTTGATGCCTGGGTTTTGAGAGACGTGGATCAGGACGTAGAAACGGGGGATGTTCAACCCGAATTGGGTTAAGTAAGCCTTCTCGTGGTTGTCGATATGCAGAAAGACGGCTTTGAAAGATTCGTATAGCTTAAGGCTATCTTGGTTCATGGCATCCCAATACAGGTTTGAATAGTTCACGTGTCAACTAAAATTTTAACGAGATAAAATTATTTGTCAAGTTGATAAATTTGCAGAGAGCAGGGAGCCGGCAGTGCAACCACGATCCCCTCTTTACTGCTTGCGTCCAGCTTTGCTGGAGAGGGGGAATTAAAGGGGGTGAGAAAATTTCCAATCAATAAAACACAATCAATTCCAGATGGGTGGCACAAGAGGAGTATTTCCTCCGCTTTGCTCGCAATGACAGATTACAGATCCGTCACTGCGAGCCCCCGGTAGACGAATGGCAGGAACCTTTGAATCACAATAAGGGGGCGCGGCAGCCTGTCTTTATTTTCTTGTCTTGGGTACAAGCAAAAAGACAAACTGCGGATTGGTTAGCTTATCTCGCAATGACAGATTACAGATCCGACACTACGAGCCGCCG
>DHRN01000005.1:3612-3798 GCA_002411175.1 Anaerolineaceae bacterium UBA5311 | reverse complement strand
TCCGTCACTGCGAGCCCCCGTTTCCTGACTAGCAGGAACTTTTGAATCACGATAAGGGGGCGCGGCAGCCTGCTTTTAGTATTTTGTTTAGATCAGATGCAAAACCCAAAATACAGATTGCCACGCCGTTTTGCCGAACGGAATCAATCCCTAATATCAAGGCTTAACGGCAAAACGGCTCGCAAT
>DHRN01000005.1:0-3466 GCA_002411175.1 Anaerolineaceae bacterium UBA5311 | reverse complement strand
TCTCTCACCCCCTGCCCCCCTCTGAAGAGGGGGTGGTAGCAAAAGCGGAGGGATGACTACCCCTCCGCAGTTTGGACACGATAATTTTAGCTAGCAGCTAATATGATGGGTTGGAGTGCGAGATTTCGATCTCTTTCACACACACAAACCGAGGCACTTTCAGCGCGGTGGGGTCGCGGCGACCGTAACTGCTGGAGACGTTGTATGCCACCTGCTTTTCGCTCAGCCACTGCACACGCTCGCCAAAGAAATCGGTGAATTTCTGGGTCAGGCGTACGTTAAACGGCACCTGTACGCTGCCATCCTTCTTTAAATACAGCGCTCCAAAGCGGCTCGAACCAGTGACCATCCCCCCCGAAGGATTGACCACATTCATATAGTGGATATAGGGTATGTAGAGGATGTCTTCATTACGCGGCATCTCAATCAAATCCCGCAGGGTCGCAACCATCTCTGAACCGCCATCCATCACCAGGCTAAAACGGCTGACGTCGTGCCCGGTCGGAGGCTTTCCAAACTCATCGGCGGTGTCCTGATCCCACGCAAACGCCTGAAAACGACCTTCCTCGATCAATGGGAAGGGGCTTCTTTCCAACCCAAACCGGTCAGCTGCCTGCCCGTATAGTTCGACCTGGTTGGGGTCATCCCGGAGGCTGATTTTGTCTGAAAAGAGCAGTTTTTCGCGATCTTCTTCCTTTAAGAAGGAATACCCCTGCATCAAGGCTCCACCGGTCATCCCATAATAAGCCATTACCTGGGTGAGCTCTGCCGTAGCAGCCGGACCGAGCACAACGGCATACTTGCCAACCGGCAGCTGCACCGCCGCGTCGTCCTGGTAATGCTTCACCAGCAACGTAAGGTCTGCGTGCAGCCCTTCTGCATCCAGGTCGCTCTTCTTTTGCGCGCTTTGCTCAGCGTTGACTTCCCATTTGAGGCTTTCTGAAGAAAGAACAGCAGTCACCTGGGCGTCGGTCGCGCGGAAATACTGGGTATGTTCGCTGGATGTGCTGATTTGGGCGGTTGTGGTCGTGCCGCTGGCGAAGATTCCACTCAGCCTGATATCATCACTTTCCAGCCCTTCTCCAAGGGTGTTGAAATATGCCAGGCGTTCTTCGTTGCTTAAAGCTGCCATTGCCGGGTCGAAGGAGCGCTCGTCGAACACGTCTTTCTCATAAGCAGGAAAAGTAGGGTCATAAGTGAGCGGCTGGGCATGCGGAAGCATTTCTGCCAGGATATCCAACCCTTTTTCCATTCCCGCAAAATTTGAGGGGTCCACTATCATGCTGTAGCTGGCTTTTTTTCGCCCGTCGAAGGCGATAAAGTCCAGCGAAATGAGATGTTCGTTGGTATTAAGCGAAATCGCTGAGTTGGCGAAACGCATCAGGTAGCTGTCTTCCTCGTGATAGCTGATCAGCGCTTGCAGATTTCGATCGAGGGCGGCTTTGCGTAGTTGTTTCAATAAATCAATAACTTGGTTGCTCATCTTACTCTCCTACCTGCACGTTATCAAAGCGGCAAACTGGCACGCCGTGCCCCAGCTGCATGATCTGGTTGGGTGCTCCTTTACCGCAGTTTTCAACATAATGGACATGCCAGGTGCTTTCGTCTCCCACAGCGGAAAGCGAATTGTAGAACGGCAGCGTCTCTCCGCGGTAGGTTGGGTTCTTGACCACCTGTTTCTTTTTGCCGTCTTCCACCAGCCAGCCGATATCGCAGGCAAAGTGGAACTGCTCCCGGTTGGAACCGATCGACCAGCTCTTGTCACCGTCCAAAACGATACCGTGTCCGGTGTTGGCGATGATATCTTCCAGGCTGCCGTCAGTGCCGGGGTCGATGTTGATGTTGGTCATGCGCTCAATCGGCACGCGGTAGAACGATGTGGCACGGTTGGCGCCGCTTGAGCCTTCAAAAATTTGTTTTTTGGCTTTGGCGTTGGCTTCCTCAACCATCTGCCGTCCGGTGATCGCCCCGACGAGGATGCCCTTGTCGATCAGCAGGTTGTCCTGCGCAGGAACGCCGTCATCATCGTAGCCATAGCTGCCCGGGGTGTTGGGTTCAAGCGCGTTGGCGCGCGCGGTCAGTTTTTCGGAACCGTAGCGCAGATTGCCAAAATCTTCGAGGCGCACAAAAGAGCCGCCAGCGAACGAGAGCTCATAGCCAAGGATGCGGTCGAGTTCTAACGGGTGTCCGATGGTTTCGTGAACCTGCAGGAACATGATGCCGTTGAGCAATATCACCGACATCTTGCCGTTGGGGGCATCCTCTGCAACCAGGAGCTGATTGAGCTCGCTGACGATGCGTTCAGCGTTTTCCGTGAAACCGACTTCGTCGATGCTTTCCCATCCGCGGGTTGCCGCTGTGCGACCGGGCAAATAGGTGCGGCGCTGCATGCCGCCGTCTTTGTCGACACCCATCACGCGGATGGATGGGAAGACTTCGATGATGTTCTTTTCGATTTCAGAGCCTTCTGAATCGAAATAGAGGATTTGTTTGCGGATGAATTCGAGCATGGTCATGCGCTGAACAACGCCGGGTTGGCTGAGGGCGGTATCCATTTTCTGCAGGAAGGCGACTTTTTCGTCCACACCGATAGTAAAGGGATCGATCTTGTTTGGGCTGGAAAAACTGCCTGTCACGGCATCCTTTTCTGCCAGGCGAATTGGGAAAGTAACTCGTTCGGAGGCAATGCGGGCGTTATCGAACGCTTTTTCGAAGATTGCGTCGGGGTTTGAGAGGTCTGAAGAGGCTGAAAAGCCCCAGGCGCCGTCATAAAGCACGCGCACGCCCAGCCCGCTCTGGCTGGAGGCGTTGTTTTCTTTGAGGTTGCCGTTCCACATGAAGAGGAAGTCACTTTCCTCGTGGGGATACCAACGAGCGTCGGCGTAGTGGGCGCCTTTCGCACGCAGACGGTCAAGTTGTTTGCGAATAGAATCTTTCACAGGTCATCTCCTTTAGGTCAAGTGGGTTAATTATAGTGTTGTTGCAGAAATTTATGGGGGAACAAAACATTTGCTTAAAACTGAGGAGACAGGGAACGGCGAGCGGCAACCCCCGCTAAAGAGGGGGGCAGGGGGGTGAGAGAATTACAAGTTGAAGGCAAGAGTCTGGTCATTGCGAGCGAAACGAAGCAATCCGCAGTTTGTCTTTTCCAACTATTCAGGAAAAAAGATCAAAGGCAGGCTGCCGCGCCCCCTTGTTGGCATTCAAAAGCTCCGGCCTTTTGTCTGACGGGGGCTCGCAGTGACGGGTACGAGAATGACAATTTTCGAGATATCACCTCTTTTCCTGTCATCCTGAGGAACGAAGGACCTTGACGGTTCAGTTACAACGACTGTTTTATTGTAAAGCCAAGATTCTTCGCAAAAGAGGCTCAGAATGACAGTCCGTTTGTCGAACAAATTACCTCGACCCCTTTAATTCCCCCTCTCCAGAAAAGCTGGACGCAAGAAGTAAAGAGGGGGTCATG
>DHRN01000043.1:5406-31096 GCA_002411175.1 Anaerolineaceae bacterium UBA5311 | reverse complement strand
CACAATGATCACACACAACGGCGGATTGAGGGGGGAGCAACATCCTCGTCACACCAATGTCACAACCCCCTCAATCTCGCCCTACGGCTACTCGCGGGACGGCGTGACAACTGTCCCCTACACCATAAAATAAATAGATTATTCCATATTGAGAATTGCTGCAGGGAATGGGGCTTGACCCCTGCCCTAACGCTGCAGGTGTATCTGGGTTGAAAACGGAACAGAACAAGTACTGCCTGCTTTTGCTGTACACCCACGAGGCGCACTGTGCCTTGTTTTGTTCCCGGCATCTTGTCCCCCTTGCCTGCAAATTTTCATTCGCCAACGATCGAAAATTTATCGTACAATTGTTATATGAAATTGGCGATTCAAATCCCAGCTTATAACGAAGAGGAGCATTTACCTGCCGTCCTGGCTGAACTGCCCCGTCAATTACCTGGCATTGATCAAATCATAATCGTGGTCGTGGATGATGGCTCAACAGACGAGACCGCCCGGGCTGCGCTTGAGCACGGCGCCGATTACGTCCTGCAACATCGTCAAAATCGTGGGCTATCCAAAGCATTTGTCGATGGGATGCAGTTTTGCCTGGCACTCGGAGCGGACATCATCGTCAATACCGACGCGGACAACCAATATCCCGGCAGCCAGATTGGCAGTCTGATCGAACCCCTGCTGCATGGTCGCGCTGATCTGGTGATTGGTGACCGTCAGACGCTTGAAAACAAGCATTTTTCCCCTTTTAAACGAGCCATGGAACACCTGGGCAGCGGAGTTGCCCGCCGAGTTTCGAGCACAAATGTACCTGATACCGTCAGTGGCTTCCGTGCGTTTTCACGTTACGCCGCTCTGCGATTACAGGTTTATAACCCCTATTCCTACACGCTGGAAACCCTCATCCAGGCTGGGAAAGGCTCCATGAAAATTGAGTGCGTGCCTATCGAAACCAACCCTGCCACAAGGCAATCCCGGTTGCATAAGGGCGTGCTCAACTTCATCTGGAAGCAGAGCGGGGCGATCATCCGCTCTTATGTGCTCTATCAACCATTACGCACCTTCTTGTCCATCGGTGGGATTTTGTTCCTGGCAGGAGCGATATTGTTGGGTCGTTTTTTGTTCTACTATATTTTTCTCGACCAGGCAAGCCGCTTCATACAGTCGGTATCAATTGGCGGGACGCTCCTGGTATCTGGAATCACCTTGATCATGTTCGGATTTTTGGGTGATGCCATCCGCGCAAACCGGCAAATTTCCGAAGAGACCATGATCAGGCAGCGCGATGAGGCAAGGATATTGAACCTGGAGAACCTCAATGAATACCTTGGGCATCCGGTTTATTCGAAATATAACCCCTTTCGCTCATAGTTAACAGTTCATATGAAATAATGGAAATGATTCCTGGTAGGTCAGGGGCTTTTTCTTCCGTATCACTCCCACGTAAAACACCGGAACGGAACAAATTTCGTGGGGCGTGATTGGAGGTGCCGGCTATTTCCATCGGCGTGATCGTGCTGCACCTCCAATCCGCCGTTATGATGGTCATTGTGTACGGCTATGCACGGCGGATTGAAAACACACAAAGCGCGAGTAGAGCCAAGCACGAGGTGTTTTCAATCTCGCCCTACGAATGATGGCTTCGTCGTAACAGGCAAGGCGGTGTTCCATACGAAAAGATGGCTTCGCCGGAACGAGCGATGCACGTTCCCTACAACACCATCACATCGACAAAGCGAAACTGAACAAATAGTCTTCGGCTAATCTTTACATTCAGGGTCGCGCCAGGTGGATTTTTCCAAAACCAGGTTCAGAACAACAAGTTGAATTTGCTGGTTCCCTCTACTTAAGTTTCGATTCTTAAATTATTGAGTTTGGCAGGTTCGTTATGCTATACTTTAAAATCATTCGAAACCATTTGCCCGTAACATAGAGGAAACGTTGGCGATGGTAGAAAAAGCTGGAAAAGTATAAAACCGTGTCTTTTGTTCACTTGCATGTCCACTCTTCTTACTCCGTCCTGGATGGTTTGGCGAGTCCTGCCGACCTGGTGAAATATACCAAACAGCTCGGCATGAACGCCCTGGCTCTGACCGACCACGGGACGATGTTCGGCACACTGGATTTCTTCAAAGCAGCCAAGGCAGAAGGTCTCAAACCGATCATCGGGCTGGAAACCTACATGGCGCCACGAACAATGTTGGATAAGGACGTTTCCAGGGATAAAAAGTCACATCACCTGGTTTTATTAGCAAAAAACATGGAAGGTTACAAAAACCTGCTGAAAATTGCCTCAGTTTCGCAGCTTGAGGGGTTTTACTACCATCCACGCATCGACAAAGCCTATTTAGCCGATCACACCGGCGGGCTGATCGGCTTGTCTGCCTGCCTTTCCGGGGAAATCCCGAAAGCTTTGGCAGATAACGACCTGGCAAAGGCAGAACGCAGCCTGACATGGTATAAAGACGCGTTTGGACCGGGAAATTTCTTCCTGGAACTGCAGGATCACAACATCCCCGAGCTCTACCGGGTCAACCGCCTGATGATTGAACTGGCAAAAAAAACCAACACGCCCCTGGTAGCCACCAACGATGTTCACTACCCCCGCAAGGAAGACGCCGACCTGCAGGATATTCTTCTTTGCATCCAGACTGGCAAGCTACTAAGCGACACCAACCGCATTCGCATGTCAGACAATTCATATTACCTGCGCAGTCCTGAAGAAATGCGCACACTCTTTGCCCAGGTCCCCGAAGCGATCGAAAACACGCTTCTGATCGCGGAACAATGTGAAGTTGATCTGACCCGCGAAGGCTACCACTTGCCACAGTTCGATGTGCCCGATGGCGAAACCCCACAATCCTATTTGCTCGACCTGTGCCAGGATGGTTTGCGAAATAACATTCCCAGCCGGGCAGATTCTGACGAAATTCAGGAGCGCCTGCAGTACGAACTGGGCGTTATCAACGAGATGGGCTTCGCGGAATATTTCCTGATTGTTTGGGATCTGTGTCGGTTTTCACGCGAAAAAAATATATGGTATAACGTGCGCGGTTCTGGTAATGGCTCTTTGGTTGCATACGCGCTGGATATCACCTCTGTCGAACCACTCAGCTATCAGCTGCTCTTTGAGCGTTTTCTAAATCCGGATCGGCTGACCATGCCGGATATCGACCTCGATTTTCAGGATGACCGGCGTGCAGAGGTGATGGAGTATTGCAACCAGAAATATGGTTCGGATAAAGTGGCACAGATCATTACCTTCGGCACCATGGCTGCGCGTGGGGCTGTGCGTGACGTTGGTCGTGTGATGAACATACCCCTGGTTGAAGTCGACCGCGTCGCCAAGGCGGTGCCTGGACCGGTTGCTGGGAAGAACATCCCCCTGGCGAAATCGCTGGAAAAATCCCCAGAGTTAAAAGCCCTTTATGAATCGAATGACCAGTACAAGCGATTACTGGATGTCGCCAGCCGCATGGAAGGCAGCATTCGTAATGTTGGCACGCATGCTGCCGGCGTGATCATAAGCGATAAGCCCCTCACAGAATACCTGCCTCTGCACCGCGCGACAAGCGCCAATGACGAGCTGCCTATAAAATCGGTCGCTCAATACGACATGGACGGCATCAATGCGCTGGGTTTGTTGAAGGTTGACTTTTTGGGGCTGACCATGCTAACAATCATGGCACGAGCCTGCGAAAACATCGAAAAGCGGCATGGCGTCAGCCTGAACCTGAGCAATATTCCCATCGATGACCCTGGTGTTTATGAATACATTGGTCAGGGGCATACACTGGGCTTGTTCCAACTCGAAGGCAGCGGAATGACGCGTTATCTGGTGCAGATGCAGCCAAAGAAGGTCGAGCATGTGATCGCGATGGTTGCGCTTTATCGCCCCGGTCCGATGGAGATCATCCCCGCTTATATCTCTAATATGCATGGAACCGTGCCGGTAACCTACCAACACGAAAAGCTGGAACCAATTCTGAATGAAACCTACGGGCACACGGTTTACCAGGAGCAAATCATGCAGGCTGCCATGAGCCTGGCAGGATATTTACCCGGAGAGTCGGATGATTTGCGTGCAGCTGTATCCAAGAAAAAGACCGCGCAGGTCAAAAAACACCGCAACAAATTTATCAAAGGTGCGGTGAAACATGGCATCGCTGAAAAAACAGCTGAAGAAATCTTTGCGCACTGGGAAGCGTTTGCCGACTATGGTTTCAACAAGAGCCATGCTACCAACTATGGCATCATGGCAGTTAAAACAGGATATCTGAAATACCGCTACCCTGTCGAATATATGACCGCGCTGCTCTCTGCATGGAAAAACGACACGGATAAGATCGCTATGTACGTGGCAGAATGCCGGGAGATGGGAATTGATGTTCTGCCCCCGGATGTCAATAGCAGCGCCTACGACTTTTCGATTGCAGACAGACCAGACGGGACGGCTGCCATCCGCTTTGGGTTGGGGGCGATTAAAAATGTGGGTCAGGCTCCGGTGGATGAGATTCTCCTGGGCAGAGGCAGCAAAAGTTTTGCCAGCATTGACGATTTTGCCCGCAGGGTTGACTTGCGAAAGGTCAGCAAACGCCCGATGGAATGCCTGGTAAAAGTTGGCGCGTTGGATGATTTGGGGGAACGAGGCTCAATTCTTGGCTCAATAGAACAGATCGTAAATTTATCAGCAAGCCACTTCAAAGCCAAAGAATCGGGGCAGATGGACTTGTTTGGCGGTGCCATGGTGGAAGAACAAGGGGTGATCGTTTTACCTTTCCAGGCAGGGATGAGCAAAACAGACCAATTGGAATGGGAGAAAGAGCTTTTAGGGCTGTATGTCTCTGATCACCCTCTCAATGCCGTTCTGAAACAGGTCCGTGGGAAGATCAGTCATTTTTCCAACGCCCTGGTTGAGACGGAAGAGAACGACAGGGTCGCTGTTGGTGGCGTGGTTAATCGTCTGAACCCGATTAGAACTAAAAAAGGGGAGATGATGGCATTTGTGACTCTTTCGGATGCGTTTGGGGATATGAAATTGATTTTCTTTCCTAAAACCTGGAAGCAATACAGTCCGATTGTGGATGCGGGCACCGTTCTGTTGGTTGAAGGCAAGGTGCAGCATCGCGACAGCGAAATTAACATCCTGGTTGACAAAACTTCAAGGGTCGAAACCGACGGCATGGATCAGACAATTGTTACAGATTCATTTTCGGGACCATTCTTCGAGCGAACCATTGAGAAAAACCTGCCGGATATCCGTACGCTCTCCAGATATGCCTGGCCTCTGCTCAACGGTATGAACGGGGAATTGGATGAGCCACCACCCGATCTGGAAGCAGCCCGGATGGAGCTTGAACCCGGCTGGGATGAGGATGTTTATTACAGCGACGACCTCTCGGTAGAGTTGGATTTGGTCGTTGAAAGCATGGGTATAACGACAGAGATTGAAATTGCCCGGGAAGTTGAAACCATCCCCACTCCCGTTCCCATGGTAAAACAAGCTCTTCTGACCAATCTGGAGACGCACGAAGCCGTTGGGAATTCGATGGTGGAAGATTACGGCTATGAAGAAGAGGATGCGCTCAGGCTGCTGCCCAGGCATATGCTGATTCTCACGATTCAACCCGGCGAAAACCGCGAAAAAGATACCCGACGGATGAGCCAATATCATGGAATCCTTTGCGGACATCCGGGAACAGACCTTTTCGGCTTTCGCGTTATGACCACGGCTGGCTGGCGCGTGGTTTACTTCCCAAATTATCCGATCGAAATCAGCGATTCGCTGCTGCAGCTGCTTTCCGAGAGTCTGGGGGCGGAAAATGTGGTTTGCCAGGATTATGCCCCCCAAAACGAAAACGAATTACCGACACAGTAGCAATCATCAATTCATTGCTATAATTGAATATCATTAAAACCAGGAGCCAAAATTTGAAAACTGTGGATATCGCCCTGCTTGGCTTGGGGAATGTAGGGAAAGCGTTTGTGCGCTTGCTGGCAGAAAAACGGCAGGACCTGAGGCAGCATTACGCTCTCGACGCTCGCATCACCGGCATTATCACCCGGAGACACGGCGCCTGTATCGACCCGGAGGGTCTGGATGAGAGCCGGCTGATCACCATGATAGATCAAGGAACCTATCACCTGGAAGTACTGGACAAACTCAGTTTCAATGGAGACGTCTCAGATTTCATCCGTATCTGCGGAGCGGATGTGCTTGTCGAAACCACCCCTGTGAATCCAATATCAGGGCAACCCGCTTTGGGTTATTTGATGGAAGCCGCCGTAGAAGGATTGCACCTCATCACGGCAAATAAGGGACCGGTTGTATTTGGTTTTAACGAATTAACAGAACTGACCAGGCAGCACGGTCGTCTCTTCCGGTTTGAAGCTGCGGTAATGGATGGCGCTCCGATATTTTCGCTCTTCAGAAGCTCGCTTGCCGGGGCTAAACTGCTCGGCTTTTACGGTATTCTCAATTCCTGCACCAACCTGCTGCTTGACAGAATGAGAGCTGGCGAAACCCTGGATGAAGCCATTGATTACGGCGCAGCGATCGGGATTACTGAGAGCGACCCAAGCAACGATGTTGACGGTTGGGATGCCGCGATAAAAGTAGCCGCACTTTCGAATGTTTTGATGGGTCAGAAGCTTACTCCCACAGATATAAACCCGACTGGTATCCGCGGGATAACACCGGAAATGATCAGGAACGCGGAACAACAGGGAAAGCGCTGGAAGCTGGTATGCCAGGGGGGGTGGCGCGAAGGTGTGTTTGTTGCCCGGGTTGCTCCCGAAATAGTTGGCTATGATTCTCCGTTATATACCGTAAGTGGTACTTCTTCGTACGTCAGTTTTGAGCTGGATGTGCTGCCTGCATTGGGAATTTTGGAAACAGACCCAAGCCCCAAAACGACCGCATTTGGTCTGCTTTCCGACCTGATCGACATCCACAAGCAGGGGCAAAAATGACACTCGTTTACCTGGGGCTGGGAACCAATCTGGGTGATCGCCGGGCGAACCTTGAGAAGGCAATCAAGGCTATTAACCAAAAGATGATAGTTTTGCGTAAATCGTCTGTGTATGAGACCAAAGCCTGGGGTTATACTGAACAGCCGGACTTTCTCAACCAGGTGATTGAGGTAAGCACAGACCTTAGCCCATTAAGTTTGCTTAACTTCCTAAAACGTACTGAAACCGAATTGGGCAGGGTGGAAAACTTCCGCTACGGACCCCGGTTGATCGACGTTGATATCCTCTTTTACGGAGAGCTGATTCGCAACACAGCCCGGCTGCAAATACCGCACCCAAAGCTGCACGAGCGGGCATTTGTACTTGTCCCCATGGCTGAATTGGAAGGCGAGTTTGTGCATCCGGTGCTTGAGAAAACCATCGCGGAGCTCCTTGAAAACGTTGACGCAAGCGAGGTGCGGTTATGCGAATAGCCCCGGGATTTCTAGGCTTGTTCTTGCCAGGCTTGGCGTGGTGGCTTTGGTTTGGCGAGAAAAAACAGGACGGAGGAGAAGCGCTGGCGCGCATCTTTGCGGTCAGTTTCGGTGCCATTACTGCCCTTTCCTTGGGTTTCTATACGATTCGGGTTAGCCTGAGCCCTCTTCTGCTCGGCATTTTGCTTGGTTTGTGTTTTTTAGCAGTTGTCGTGGGTTTATACCGCCATTACAAGACGGCATTCAACCTCAGCTGGCTGATCGCGCTGGCTGTGTTGGGGTTGTTTGTAGCCTGGCGCTTATGGCAGGCTTCAGACCTCGTGTTCCCTAATTGGGTCGATTCCCAACATCATGTTTTGATCATTCGTAAAATTATCGAAAATGGAGGGCTTCCAAGCACGCTCGAGCCATATTTACCCGGTCCGTTTTATTATCACTTCGCCTTCCATGCTGTGACAGCGGTTTTTTCAGTTTTGAGCGGACTGGCTCCCGAACAGGCAGTGTTGCTTTTAGGGCAGGTGATGAGCGCAATGGTGGGGGTGAGCGTGTATGCGCTGGCAAAATCGATCGGTAAAGACTGGCGCGTCGGCTTGCTGGCGGCGCTGTTTGTCACTTTTGTCACCAAAATGCCGGGTTACTACCTGAGCTGGGGGCGTTACACGCTATTGATCGGGGTAATGATCCTGCCAGTGGCAATGGCTGAGGCGGAAACGCTGCGAAAAAAGCAAGTTAAATGGTGGCAGACATCGGGTCTGTTCTTGCTGACAGCTGGCACGCTGCTGAGCCACTATCTTGCGGCTTTTCTTTTAGCAATTTATCTCCTGATTATGGGGATTGAATGGATCATAAACAGCATCAGGGCGAAAAATGTGGATTGGCAAGCGATCCTCACCCTCGCTGCACCCGCGTTGTTGGCTCTCGTGGTCAGCCTGCGCTGGTACATCCGTGTTTGGCGGTATTCGGCTACTTTTATAAATAAATCCGTTCAAATACCCGAAGGTGTTTTTCAGTTTAACAGCAATCAGTTGAACTACTTGAAATATATTCTTAGTCCGGAAGCTGGCTATGTTTTAATCGGGCTGGCTTTATTTGGGTTAATTTGGGCGTTATTCAAGGGTGAATGGCGAAAATTCGCGATTTGGTCACTGACCGTAGCCTTTTTTACCGCGCCGTTTGGCATCATGCTCTTCAGCTTTCGCAGTGATTATTATGGATTGGTGATGTTTATCGTTTTGGGGGTGTTGAGCGCTGCCCTTCTGGTTTGGATTTTCGATTTTGTTAGTTCCAGGGTGGGCTGGAGAAAACCATTGACTGCGGTTGCACTGGTTTTAGCGCTTGCTTTGGTCGGTTGGGGTGCCTGGAGCAACGCCGACGCTGTCAATAACGGGACAGTATTGGTGACCGAAGACGATGCCGCGGCATTGGAATGGATCGCCCGACACACACCTGAAGAAGCTCGCTTTTTTGTGAACACGACGACATGGGGCTACGGGTTGTTTCGCGGCACTGACGGCGGGGGGTGGATCTTGCCAACCACTGGACGCTGGAGCCTGGCGCCTACAACCTTTTATCCCTACGGTCTCGACGTAGACTCTGCGAACTTGTGGACAGACTGGGCTAAACGTGCCAGTAAAGTTTCATCTTGCGAAACAGATTTTTGGGAGCTGGTCGAAGAAGCTGATTTGAATTATGTATACGTCCGCCAGGGAACAGCTGGAATCCAGGCTCGGGAACTGGCAGGCTGTGAGAGAATTTCAAAGTTGTATGATAATGATAGTGTCTCAATTTGGATGATTGACGAGTATAATGCGGATGATTCATCAGTAAACAATGAGGAATGAAATTGTATTGGCTAATAGTTAAGACCTTACTCACGATCATGGCGCTGTTGCTGATACCAGGCTGGGGAATTCTCGCCTTAACAGGGTATTGGCGCAAATGGGAGCCGCTGCAACGCTGGTTCCTTGCTGCCAACCTCGGTGTGGCTTTTTGGCCCGTATTGTACTATTCCGCCCGCACACTTTCACCTGATATCCGCCTTGGGTTCAATAAATTGCTTTTTTTGATGATTCTCTTTGCCATGATAATCGTTTGGAGGCTGCATAAAGGCTGGAAAGAGCATTTTAAACTGGGCAAATGGGGTTGGTTGACGCTGGTTGTCCTCTCGCTGACCCTGCTCACTCGCCTTTACGTCGCCTATCAATACCCTTTCCTCGCCGGTGATGACGGGCTTCATCACGTGCTGATCACAGAAATGACTTCCACACAAGGAGTACTCCCATTCACGTTGGAGCCATTTGGCACAACATCATTAGACCACTACCATCTTGGTTTTTATGGGATGACTGCGCCGTTAAAACTACTGGCAGGGATTCGTTCTGACCAGGCGGTCTTATGGATGAGCCAGTTTCTCAGCGGTATATGCGGAGTTGGGGTTTTCCTCGTGTTGGATAAAAAAGCATCACGTCCTGCTGCGATTATTGGGATGCTGACTGCAGGATTGCTATCTCCATACCCATCCTGGTTTACTAACTGGAGCCGCTTTACACAGCTGGCTTCGCAAACGATTTTGCTTCCATCCGCACTGGTTTTTTGGGAGGCTATTTCAAACACGACAGAAAAAGGTCGTTTCCTAAAACGAGTTTACCGCACGCCTGTCATCGAAGCAGTCTTATTAATCTCTGCGGTTTGTCTAACCCATTTCAGGGTAGCTGGCTTCTTGCTGCCCTTATTGCTAATCATTGGAGTATATGAGCTTCTTATACACCTCAAACAAAAAGAAACAAGACTGACAACCCTGACCCAGATAATTCTTGTCGGATTGCTTGTATTTATTATGATTATGCCCGCATTATTACCCGGATTGAGAGCTTATTTGGATGCTAGGCTGCCAGATGCAACGACGGAGCCGTCTGGGAGGAAGCTGGAGGACGCAGCCTACTATTCTGAGGGAGACGGCGATACAATGAGGGTCTTCCGGGAAACCGGCTGGCTTGTCGTTGTCATGGGGTTGGGAATCTTATTGGCTTTATTACGATCCAAGACCAGACTATTAGGAATTTTTTCCTTAATCTGGGTCGCGTTCCTGGTTTTGTATGCAAATGCATACAGGCTGAACATCTATGTACTGGCGTTCACGAACGTCACAGCCATCGTATTGGCTTGTTATTTACCTCTTTCCATCGGCGCAGGCTTGCTTTTTGAAAGCCTTGCCTCGTTTATCCCGGTAAAGGCTTATGCCAAGGTGGAAAATTTGGTGATGGTCCTGACCATCGCAGTCGCGGTGGGTTTCGTCCCGGTCCGCATTCGTGATTTCGAACCTCATCGGGCATTTATGTCTCCGGAAGACCAGGAGGCAATGGAATGGGTGCAGATCCACATTCCGGAAGAGGCGATAATTGGAGTGAATCTAAATTTCGTCAACCCTACCATGCCCTACGGGACAGATGCCGGTTATTGGCTGCCTTATTATGCAAACCGGAAGACGACTACACTGACATTGATATCCGGGCTGGATGAAAAGGATCAAGACTTTTTGACAAAAGCATATTTATCCCGTGGTATTTATGAAGACCCGGTTAATCTCCAGGAACTATGCAATCATGGGATTACACACCTATATTCTGGTGTGAAGCAACCCTTGGGCAGCGCTGATTTTGCTGACAACATTGCAGCAACCCCGGGGGAAAACCTTATCTACAATCAAAATGGCGTGGAAATATATCAAACTTGTGGAAAATAAATGTATGAGAGTCTGCTATTTTGGCACTTATCGTGCTAAATACAATCGGAATAAGATCATGATCGCTGCCCTGAAGAACGCAGGTGTAGAAGTGACCATCTGCCATGAAAACCTTTGGCACAGCATTGAGGACCGTGAAAATGTGACCTCAGGAGGCTGGCGCAGCCCGAAGTTTTGGTGGCGGGTTATCAGGGCTTACGCAAAATTGGTGCTTAAGAGCTTTTCCATCGGGAAGTTTGATGTCATGGTTCTCGGCTATCCCGGTCAGTTCGATGTATTTCTTGCCCGAATCATCTGCGTTTTGAGGAGAAAACCCCTGGTCCTGGATGTATTAATGTCACTTTACCTGGTGGCTTCGGCTGAGAGGTTCCTGGAAGGATCTCAGCACTCTGCAGTCAAATTCATCAAGCATGCTGAAAAAAAGGCACTGGGTATTCCCGACCTGCTGATCCAGGATACCCCTCAATATGTTGAGTGGCTTCACCAAACCTATGGGATCGCGGCAGACCGATTTAAACTCGTGCCCATTGGCGCTGACGATAGTATTTTTAAACCAACAGAGCAAACCGAAATCAACAAAGATAAATTTCGGATATTGTATTATGGTACGTTTATCGCCAATCATGGTCTCGATCTGATTATTGAGGCTATCGAATTGTTGGCATCCAGCAAGGACATCGAATTCCTCTTCATCGGCGAGGGTCCCGAAAAAGCCAGAATCTTGCAACAGGTAGAAACTAAGAACCTTGAAAATGTGACTTTTTCTGGTTGGTGCACACAGGAGGATCTGGTTGAGCAAATAGGCAGGGCAAACCTTTGCCTGGGAGCTTTTGGCAGCACGCCCCAATCCCTAATGACCGTTCAAAACAAAATCTACGAATGCATGGCTTGCGCCAAAGTAGTTATAGCAGGCGCCAGCCCGGCAATCAAGCATCAGTTTACGGATGAGGTTGAGCTGAAGATGTGTGAGCGAAGAGGTGAATCAATTGCTGAAGCGATTTTATATTTGAAAGATAACCCTGTGCTGCTTGAAAAAATTGGGCATAATGCCAGGCAGGCTTTTGTCAATAACTATTCGATCTCAGCGCTCGGCAAGACTTTTCGCGAACACCTGGAAACTTTACCATGATGCTTACAAGCGCTGACTGGCGAAGACAAGGCGTTTCTTTTTCGGGTTATACCGCCTCAACAGCCCTGGCACAGCTGATGGTCATGCTATTTTCACTATTGCTGGCAAGATATTTTGGTCCGGAAATTTCTGGCGGCTATACCTCCGCTTTCGCTATCGCCAGTTTAACGTCAATTGCCTTCAATCTCGGCTTGGATACCTGGCTGCTGCGCGCAGGTGCTCTGACACAGGATTTGCGCATAACTTTTGGCAATGTCCTGCTGACCAAGTCTTTAGCTGGAGCCATTTGGGCTGTTTTGCTGTTCTATATTGCCACAAATTTCAGACCAGATCTTTACCCAACGGGACTGCTGGCGGTTTGCATCCTGGATGTCTGGTTTGATTCGGTTTTTGTCTCTTCCCTGGCGGTTTTCAATATAGAACGAAAGATCAAGCATTATTCGCTGCTCATCCTGCTTTCAAGGGGATTGAAATTGATCGGTTTGATCGGTTTGATCCTGGCTGGAAATCGAAACATAAGCATGTTTGCCGGTTGGAGAGCTTTTTGCTCTCTGCTTTTCGCATCGATTGCTGTAGTAATCCTGCGGCCAGGGATGTCTGTAAGGTCTCTTTCAAACCTTCCGGATCTGTTGAACCAGACGAGGAGCTTCGCAATTTCGGATCTCCTGGCAACTGTCTATATGCAGGCTGATGTCGTCATTCTTTCCAATATCAAAGGAAAGGTGGCTACGGGGATTTATTCGCCGGCATTGAGCTTGATAAACGCACTTTTTGTAATTCCGAATGCGGTCTATACTTTTTTCATACCCTCTTTATCCCGTTGGTTCAAAAACAACTCTGAAAGGTTTGTAGACCTGGCGAAGAAAGCGATCTTGCTGCTCTCGATCATTGGTATCACCATGAGCCTGGCGATAGCTTTTTTAGGCAAACCTGCAACAACCCTGTTGCTGGGTGAAGACTATACTTTGTCAGGCGATTTGATGGTCAGGCTGAGTCCGATCCTGCTCTTGAAATGCCTTGAGTTTGGATTTGCTGCCATAATCGTTGCGGCTAACATGCAAAAATCCCGATTACTTCCGCAGTCTATTGCGGCAATTATCAATCTGGGTTTAAACATGCTGTTAATCCCATGGCTTGGTGTGTTTGGGGCGGCAGCGGTTTACCTGACAACTGAGGTTATCCTGTTTGTCTCTTATGGCATAATTGCTATTAAAACTCTGAAAAACACAAGGAAGACAAGTGTCGGGAATATCTAACTCTACACCAAAGATTTTACTGGTAAACTTCCATTCAACTATGAATGCAGGCGACCTGGGGCTGCTTATCAGTGCCCGTGAGTTTTTGCTGGACGCATTTCCAGCCTGTGAGATCAAAGTATCTGCAAATTGGCCCGACGAGCTGGCTTACGGTAAAAATGGTTTCACGGTCGTTCCCTCCCCCTGGTCATTGTCAGGTTTGAATAAAGATACTTCTGCCTTTCAACAATTACGGAAATTTTTACTCACTGTTCACCAACTGGGCATCACAAACCTCCGACGCACTTTCTCACCAGTTATGGAAAGCTTGAGATCTGCCTACCGGGAAGCAAACCTGATTGTGAGTGTTCCCGGAAACCAGTTTTATTCATCTGGTCGTTTCGGTTGGCCCCTCCCGGTGAGTATTTCCGGGATTCTGCTAGCGCATCAATACAGAAAACCGCTCGTAGTCTTACCCCAATCGATCGGTCCGCTCAAACGAAGGTGGGAAAGAATGCTGGTTCGAAAAGCTTTTGGGAGAGCGAGGCACGTTTTTTTGCGGGACCAAAAATCGATCGAACTGGCTGAAGAAATCGGCTTACCGGGAGAAAAGGTGAGCTATTCACCCGACCTTGCACTGGGCATTCAGGCTGCCGATGTGATAACAGCCAAAAGTGTATTGCAGGATGCCGGAGTAGACCTGGAGCAACCTAAAATTGGTGTTTCCTTGATATCCAGGATGAACCGTTCGTTTGATCCCCACACAATGCAAAATTATTATACGGTAATCGAGAAGGCACTCGCAAATTTTTCCATAAAGCACTCTGTTCAAATTGTCTTCTTCAACCAGGTTGTTGGACCAACTTCGGTAGAAAATGACGGGATTCCCACTGCACTGATAGTCAATAACTTGCGTGCACAAGGCATCGACGTGGTCCATGTCAATGAAACACTAACTCCTGCCTTGCTCAAGGCTTGCTATGGAAAAATGGACGCCTTCGTTGCCACCCGCCTGCATTCGGGAATCTACGCAATCGGAATGACTGTTCCCACATTGTTCATCGGTTATCTCACAAAGACTCAGGGAATGGTCAATTCACTCAATATTGAAGACGATTTTCTCGATATATCCGTTCTGTGCGAAAATTCATTGCGAGAAAAGTTGGAAATTCTCTGGGCAAATCGAAACGAAAAAAGCAAAAACCTGGCCATTGTCATTGCCCAGGCTCAAAAAGAAATCGCAAATTCAGTTGAACTGTTGAAGAAGGAGTTCAACAATGACTGAGCTTCGAATCCTGCAAATCATTAAAGGGCTTGATATCGGCGGTGTTAATGGAGGGGCGGAACGTTTCAGTATTGATCTTAGTGAGCAGTTAAAAAACCACGGCTGTAAAGTTGATCTTTGTGCTTTTTATAAAATGAACACCCCCGCAGAAACCGATTGGCTCGGTAGGTTGAAGCAGAAAGACCTTGATGTGTTCTTTGCAACCGATTGGGCTGGTCCAAATGACTTGCGCAGTATTTCTGCAGGCGCAAATAGCCTGCGTGACTATGCAATAACCAGACATCCCATGATTCTTCACAGCCATTTTCAACAGGGTGCTTATGTTGCAATCTGGACGAAACGCAAGATGAACATCCCCGTGATTTTGCGAACAGCGCATAACATCAACGAATGGGAGCCGGGTTTTTCTGGCACGATAAAGCAAGCGATTTCTGACTTTGTTTATCCCCGCTGCCTTGATGCGGAGGTAGCCGTCTCCAGTGCCATCGTTGATAAATTGAAGCGCCGATATCCAACTCATAGCAAAAAATTACGACCCATGCTTGCATACAACGGGATTAAGCTGCCACCTTCCACTTCACTATTACCAGCAACTAAAACCGGAGAATCTGAATTTACTATTGGGACTGTAGGCAGATTGGCTGAACAAAAAGGTTATATTCACCTGCTGTCAGCTTTGCCCCTTGTTTTGGAGCGACACCCTGAAACGGGATTGCTGTTCTTGGGCGATGGCGAGCTTCGTTCTGAGTTGGAAGCACATACCAGGATGCTTGGGCTTGGGAATAAGGTCGTGTTTGCCGGGCAGGTAAATAACGTGCACGAACGACTGCTGGGGTTTGACCTGTTTGTCTCTTCTTCATTGTGGGAAGGCTTGCCCACGGTCATCATGGAAGCAATGGCAGCTGGTCTGCCTGTGGTCGCTACAGACATCCCCGGCACGCGAGAAATGATTAACGATGGAGTTAATGGGAGGTTAGTTCCTCCCGGAGATTCACATGCCCTGGCGGATGCAATAAATGAAATGATCGAAACCCCCCATATAAGACAAAAGATAGCTAATGCAGGAAGAGTTTCGGTCAAACAATTTTCGATCGAAGAGATAGCTAAAACATACCTAAAATTGTATGAGACTCTGCTGGCAGGATCAGGGAAAAGCAGTTGATATGGAAATAAGGGTTCTTCAATTGATCAAAGGTCTGGATATTGGCAACCGCAGCGGCGGGAGTGATAAGTTCGGGCTCGAGTTGACCAAAGGCATGAATCTCATGGGCGCACAGGTCAGCCTCGCGATTTTGAATCGATTTGAAACAGAGATCGAAAAACGGAAACTGGCAGAGTTGAAAAACCTGTCTATTCCCTTTGTTTTCATCGATGGTAAAAACACTCTCGCAAAGATCAACTCACCGCAACTGGCTGAATATTGCCTTCAAAATAATATTAACGTAATCAATTCTCATTTCCAGGTGGGAACTCTGGCAGCAATCAGGGCACGGAAATTTGGATACAGCGGCAAAATATCACGCACGGCTCATATAGATAAAGAATGGGGTGATGGGGCGCTGGCATGGATGCTGCGACAAGTTTTTTCCAAACATGTGTTTCCCCTAAAAACCGATTTGCAGGTTGGTGTTTCGCGAAATATTGTCAACACCATCAACTCATTCCCTGGTACGAAGGCGAGCGGCAGAAAAGCTTGTGTGATTCATAATGGAATCCTGGAAGAATGGTTTATACCTGCACCTGGGAAGGAGTACCCCGGCGGTCCCCGAAAGGTGATTGGAGCTATCGGGCTGTTAATCGAACGCAAAGGGTATCATTTTCTCATTGAAGCTATGCCCGAAGTATTGAAGCGGCATCCGCATTGCAAATTGATCATTGCCGGAGAAGGACCCTATCGACTTGTTCTTGAAAGGCAAATTGAAGGGCTTGGTTTGCAAGCTAGCGTTAAGCTGCTGGGAAACCAGCCTGATCCTCGTTCCTGGTTGGAACGCATGGACCTCTTTGTGCTTCCTTCCATGATTGAGGGGTTGCCAACAGTGATTATTGAGAGCATGGCGCGGGGAGTACCGGTGGTTGCCAGCGATATATCTGGCAATAACGAACTAATCAATGACGGGCAAACTGGCTGGCTTTTCAAATCCGCTTCGACTGAAGCCCTTGCGAACACAATTATGAAAGCCTTCGCAGACCCCCAGCGGTATGAAAAAATAAGTGCCCAGGCTTTTAGCTGGGCACGTAGCTTGACAATCGAAAACGCTGCAAAAAAACATGCGGCGCTTTACGAACTCTTATTTAAAGATCGGGGTCAAGTTCAGTAACAATATCTCCAAGCTCCAAAACTTCGCCGGCAGCTGGAGAAAAAACCACCGCTTTCCCATCTTCGCCAGCGTAAATTTCGTAATTTTCTTCCGGGTTGCCAATAACAAATACATATTCCCTAACGGCTATTTCAGCTGTACAAAAGTAGCCATGCTCATCCGTCATCGCGCTGGGGCTGGAAGCAGTGTCCAGGACAAACGCTCCTTCAGAACCAGGAGAACCATAATAAACTTCGGCCAAGCGGACGTTCAAATTATTAAGCGATGAGCCATCAGGATGGACGATTCGCCCGCAAACTGCTGTTTTGTCAGCAGCCGGCGAGATTATAACCGGCAAATTATCCTCAACAATCGTTGTGGTGGGAAGAGGTTGTTCAGTTGTGGGCTCCTGAGTCGGGGCGACCTCGTTCACAGGTTTACAACTTGCCAAAACCAGGACAGTGATGGTCAAAATCAGGAAGAAAATTCTGGGATAATTCTTTTTCATTAGATCAAAAATCCATTTCACGGTTAAATTCCAGTATATTTTTTGTCCTCTGGTTTGTTGTAAACCATTTTACAAACAAAATAATCCGAAAGGGTTATTGTTTTTTTCCAGAGAAAGCCTAAAATATCATCGTAAGCACATTATATCTTAATAGGAGAAGTAAAATGAAATTCAAGTTTGCAAGTGTCGTTTTAGTCCTCGCCCTGCTTTTGGGAGGTGTTTTCACTTCCGCCCAAGCTGGCGCATACAACACTCAGTTTACCACTTCCGTTACTTACCAAAATGTTGGTACCGGTCCTGCAACCATTAACCTGGTTTTCTACGGTGAAGCTGATCCCAATGGTATTCCGATTACCTTGCCCGAATTAGCTCCCCTCGCAGGTACCTCAATCTATGTTGGCTCTGTTGGTGACATTGCGAATGGCTTCAAAGGTTCCGCAGTTATGTCCTCCAACCAGCCCCTTGTCTCCACCCTGGTCCAGGTTCCAAAAGCTGGCAGTGGTGTAGCAGTCCGCCCGATGTCCAATGGTTTCACCAGCGGATCTGACTATGTGTTGGTCCCAACTGTTTTGAAGGCAACTTTTGGTGCTAACACCATCGTTTCTGTTCAGAACGTTGGAACTGAGCCCGCTGATTTCGAATTAATCTTTGTCCCTGTTTCAGGAGCTCCGATCACTGTTAATACAGTAGGCATTCCTGCCCATGCAACCAAGTATTATGACTTGGGCGTTATGAGCGCAATCCCCGCTGGCTTCAATGGCTCGCTTCAGGTTTATTCGACCGGACCTGTGGTCGCCTCCGCTCTTGAGCTCAATATCACCGGAACCGGTGCATATGCTTTCGAAGGTGCGTCAGAATTCGCAACCGAAATCTACATGCCCTCCGCACTTTGTAAATTTAACGGTGTTCAGACCTCTTCCTATGCTGTCCAGAATACGACCGGTGGCGATGTTGAAGTCACTGTCGAATATGCCGATGGCGGGGTTGCTGGTCCTGTGACCCTGGCTGCTGGCGCCAAAGAATCCTTCAATGCCTGTGACGTCAATGATGATGGCTATATTGGATCTGCTGTGATCACGGCTGATGGCGACATCGTTGCCATGGGCAAGGTCTTTGGCGGCGGTCTCTCCACCGCTTTCCTCGGATTCAACGGCGGCGCAGCAAAAGTTGCACTGCCCTACGTCCGCTGGACTACCTCTGGTTGGGCTAATGGTACTCGCCAACGTGCATACATTGCAATCCAGAACGTCGGTGGCGATCTGGCTGATGGTGCTGTCACTGTCAAATACTATGACAAAGCTGGTATCCTGGTTGGAACTGATACCCTCGGCGCTATCCCCGCTGGCGGCAAAGTTAACTCCAATGCTGGCGAAGTTGGTGCTTCTGAATTTGGCTACTACACCGATGGTACCTTCGGCGGTTCAGCGGTAGTTGAAGGACCTTCTGGTTCTCAACTGGCTGTGATTGTTCGTGTCCAATCCCGTGTTGGTGCAGCATCCGTTGCAGAAGACTACTCTGGTATCGCCATTCAGTAATCTGATTCACTAGTAATTGAGGAGGCCGTTAGGTCTCCTCTTTTTTTATTTCTTCAGTGACAGTATTTCCGCCCAACTTTCATTCGACATTAAAATGCAATTTGGATGGTCGTGGCAATTTGTCCTTGTCTTTTATATCCATCTTGTTCAACAACCCCGCAAGGTTCCGGGGCGACTGGGAGCAGCTCCATACGCAGCGCGATCGGGGCAAGTTGTCTCCCAATATGTGTGGGCAATCTTGTCTAATAGATGGTTTCACCCACGAATAAGGATACGCTGGCATCTCTTAATGCCTTGGTTACCTCCGCAAGGATCTTGGAAGGAATGGAAGGATTTATGTAAGCGTATCGGAATAAGTGAAACCACCTTGGTGAATAAGCTTACTCATTGATTACATTTGGAATAGAAATCGTATACAACACACGGTACTTCACCGCCAGGTTAGCCAGGGCATCCTCTGTAGTGACACCTCCGAATAAATAAAGTGATCCATCCGGACTGACTACGCTCTGAACTTGCGCGGGCAACAGTTGAGTTTTACTGAGCAGAATCTCCGACCATTTCTGGGTTCCTTGCGAAAATTGCCAGATTTTCTCATTTGTGATTACGAACATCTGGTCAGATAGGCTGTTGCTGCTGCAAAAACCGCATTCAAACGGGAGGTCATCGTTCTTTTCCCATTCACTGCCATCATCCACGCCAAAACTGGCTTGGTAACCCTCGTTCCGTGCAAGCTCATCTTCTGAAGCACTACCACCAATAACAAGAATCTTGCCTCCTAATACAGCTGCGCTGGCATTCATTCTTGCCGTAGGCATCGATGCACAGGGGAACCACTCGTCCAAGGATGGGTCATATCGGAAAACTTTATCTGTCACATCCGCGCCGTTCCAGCCTCCGAAAAGGAACATTTGCCCCTCGAATGTCGCCAGGGCGTAATTGCTGATTTTTTCAGGGACAGAGGCTCGAACTTCCCACGTGTTTTCATTAATAATAAACACTTCCATGGCATCTGTAACAGAACCGTCACCCAGTAAGCCGCCGGGAACATAAATAGACCCCCGCAGGTAAACCGCATTGACATCGGACACAGCAGTTGGTTTTTCGGGCAGCGATTCCCATGAGTCAGAATCGATCAGATACCTCTCTGTCAAACCTAGCGTACTTGTATCAGATCTACCCCCAATGATGTAAATTTCACCCTCGTTGATTACAGAAGCGAAACCGATCCGGGATCGAGCCATGGGTTGTATGGCTTCCATCCGATTCTGGTTCAGAGCTTCGACGAAAGCGTTTGGAGTTGGTGTTGATCTCAAAATTGATAACGAGGGTTGGGTTATCTGGGTAATAGCAAAGATGAGAACCAAAACCCCCAGAATGATCCACCAGTTTTTCATCAACCAGCCGGATTTTTCAACAATAGTTTCTTCAGGCGTTCTCCCTGGAAAATCGATGGTCGGACTATTCTGATTAGGCGTGAGCGTTGCCGGAGATTGGACAATTCCGTTCTCAATCGCATAGAGTGTAGCCTCGGTTCGGGAAGAAACTCCAATTTTTTGGAAAACGTTGGAAACGTGAACCTTGACGGTGTTCACACTGATAAATAGATCGGCGGCGATTTCTTTATTTGTCTTTCCTTCGGCGATCAGGGCAAGAATCTCCGTCTCTCGCGAGGTCAATGGTGTGTTTTCAGTCATACAATATCCCACCCCTAATTATAAAGGGTTGTGATAAGGGATTATAAGGCAATTCCACGGTTTACTTTGTCGATTCCTTGAAAACGGGGAAGAGAATTATTTCATAAGGCAGCTCAAGTTTGCCGTTTCCGCTCACATAATATCTCTGACCCTGACCACCATACCAACTGGCTTCCGATTCAAGGCGGGGACGACCGCCCTGGGTGCCGGCATGCCAGTTGATGGTCACATCTCTGAATGTGATATCCACAGACCTGCCAAAGCAATAATTTTTGCAGCTATCCAGGGTCGATTCTTCAATTACCATGAAATGCAGGTGATGTCCGGTGCTTATACCGGTATCATCAGCATTACCAATTTTTGTGCCCTGGGGCACGAAGGTGCCCTCTTGCTTTAATGCTGATGGAATGCTGTTATTTGCCAGGTGCAGGTAGATTTGGTAGGTCCAGGGGGTAGTACTGCGGTCTTCGAGGGTGATGCTGTTGGTGCAGTTCGAATCACCATTCCAGCAGGTGTCGCGCCAATGATAGACATAACCTGATTTTGCCGCCACAATTTCGAACATGGTCCCATCAGCAAAATCAAAAGCATAAGTACAATAATATTTCGGTTTACACGAGCTGTGTGCAACTGACCAGGTGATACGTTTTTCCAAACCGGCTTTCCAGGGCAGTTTATAACCCCCATAAACCACCCCAGGGCTTGCCTTGGGGTCGGCATTTGGGAAGAAACGGGAAGCCATCTCGAGGTCTTTGAAATCGCTGTTTAGGAAAACCACGCTAAAATCCTCATCCTCCACAAGGTGTAAATGCCAATTTCCATCGTCAAAATCCCACAGCGCCAGTACTATCTGGGGTTCCCTGGCAAGTACATCGGAGCCACTTTCTTCACTTTCTGCCATCCAGAGCAATGCCTGGGTGTTGTCGTCGTTGAACTGCACTTCGTCCAACGACCAGTTGGTTTGACCAGCTTCTTGGATCAGTTCGGGCAATTGAGAGTAGAGCAGCAGTTCAAATGCATCTTGAGTTCCGGGTTCTGCTGTGGGCATTGCAGCGCTTTTAGATGAAGTCGTCTTATTTTCTGAAAAGATTAAGAAGATAGCAAGAATCAACAACAATAGCGCGGGAAGCCAGATTTTCATTGACTGGCTTTTTCGCCGTGGCGGCTCTTCTCTGGATGTGTAGGTTTGGTTTTTCATGGTTGGCGCTCAGTAAATTAAATAGTGTCATGTATGTAGTTGCAAGACCCTTGCCAGAGAAACCCAATCAAAATTGATCGTTAGAGACGGCGGCAAACGGAACCGAAAAACAAGCTCCCTGGTGGTTCGTCAGCCAGTTGATGGTTTATGGGTGATCGGTCCTGCTCGTACCTGGGTTTCTCATATTCCAACATTAGCCTGATTTCAACTTGTAAGAGCGTGTTTTTCTGGACACTAAAATGAGAAAACAGGTGATTGGCCCATTTCGAAAGCTTGCCCTACTCAAGGCGGCTCGGGCTTGTTCCGGCGAAGCCATCTTTTGGTAGGGAACGCGGCTTGTCCCGTTCCGGCAAAGCCATCTTTTCGTAGGGAACGCGGCTTGTCCCGTTCCGGCGAAGCCATCATTCGTAGGGAACGCAGCCTGTCCCGTTCCGGCGAAGCCATCATTCGTAGGGCGAGACGTTTGTACCGGCAAAGCCATCTTTTCGTAGGGCGAGACGTTTGTACCGGCAAAGCCATCTTTTCGTAGAGAACGCGGCTTGTCCATGTACCGGCGAAGCCGTCTTACCCTACGGCTACTCACGGGACGGCTTGGCAACCGCGAAAAGGGAATAGGAAACAGGGAACAGGGAATATGGACTGGGTTTTGTCATTCTGAACGAAGTGACACATAGTGTACTTCGTAAGAATCTGAACCTTTCCCAACAAGAACCTTGCCTACTTCGTTGGTACTGACGTTACGTCCTACGGCTACTCGCGGAACGGCTGCCACGCCGTCCCCTGCACCCACAGACAATAAACAGATTATTCCATATTGAGAATTGCCTTTTATCACGTACAAAAATAACAATATAAGCTATTGTCAGCTTAGAATAAAGTCAAATGAATCTGAGTAAAAAACAAAGCCTGAGAAGAATCGTGCTGGAAGACATCAAAACTTCGGCAAATTTAGGCAGCCGCAATATCATCAGTTGGCTGATCGACCGATTTGGCACAGGTCCCGCGGGTTGGTTGGCAGAGATACTCGCGCGAATTGACGAACAGCTGGAGGAAGCCTCACTTAACGAAACCGCTATTCGGGCTACTTACGCTTTTTCTGAAGGGCTTGTGGTCACAAACCAGGAAGCAGTCCCCGAAACCGGACCATTGCTGGTTGTCGCAAATCACCCGGGTTTGATTGATATCCTCGGGGTGATTGCCTGTATAAAACGAGAGGATGTCAAAATCGTTGCCCAGCAGAAAGGATTCATGAGAGTTTTGGGCAACATCAACAGGCATATGCTTACCCTCGTACCCGGTTCAACCTTTAAGTTGGAAGCCATCCGTGAGATCATCCAGGCGCTCAATGACAAAAACGCGGTGATTATCTTTCCAAAAGGGTTGCTGGAACCAGATCCTGCTGTGATGGCTGGCGCGGCAGAATCGGTGCAAAACTGGTCTGACAGCATCGGTGTTTTCCTCAATAAAGTTCCCGAAACACAGCTTTTGCCGGTATTGGTGAGTGGAATTGTGACTGAGCGAGCCTGGAATTCGTGGTTTGCGAAATTAGGACCAACCCCCAAACGAAGGCAGCAATTTGCGATAACAGCCCAGTTTGTCATGCAGCGTCTATCGAAAAAACCACATTGGCAGAGACCGCTGCACATTGATATCGGACAGGCGAAATTTCCCCATGAACTTGACCCTTCCCTGGACCCTCGAAAGCTAAACCTCGCGGTTAAGCAAGAGATGTTGAACTTGCTTGAACAAACCTACCCCAGCCAAGGTCTGTTTGGGCTTTGATCAGCAAACAAGCAAGCTCATTTTGCCAGTGAACCAGCATTCCCGGCTTGCCCATTAACCAATGATGGGATCTGGCTGGGAATCCATTCCCCAAATTCAAAAATCTGAAGCAAAGCTCCTTTTGCGTTATACTATGGTCAGACATCCTGTCAGACTCACCCAATCGGCAGGAAAAAACAACATCAAGGAGGCACTACATGCCCGCTAAGGGATGGGTAGAAATAAACGACTTGTATTGCAAAGCCTGTGAAATCTGCGTTACAGACTGCCCCACGCACGTTCTGGCGCTGGATATGTCCCGGCTGAGCCCCAAGGGGTATCACCCCGCTTATATGCTGCATCCTGAGAAATGCATCGCCTGTGGAATTTGCGCCGTGGTTTGCCCGGATGCAGCCATCACGGTTTATCAAGGCACTCCACCGGTAAAAGAAGGAGATGGTGAATAATGGCACTCGAACTGATTAAAGGAAATGTCGCCGTAGCTGAAACCGCGCTGCGGGTCGGGCTGGTTTCCTACTTCGGATACCCCATCACTCCGCAAACTGAACTGCTGGAACATCTTTCTGCTCGTATGCCGGAGCTCGGCAGAGCTTTTGTCCAGGCTGAGAGCGAACTCGGAGCGATCAACATGGTTTATGGCGCTGCCTGCACAGGTCTGCGGACTATGACCTCAAGCTCGAGCCCTGGCGTCAGCCTGATGCAGGAAGGACTTTCATACATTGCCGGCACTGAGCTGCCAGCTGTGATCGTAAACGTGGTTCGTGGTGGTCCGGGTCTGGGCAATATCGCCCCCTCCCAAGCCGACTACACCCAAATGGTCCACGGCGGTGGACATGGTGAATATCATCTGATCGTGCTCGCACCCGCTTCGGTCCAGGAAGCTGTAGACCTGACCGGGCTGGCGTTTGACCTGGCAGAGAAATACCGCATGGTTGTCTGCTTACTGATGGATGGTTACCTTGGGCAGATGATGGAACCGGTCGAACTACCCGAATTCGCGCCTGTTCGCACCAAAGCCCCATCGTGGGCAGTTGGCGCTGAACATCCCGATGGCGAACGAGCAGTGCTTACTTCGATTAACATCAGCCCACCGGTACAGGAAGTTTTCAACGTAAAAATGATGACCCGCTGGCAAGAAATTGAGAAGAACGAAGTGCGCTACAAGGGATATTACCTCGACGATGCGGAATATGTGGTTGTCGGTTTCGGCACTGCCGGCAGGATCGCGCTGACATCGGTCAGAGCTGCCCGCGAAAAGGGAATCAAAGTTGGACTGCTGCGCCCAATCACTGTTTCACCATTCCCGGTGGAAGAACTCGACAGCCTCGTGCCTGGCAAGAAGGGAATCCTGGTAATCGAAATGAATAACGGTCAGATGCTGGATGACGTTTCGGCAATTGTCTCCAGGCGCACACCAGTACACTTTTATGGTCGCATGGGCGGTATGGTGCCCTATCCGGATGAGATCGACGCCGCCATCGAAGAGATGATTACCGGCGATCACGATGTCAACCGGGATGCGCGTGCTGCCTGGCTGGCGAAGATGCGCGAATTAGTTGGAACAGGAGCGTGAGATGGTTGATACAAATGTTAAGTTGATTTACGATCGCCCGCTTGGGTTCACCGACGCGACCACCCACTATTGCCCGGGTTGTACACACGGTGTGGCACATCGCCTGATCGCTGAAGTTTTGGAAGAGATGGACGAACTGAAGAATACAATCGGTGTAGCTCCGGTTGGTTGTTCGGTGTTTGCTTATAACTACTTTGACTTTGACTTCGTTGAAGCCGCGCACGGTCGTGCCCCTGCAATGGCAACCGGTATCAAACGCACATTGCCCGA
>DHRN01000043.1:0-5037 GCA_002411175.1 Anaerolineaceae bacterium UBA5311 | reverse complement strand
AAAAAAGCCATACGGACCGCTTTCGAAGTGCAGAAACAAGGCATGGGTTTTTCGTTCATTGAATTGCTTTCAACCTGCCCAACCAACTGGGGTCTGACACCCGTGAAAAGCAGGGATTGGTTGAAAGAATATATGATCCCCCAATACCCGATCGGCGATTTCAAAGTTTCACCAGCCGTTTCAGATATGGCTAAAGGAGGCTAAACGATGCAATCAGAAGTAATCATCTCTGGATTTGGTGGTCAAGGCACACTCTATGCCGGACAGGTTTATGCTTACGCGGCGATGGACGAAGGCAAACATGTCACCTGGATACCTTCTTACGGACCTGAAATGCGCGGCGGGACAGCCAACTGCACGGTCGTAATCTCTGATGAAGAGATCGGTTCACCGAGTGCGCTGCATCCCCGGGCTGTGATCGCCCTCAACCTGCCATCTTTGGATAAGTATGAATCTTTGGTTGCGCCAGGCGGTTACCTGATCGTCAACGAATCGATGGTTAATCGTGAGCCCACCCGCGAAGACATCCATTGGCTGATGATCCCTGCCAATAGTATCGCACGGGACTTAGGCAACGAACGCGCGGCAAATATTGTTTTACTTGGCGCCCTGGAAGCTAACATGAAGGCACTGCCGGAAGGCGCCCTGGAACGCGCCCTGGAAACGAATACTTCCGACCGGTTGAAGAAATTTGTCCCTATGAATATCGAAGCCCTCCACAGGGGCGCTGAATACAAAGTCTGAACAGACAGTTTGTTTAATAGCAGGACCCGGATCATCACCCGGGTCTTTTTTGTGAGCATGTATAATTCTGTTAATGACTGATGAATATTTTCCACCCAGGCAAAAAAGCCTGATCCTGAATGGATTAGCCGCTTTCGTTTTGGTTCTGCTAATCCTCGGGATGCTGATAATCGGCTCGATGACCCGCCAAAACACCCTGGCTATTCTGCTCATGGCTGCGGGGATTTTACTGCTGCTGCCTCTTTTCCTGGTCATCTATCGGATCTTTGTTGTATTAAGCACGGTCTATTTGCTCAGTCGGGATGCGCTTGAAATTAGCTGGGGACTGCGCCGGGAATTGCTGCCAATCGGACAAATCGACTGGGTCAACCCGGTCAGCGAGTTTGAAACACAGCTGCCGTTAGGGGTCACGTTTCTGAAAAGCGCTTATTACGGTGAAAAAAGGATCAACGGATTAGGTCAAACCCTGTTCGTTGCCACCTCACCAGAACAAATGGTCCTGATCAAACGGGGAAACCAATATTTGGTCATATCGCCTGAAAACGCCCGGATCTTCTGCGAGAGATTCGACCAGATTAACCAGCTGGGGAGCCTGAAGCAGTTCGAACCGGAATCAGAGAATCTGACCATGCTCTGGCAGCGTGTCTGGGCAGACCGATGGGCAAAACGCATGCTGATAGCCGGAATAATCAGCCTGGCGTTGTTGCTTATAGCGGCAATGACCATCGGTCTCTCCAGGGAGCAGATCGTTTGGGTGAGTATGGAGCGTGTCCCGGCATCACGGGCTCTGCTGCTGGCACTAATTGGAACCTTATTTGGCTTGATCAATACCTTTGTGGGGCTGTTGCTCTACCTGCAGGACCGTGTTGCCGCAAATGTTCGCAACCTAATCTGGGGATGGACGATTTTGGTGAATGCGATCTTTACTATCGCCCTCATTCTTATGGCGGTTTGATTTTTTAACAACCCTCCACCCCAATAATTAAGATTGTTGCTTGCCTTAATTTTGTGTTTAGCCTCTAACTTGATTTCTCCATGCTATGCTATAATTTTTATCCTTACGGGGTGTAGAAAACACGCCGAAGTAATGCTATGGAAACAAAGCGAACTTTACCAATCGAATTTTACCGGTTGATTGTGCGTGCCGCCTCTTTGCTTGCGTGCATGGTTCTGATTGCCGGCTGTAGTTTTGGTGGGCGCCCGGCTGCCTCACAAGCCCAGGCTGCGTCCGGCGAAAATGGCACCCCCAACCTGCGACCGACTTTCACCCCAACCCCCACGCCCACGGAATTGCCCTGGCCGAGGTTCGACGTTCCTAATGAAACTAATCCTACCCCTGCGCCGTTGGTGGCAGAGCGGGTGATTTTGCCGGAAGGCACGAAAGTTTGGCTGTTGATGGGGGCTGAGGACGAAAAGCCCACCAGGGGACGTACCAATGCCATCCACCTTGTGTTGGTGAACGAACGCCTCTCGAAAGCAAGCATTATCTCAATCCCGGGCAGTACGTTTGTCTATCTGCCAGGGCAAGGCATGGGTCGTATCAACACTGCATACCCTCTTGGAGGGATGAAGCTGGTAAGTGATACCTTGGTTTACAATTTCGGGCTGCGACCAGACCGTTTCGTGGTGGCTCATGAAACCGAGTTTACCTGGCTGGTTGATGACCTGGGCGGAATCGAAGTGAGCGTGATTACGCCGATCCGCGATGACTGTGGAGGTCTGCCCGCCGGGCTGCACAGCATGAATGGGGAGAAGGCTTTATGTTACGTCTCATACAAAGGCGATGATGAGGTTCAACAAACCAGACGCCAGCAGCAAGTGCTGCAACTGCTCTTTACAAAATTAGTACAGCTGGGTCGGCTTGCCCGATTGCCGATCATGTACGCTTCTTATGACCAAAATCTGGATACTGACATCAGCTTGATGGATTTGTTGCTGCGTATCCCTTTGGCATTACGGTTGGGTGATCCGGACCGGGTGAAAAGCTTTGTCCTCGGTTGGGCAGAACTTGAGGGTTGGGAACTGCCTGACCTGACGAGAACGAGTGTTTTATTGCCCAGGGAGGGTAAAATAAGCCAGGTAGTAGATCAGGCTGTGGATGCGATCAAGGAGCCTTCAGCATTAAACGCGGTTGTGCTTACTTATGAGATGCAGCTTACGGAGGTGATTGGATTGACGCGTACTTATGATGCTTTGCAAACATTGATCAATCAGCCAACCCATACCTCAACAGCTCTTGCCACCCAGCCGGGGCAGGCTACTTCGACGCCGGTTCCACCAGGGCAAACCCCGCTGCCGTCATCGACGCCAACCCGGACCCCGGTAGCGACGCAGACTCCCCGACCGACCCCCACGCCGGATGGGCCATATCCGTACCCGACGGCGTCATTCTTTACCGAGACACCAGTCTACCCATGATCGGTAGCTGCGAGAAAAGATGAAACGAAACACAAAAAAGTTCAATAATATTCTGAGGGTCTTTGTGATCTTTGCAATGTTGCTGGGCTTTCTTAGTATTTCACCGGCGGAATCCGCTACGACCCTCTTCTCCGAACGAAAACGCACGATCAAAATCGATGCGGATTACACCTTATATGAATGGTGGCTGCTCTCGTGGAAATCTTCCACAGTAGTTTGCCAGGTTTACACCGAGAGTGAATCCTGGCCAGATTCGGGTGAGGTGCTCTATTATTGTGGTTCAACGATCCAAAAACAATGGATGGACACCAAACCATGTGATTTTAACCAGGAATGCAGCGGCTTGTATTTGCACCTGGCGAATGTCACACCAATGCGGCGACAGGTTGAAGTCAACTTGCCTTCTCCCGAAGTGTACGTTTCCATCTCGGGCTGCAATAAGCAACCAGGGCAGAATAACTGTACCAGCTTGCCCTATTTGCGCTTTAATGCCTACGAACCTTTACCGAATGAACAGATTATCCAGATTGTCGGACGATACAATGGTATGGGTTTCAGCTGCCCGGGTGGAGCCTGCGATTTACCCTTGAATCCGACCGGGCTGGACGGGGTTAAGGTTGAATTTTGGGCAGAGTCGAGTTATGGCGATGCCAGCGATGTGTATACAGCCCAGGTCAGGGTGATCCCCTGGGGTGACTTTGCCAACCCGGATGATCCCTCGGCTGACATGCCGACTTATTATGTGGACGTGCTCAGTTCCCAATGGCTGGGTGAGGGTCGCTCGACTTGCTCAGAAATCTGGCAGGCTTTCCTGCCGATTGATGGTCCGCCCGCCTGGCTGCGCACACCACAATTGGCAGAACAGCTGGAGACGGATAACGATTATTACCTTCTGGCAGGTAAGCTAATACAGGAAGGGTTGGTAAATGCCGGTGATTGCCCCTCCGCTGGTTTGGAGACCAATGGCGCCGCAAACGCATGCGGCGTGGAAGCAGCAGGCTCGGTTGTGGCGGAATGGCAAAATCAGTTTAATGCAGAAATCATCCAGGTTGCCAATCAGACCGGAGTGCCGGCTCAATTGATGAGGAACATCTTTAGCCGCGAAAGCCAGTTTTGGCCTGGGATTTATGAAAAAGTGTACGAAGCTGGGCTGGGGCATCTAAGTGATATCGGCGCGGACGCGGTTTTGCTCTGGAATCCAAGTTTTTACAGCCAGTTTTGCCCTCTGATCCTGAGTGAGGGCACCTGTCAGCGTGGATTCGGCAACCTTGATATAGATCAGCAAGAGATGCTGCGTGGAGCGCTGGTTCAGAAGGTCAATGCTGCCTGCCCTGATTGTCCTGTGGGGATTGACCTGGTTCAGGCGAATTTCAGCATTAGCATATTCGCGCGCAGCATCCTGGCGAATTGTGAGCAAGTGCGCCAGATCGTTTATAACAATACCGGCAAGCAGCCAGGGCAGGTGGTCAGTTATGAAGATTTATGGAAGTTCACCCTCCTGAATTACACCAGCGGTGTGGGCTGCCTGGGCAACGCTATCCAGAGAACCATCAATAACGGGAATACGCTTACCTGGGAAAATGTATCATACAATCTGCAGCCAGCTTGCCGCCCTGGGATTGAATATGTTGATGAGGTCTCGACAATGCCCGTTGATGAGGGTTTGAGTGTTGAAGATATGTTGGTTAACCCAACGCCAGTTGTCCCCATTGCCCCGACACCGACCCTGCCGAACGTGGTCTATCCCACACAGGCGCCTTATCAGACACCTACACCTTACCCGTAAGTAAAGTTCCGGTTATCGTAAGCAGCAATTCTCAATATGAATGTGTTTAGATTTAAAGGGGGAGCCGGGAGCCGGGAGCAGGGAGCAGG
>DHRN01000103.1:124739-124932 GCA_002411175.1 Anaerolineaceae bacterium UBA5311 | reverse complement strand
GAAGCGGGGGTGAGGGAAAAGTATACTCAACACAGACCTCATCCACCACTTCGTGGTCCCCCTTCTCCAAACGAGAAGGCAAGGTAAACCACTGTTCCCCGCTGTCTGCATCCAGCCCTCTCCTGGGAGAGGGTACGCGTAGCGGGGGTGAGGGAAAAGTAGTCTCAATACAGACCTCATCCACCACTTCGTG